>CAZZIE010000014.1:0-50695 GCA_964654185.1 uncultured Spirochaetaceae bacterium | reverse complement strand
GGTCCGGCAGAGATCGTTTGTGAAGGCCCAGAAGCCTCACCACCGGCTCGATTGTCGGTGCCTGGAGCACAAGCGTGAAGAGAACCGACCCGATAACCAGGTTTACCAGAAGCTCCTTGGCGGGAAACTCCGGAAGGCTGAGCACAACCGCCAGGGCCACCGCGCCGCGAAGGCCTCCCCAGAACAGGACGGTCTTGTAGCCGCGATCGAAACGCGCCTCCCTCCCGACAACCGACGAGAGGGGCACCACGCCGTAGGCCACGGCGGCCCGCGACACGAGCATGGCAACGATGACCCATCCGAGGATGCCCCGGGCATCCCACAGACTTGCCAGGTTCACGCTCATGCCGACCAGAATGAAGATGAGCGCGTTCGCGACGAAGGAGACGTACTGCCAGAAGTACTCGAGGTACTGCCGCACCTCCGGGCGGATCTTGGTCCAACCCCACCCGCTGAAGGTCAAGCCCGCTGCAACCGTCGCCATGACACCGCTCACACCCAGAAACTCTTCGGCAATGATGAACGAGAGGTATGCCAGGACCGTCGTGACGGTGATCGTCACCAGCGGGTCCGATCCCACGCGGTCCAGAATCAATCCGGCTATCACGCCGAGGAGCACTCCCGAGAGAACTCCGCCCAGGAAGACGATGAAGAAGCTCAACACGCCGTTGGCGACGACGTCCCAGGAGACGGCGCCGCCGATGAGGACTGCCGCAAGAATGCGCGCAAGGACGAGGGAGGTGGCATCGTTGAAGAGGCTCTCCCCCTCCACGAGGACGTGGAGGCGCCGGGGCGCGCCGAGGCGCTGAAAAATCGCGATTACGGCGACCGGATCGGTTGCGCTGAGAATGGCACCGAGAAGGAGCGCGGTACCGAAGGAGAGACTCGAGAGGCTCCCGGCCACCAGGGCGATCACCACCGCCGAAACGAGGAGACCCAGCACCGCCAGCATGAGGATCGGCGCAAGCCCCTTGCGCACCTCCCGTACATTGAGGTGCATGGCGGAGTCGAATACCAGGGTCGGTAGGAAGACGATGAGGATGAGGTCGGGTGAGACGGACAACCGTGTAACCGAGGCGAGAGTCGGCACCCGCGGCGCCAGAACCGCGAGACCGATCCCGATCAGAAAGAGCAGGACGCTGAAAGGGAACCGTAGCTTGTTGGTTACCAGCCGGGCGGCCCCGGCTATGACGAGGAGCGTAATGATTCCGGTGACGATTCCGGCAGTCCCGTGCACGTGGTACCTCCTTCCAAGTCTCTCCTTCCAGTCTCCAGGATAGTAGGCGTGGCTCCAAATGTCAGTGCGATGACCGTCCCGGTTGTTCCCGCAAGCCCCGACGGCCTATGATGCCCGGTGTGGGACGCAGCAAGGATCCATTCGACGATGTACTGGTAGTCACCGGCAGCACGGACTCGCACTTCCACGCCGAGGTCTGTGCGGAGAAAGGTCTGGACATTCGCGCACTCCTGCAGCACGTCATCCGGGCGGGCGTCGCGCATGTTCTGGACATATCCGTCTCGCCCGAAACCTTTGAGAAGAGACGATCCCTTCTCGCAGGCGTTCCCATTGCTTCCCTTGCTGTCGGGGCACATCCCTCCGAGACGGGACGCGTGGACCTATCCCGGCTGCCCGAGGTGCTGCGCGCCCAGGCAGCCTCTCCGGAGGTCGCGGCCGTCGGGGAGATCGGACTGGACTGGTACTGGGATTTCGGAACCAGAGAAGGCCAGCGAGAGCTCTTCGAGCTTCAGCTCTCGATTGCCGATGAGCTTGATCTGCCGGTGATCATTCACAACCGTGACGCCACTGAGGACATTGCGTCAGTGCTTGCGGCCCATCCGCCGGCCCGGGGTGGCATCATGCACTGCTTCTCCGACGGCGCTGCCCGGGTGAAACGCTTTCTCGATATGGGGATGCACATCGGGTTCGGCGGAAACGTGACCTACAACAAGTCCGAAGCCATCCGCGAGGCGGCGCGAATGGTCCCGGATGACCGGCTTCTTGTCGAAACCGACGCACCCTTTCTGGCTCCCCAGGCGGTTCGGGGAAGACCCAACCACCCGGGGTACGTCGGTCACACCATTACCTTTCTCGCGGAGCTGCGCGGTACAAGCGCAGGCGAACTGGCCGGCGTGACGACGGAGAACTACCGGCGGTTACTCCGCCTCACCCCTTATGGGGAAGCGTGATCTCAACCGTCGTTCCTGCCTCAGGGGCGCTCTCGAGCCGAAGCTCTCCATCGTGCGCTTCCACGATGTTCTTGACGATCACCATGCCGAGGCCGGTCCCGCCGTCCGAAGATGACGAGAAAAAGGGCTGGAACACCCGCTCCCGTACCTCCCGCGTCATGCCCTCGCCGTTGTCCTGCACACGAATCCGGACGCTCTTCTTTTCGCACGACGTAGAGATCGTAATGGCCCCGCCTCTGGGTGTTGCCTTGCGGGCGTTGTCCACCAGGTTCAGCACCACCCGGATGAGGCGCTCTTCATCGAAGAGAGCGGGCGCGGTGCAACTGTTCTCCGTGCGAAGCTCAATCCCCTTTGCGGCAAGCCGGTCACCGACCGCCTCCTCGATGCGCGAAAGGAAGTTATCGAGCTGGATGATCTGGAAGTTGATGCGAATCTGGCCTCGGGAGTAGTCCAACAGATCCGCGGTTAACCGCTCCAGCCGCACAACTTCCTGAAGAATCCGCTCGGTGTTGCGTGCGACCTTCGAGGGGTCCTCCGACTGCAGCTGTATCATCTCGGCGTAGCTCTTGATGACCGACGCGGGATTGCGCACATCGTGCAGAATCATTGACGAGAACTTCCCCAGATTCGAAAAGCGTTCCTGCTGCAGGAGACGGTCCTGCGTCTTCTTCAGCTCCTCGTACGCCGTGGCAAGCTGCTGGTTCCGCTCCTGAAGCTTGCTTACGTAGCTCTCGTTGCTCGTCCGGATCATGGCGGAGAGCGCTCGAAGCACCGACAGCGCCATGCCGGGACTGTTCTGAATGGCGGAACGAAACTCCTCCCGCGTGAGATAGAGCAGTCTCGCCCGGTCCCGAACACGCACCGTCGCACTTCTCGGCAGGTCGTCCACGAGGGCCATCTCACCGAAGAGGTGTCCGCTGCCGTGCACCGCGAGAAGGCTGTCGGGCAGACCGTCGGTGTCCTTCCACACCTCGACCTGACCATCCAGGACGATGTAAAAGCGATCGCCCCGACTCCCCTCCGTGAAGACCGTGTCGCCGGTCTCGTAGACCACCTCTTTGCAGCGGGCTCCTACTCGATGGAGCTCTTCATCCGGGAGATCGCGAAAGAAGTAGACCTTCCTGAGAAACTGAAAATGGTCGCTTCGGCTCTGCTCACTCATATCCGGTGCTCGCTCGCCTCAAGGTCGGTACGCCGGCGCCACTCCCGGTGGCGGGCTCCTCGAGATGCACCCAACGCCGCTGCAGGCCCTGCGGGGCGCACCTACAAAAAAGCGCCTCCCGACAGGAGGCGCTTCGTACAGTACCGGTGGAGAATCGAACGTCCCATGGGGTGCGTCGATTCACGGGTCGATCCTACCAGGCATCCAGCATGTCATCCGGGTCACGGCTCTCTTCCGGGAAGAGGTCGGTGATCGCCCGCATGTCGTCGAAGTAAACGTAGTAGGAACCGAAGGTCTCTTCGAGAGCGGGCTCAATGACGAAACCGAGCACCTGGAGACCGGTCTGGTCCTGGTAGTGGATGTCTCGCTGCCGCAGAGTCGGAGGAATAGGCGCGGAAAGCTGTTTCCATCCGGAGAAGTTGAGCTGCCCCATGTAAATGAGGTTGCGATTCCCGAAGTAGTCCTGGACTCGGACGTAGAGATCGTGGTTGAAGTTACGTCCGACCACCCAGACCGACAGTGTCTTGGTGATGCCCGGAATCGGCAAGGGCCGAATGGGCTCAACGGAAATGGTCGTCGATCCGCGTCGGTAGAAGGTCGTCTTCACACCGAGGACGTACTCGTCCTGTGGATCGATGCCCGCCTCTTCCTCGGCCTCGATCGGCTCCTTCTCCGCCGGCGCACCCTGCAGCCGACGATGGCTGATGATGCCCTGGTCGGAGGGGATCGAGACCCGCCAGAAGCCGGGGTCCTCGAAGCGCGTGACCGAGATCTCCTGAAGGGCCTGCTGAGCCGTATCGGTACCAAGCTGGTCGGGGTCGGTTTGAGCCTGCTGACCGAAGACCACGAAGGCTGATGCAACAAGTAGTGTGGCTATGACAACTGCTTTCTTCATGCTCTATGCTCCTCTACTCGCCCTGATTCCCGGAGCCATCGGACCATAGCTCATCGATCCGCTCGGGATCGGCGAGCTCCTCGCCGTCAAAGCGCTCTCGGAACACGTCGGTAACGACTTTGATCTCGTCGAGGTAGATGTAGAACTCGTCGACGCGCTCTTCAGGCCTGGTCCAGAGAACGAGCTTGGCAATCTCGAGGCCCTGCTGTTGCAGGAGATAGGGGCTCTCCTGCGGAATGTAGGTCGGAACCTCGATCCTGAGGTTCCGCCATCCCCGGTATCCGAGATCTCCCATACGGAGCGTGTGTACCACCCCACGGAAATCGCGGAGCTGGATATCGAGATAGTAGTTGCGATTGCTTCCCCAGACCCAGAGGTCAACCGTGTCTACGGCTCCCGGAATGGGAATACCTTCCGGAACAACCTCACCTTCCTCGTTCTCGGCGGCCGGTGTGATCTCAACGAAATTGTAGCCCTTGCGAGTGAAGGCCGCGCGCACGCCGAGAGCTCGCAATGTCCGGTCTTCCGGCTCTTCCCGATAAAGTGCATCCGGCCAGGTGTTCACATAGGCCTTTTCCGGGAGTTCTTCAGGCGAGAATTTGCTTGCCGTCACCAACCACGTTCGTGCGTCGGGATCATCGAAGTCTTCAAGAACAATTGACCGCAGGCTCCGCGTCTGTTGCGTCTGCGCCGAAAGCGGTAGTGCGAGGAGAAAGACGGCCACAACCGCCCCCAGAAACCGCACGTACGTCATTCTTTGCTCCTTTAGATGCATAGGTCAAAATCTTCCAAATTACGGCGAATTATAGGATTCACCCCTGCCTTTGTCAAATGGACCACCCGGGGGTACCCGGCGAGAGCACTATCCCCTCACTAAGGATCATCGGTCATTCCGCATCATTGTTGACTCGATTCGCGCCCTCTTCCGTAGTCTCCTCTTCCGTCGCGGCCGGTCCGAGAACGAGACGTGCCGTCGCTACAACCTCCGACGTGCCCGTCGGAGGGGCCGCATCCGGCGCCGTACGCAGATACGCACGAAGCGCGTCGGATAGCCGCGTATCCACGCTAAACAGCATACGCTCCTGAAGAGGTTCGAACAATCCCAGATTCTCGCTTCCGAAGGGTTTTCCGGTCCCAATTGCCTGTTCCACCGCGTAAGGAGATCCGGTACCCAGGAAAACGGCATAGACTCCGTACCGGCTCGAAGCCTCTCGAAAGGCGCTTCGGACTGCGTCACGACTCGGGACGTCGTCGAAGCGCCGTTCCTCCAGTGTGACGGCGGCCTGAGCGGCGCTAATGCGCTCTCGAAACGCATCGACGAAGGCATCCACTTCTCGGCGCCGCTCCGCCGTGTCGACCAGCGCGAAGAGCATGACATCAGGCGCCGGTTCGGTGTCGATTGCGTGCTCCGCCGTCAGCTCTCCGGCCCGGGCCATTGCGCCGCTTCGATCAAAGCGTACCGGTATCAGGTTGCTCCCGGTCGCCTCATCCTGCGTCGTGCCGGGCCGAGCTTCTGCCGTCTCGCCGGAGCCGTCCGAGTCGATACCGCCGGAGCCACTCCCGAGAATCACAAAGCGAGTATCCGAGAACCCGGGAGCCACGGCAATCGCGGTGTCCTCGAGGTAGGCGGTAAGGAACACCAGTTCCGGCGGCTGGGGATTGAGCCGGTCCTGCAACACCGTTGCCGGATTCTCCTCCGGCGTGAGTGCAAGGTACTCATCGGGCTGCGGGGCGTTGTCCAGGAGCGTTCGAATCTCACGGCGCTCCTCGGCACTGTACCGGACGACTGCGTCCGCATAGGGGTCGGTCACGAAGAGCGTGCCGGGGGAGCACCCACTGAAGACGACGACGAGCACGACGCCGATCACAACGAGCCGGGAAACCCCGCGGCCCCTGCTGTACAAGGGGATGCGAGTCTGCCCGGCGCCGGCCCGGGGCATATTCACTCTGTCGATCCAACGCATCCTGCGCGCCCTCTGCGCCACTTCAGGACTCTCACCGAGAGCCGCGGGTGACACCTCCGATCAGAAGATAGAGGAGAACCACGAGTGAGCCTAGTACCCCGGTGAGTACGTAGGACACAAGGTGATAGTTCAAGCCGTTGAGATAGGAAACGACGGCGAAAGCGGCCGCCAACAGGACCGCACCCAGGCCGAAGAGGTAACGGTCCGCTCCGCCACCGGAACGAATGCCCCACATGAACACAGGGATTAGCGCCAGGACCCCGAGTCTGAGCACCGGCAGCACGAAGAGATCGTAGGGAGTGACGATGTCCGGATTGAGGGCAAGAAACAGGAGCGCCTCCAGGGTGAAGAAGCCCGCAAGAAAGGCAGACATGCCGACAACGAAGATGGAACGGCCCGCATTCCGCACGTATCCCGCCAGGAGATAGAACAGCGAAACCCCCAGGGCGATCGGAATCAGGTGCTCCACCAGGAGTGCGTAGAGAAAGAGCGGGGCGCCGTAGAAGATGTCGGGTGTCAGGGCGTCGATGATGAGGCGGACAACCCAGGCGGGCAGATACCCGGCGAGCCCCAGCACGACGGGGCGCAGAATTGCCCGGCGCTCCCAGACCTTGTGATAGGCGAGAATGAGAAAGGCCGCAGCCAGAGGCGCCAACATGAGAAAGATGTACATCTCGGCGCCACCTGTAGCACGTTTCTTCGCGCTTCGACAAGAGACTGCGTCGGGAGCTTCGGTCGCCGACGATGTTGACAGCGGCGCCCCTCCTTTCTAGGATTCGGGTTCACCTCGTCGGAAACGCACGGTGAGCAATTGTTCCCGGCGGCGGGCGGAGCGAATATGAGCAGTCAGGACAGTGTCGGAATTGTCGAGCCGCATCAGATAACCCTCGATGAGCCTGTCCGGCTCGATTGCGGACAGGACTTCGGGCCGATCACCGTCACCTACGAGACCTACGGAACGCTGAACGAGTCGAAGTCCAACGCCATTCTGGTTGCTCACGCCTTTTCCGGAGATGCTCACGCGGCGGGGCACCACCCCGATTCCGGCGATCCTCCGGGCTGGTGGGATCACATGATAGGTCCGGGCAAGGCCTTCGACACGGACAAGTACTTTGTGATCTGTTCCAACGTGCTTGGCGGATGCCGGGGCACGACCGGGCCGGGCTCGATTGATCCCGAAACCGGGAAGCCCTACGCCCTCTCATTCCCGGTAGTGACCATTGAGGACATGGTCCGCGTTCAGGCCCGGCTGCTTGACCACCTCGGCATAGACCGTCTCCTTGCGGTTGCCGGTGGATCCATGGGCGGGATGCAGGCAATCGAGTGGGCCGTTTCCTACCCCGAGCGGGTCAAAGGATCGATCGTTCTCGCGGCAACGGCGCGGCTCTCCGCCCAGGCGATCGCCTTCAACGCGGTTGGACGGAACGCCATCATGTCCGATCCGAAATGGAACAACGGTGAGTACTACGGCGGCGAGCAACCCGCCAGGGGTCTTGCCATTGCGCGTATGGTCGGCCACATCACCTACCTCTCGGATCAGTCCATGGGAATGAAGTTCGGCCGCAAGCTCCAGGAACGAGAGCGCTTCGGCTTCGACTTCTCCGATCAGTTTGCCGTGGAGAGCTACCTGGAGCATCAGGGGGACAAGTTCGTAGATCGCTTCGATGCGAACTCCTACATCTATCTCACAAAGGCGATCGACTATTACGACCTGGCGGCGCGATACGGAACCCTGGAAGATGCCTTCGCCAGGGTTCAGGCGCGTTTCCTGGTGATGTCGTTCAGCTCGGACTGGCTCTATCCATCGTACCAGGCAAAGGAGATCGTCTTTGCTCTGACCAAGTGTGGGAATGACGTCTCCTACACGGAGATATCAAGTCCCTACGGCCACGACTCCTTTCTGCTGGAGTCGGAACGCCAAACGCCCCTCATATCGGCGTTTCTGGAGCACACCTATGCCACCTCATGACAGCTCCCGATACAGCTACAGCGAGATTGTACGACTCGTGGAATCAGGCTCGACGGTTCTCGACCTGGGATGCGGCGACGGCGAGCTTCTCATGCGGCTGATCAAGGAGAAGGACGTTGCCGGCCGGGGCGTAGAGATCGACGAGACCATGATCAGCGCGTGCATTTCGAAGGGGATATCGGTCTTTCACGGAAACCTCGACGAGGGACTGAAGGACTACGCCACCGGAAGCTATGACGTGGTCGTGCTGAACCGGACGCTCCAGATGATACATCAGCCGGTCATGCTCCTTCAGGAGATGCTGCGCGTGGGAAAACGGGCGATCGTCAACTTCCCGAACTTCGGCCACATTACCAACCGGGTCCAGCTGGGGTTCCAGGGGCGCATGCCGGTGAACCGGAACCTTCCGTATGAGTGGTATAACACGCCGAACATCCACTTCTGTACACGCCGGGACTTCCTCATCCTCTGCAGAGAGCTGGGCTTCCGAATTCATTCGGAGGTGGCCATGAAGTCCGGACGGCGGGTTCGTCCGGTCTTGAGGAACCTGTGGTCCACGGAGGTTCTCTTTGTCCTGACGAAGGAGGAGTAGCTTCCGGTCCGTCGGCAATCCGGCGTTTCACGAGGGGCGCGCGGGTTACAGGAGCGCTTCCAGGTCCGACCGGTCCTTCGCGAGCCACATGTGCTTCCGGCCGTCTTCCGCCATCCGCTCGAAGTAGAAGCGGGCCTCGTCGTCCGCCGCAACGGATGCAAGGGTATCGTACAGGGTCACAATGGCCTCCTCCCTGCGGTAGATCTCCCGGAGGAAGTCCTTATACTCCATGGTTGCGTCGAAGGCGTATTCCACCTCGTGATCGGGGATTGAGAGAGAGGCCACCTTTTCTCGGTCGAAGTCAGCTTCGGAGACGGTGCGCTCGAGATGGTCGAGCTTGGCAAGATGATCACGGATATTGGCACTCATGCTCGAAAGCAGGTTTCTCAGCCCGCCATGGGTGGTGATGTCGCTGTATATGCCGTAGGTGTTGAGATTCTGCTCCTCACGTTCCCGTGCGGCCTCAATGAGCCGGGTGACTGTCGCGAGGATTGAACGCGCATCGCCGGTAGACATGCCGTGACTATTAATGCATTTTGAAGTGGCTGAAGTAAACCCTGCTATGGCAACGCGCTATTTGACTCTTTCATGAGCCGATGCTACATTGGGTCACCATTATCCGCGTGGCCCGGGTTTGATTCACATGACTAGGAGGCAGATTGGCATCACAAGACCTACGCGTAAATGAGCGTATTCGCGTCCGAGAGGTAAGGCTCATCGACGATCAGGGCAATCAGCTCGGTATCGTCCCTACCCCGGAAGCCATGGACATGGCGAAAGAACGCGGTCTGGATCTCGTGGAAGTTGCGCCTCAGGCGAATCCGCCGGTGTGCAAGCTCCTCGACTACGGCAAGTACAAGTTCGAGCAGGAAAAGAAGAGCCGCGAGTCCAAGAAGAAGCAGAAGCAGCTTCGCCTCAAAGAGATCCGGATGCAGCCCAAGATCGAGACGCACGATCTCCAGTTCAAGACAAAGCACATTCGCGAGTTCCTTGACGAGGGCAACAAGGTCAAGGTGACCGTTCGGTTCCGCGGGCGCGAGATGGCCCACACCGAGCTGGGCCGAGACGTGCTGGAACGAATCCTTGAGGAGCTCGGAGAAGGCTACAATCTGGAACGGAAGCCCTCCATGGAGGGTCGCTTCATGTCCATGATCGTAGGCCCGTCGGCAAAGAAGGCGAAGAGGCCACAGGATTCTGCGCAGGAAACCCCGCAGGAGGACGCGCAGGAACCGAAGCAGAAGGCAAAGAAGGAAGAAACGGCGGATCAATCGGAGAAGACGTAGACATCGTCCTCCAGGATCCTGTCCGCGAATAGATCGCATTGCATCAGGAGCTACTCATATGCCCAAGATGAAAACACGACGCAGTGCCGCCAAGCGCTATCGCGTAACACCAAGCGGCAAGGTGAAGTACAAGAAGCAGGGACTCCGGCACATCCTTACGAAGAAGAGCCGGAAGCGGAAACGACGGCTGCGGCACCTGGATACACTCTCCAAGCCCGAGGAAGCACGAGCGAAGAAGCTCCTGCCCTACGGCTGAGCCGCAGCAGGCCGCACCAGCGGCCGGGATCGGCCGCGGGCGTAACAACCGCGGCGTACGGATAAATGAGAGAACGAAGAGTAGAGGGAGCAGAGCATGCCTCGCGCAGTAGACGGAACACGACGAAAAGATAGACGAAAAGCCATTCTCAAGCAGGCCAAGGGATACTGGGGTCGCCGCGGCACGCTGCATCGTCAGGCGAAGGACGCGGTCGGCAAGGGCCTATTCACCGCTTACGGTGACCGCCGCAAAAAGAAACGGGATTTCCGTAATCTCTGGGTTGCCCGCATCTCCGCGGCGTGTCGCAACGAGGGGATCACCTACAGCCGGTTCATCCACGGCTTGAAGAAGGCCGACGTGACCCTCAACCGAAAAGCAATCTCCAACATGGCGATCGAGGATCCCGACGGGTTTCGGGAGCTCGTCAATACGGCCTCTACGGCGCTGAACGAATAGCCATGATTACCCTCGAGCAGATCCGCCAATTGGAACAGCGCGTTCAGGCCGCGGTCTCTCGGATTGCCACGCTCAAGAACGAGAACGCCCTGCTTCGAGAGAAGCTGGAGAGCTACGAGGGACGCATTCTCGAGCTGGAGAACAGCATTGCCGCCTTCAAGCGCGATCAGTCGGAGATCGAGCAGGGGATCGTCTCGGCGCTGAGCCAGCTCGACCAGCTCGAGGACGACGTGCTCGAGAGCTCCGCGACCTCATCGCCCGACGAGATGACCGGCACCCCCATTCACGAGGAAGAGTCCGACCGGGGTGAGGCTGAATCAGAGCCGACCGGAGCCGCGGCGGCCGCTCCTGCCGCCGCTGCGCCGGCAGATGAAGCTTCCCCGGCCAATGGTGCTGCGCCGGCTGAAGGCGCCGATTTCGACACCGCAGCGTATGACGAGATGGCGGAGTCCGAGCAGGAAACCCCGGACACCGTCGGTGCGGATTCCACCGATCCGGCCGAGGACGACCAGGAACAATCCCGTCGCGAACCCGGTGAGCTCGACATCTTCTGACGGTGCCGGGCTCCGGAGTGCGCCGGAGCGTTTACCATGAAGATCGAGCTTCTCGGCACAAGCTTCTCCATTCAGACCGACGAAGATCCGCAATACGTGCAGGACCTCGTCGACTACTTCCGAACCAAGGTCCAGGACGTACAGACGCGCCTCACCTCCGGCGATCCGCTGAAGATTGCAATCGTTGCCGGCGTACTCACGGCGGACGAGTTGTTTCGGCTCCGGGAGCAGGCTGCGGCCGCCGAAGCAGGTGCAGTCTCCGGGTCGGCAGCCGACGGGACTCCTCTCGATCACCGCGGCGACCGATCCGCCGGGCGAGATGGTGCAGATGAGAGCGCTCAGGCGGCTGAGATCACGCAGAAGCTCATTGAAGCGCTGGACCATTCACTGGCCGACTCCCAATCTGCGGATTCTCAAACTCCCGAGACGCAATCCGGCGATTCCTGACCCAAGAGCTCTCTTGCGAAGCGCCTCCACTTCACGACGAGGCGAGGCCGGAGCCGTGGGCCAATGTTGACCCTCACCAGACGATGGAATAGTATCTGCCTACACAATGGCCGTCACAACCAGCCAGCAGATCACGCGGTACTACGAACAGTTTCGCAACATAGATGTGACCTTTACCAAAGAGGTGATCAGGGCAACGCTGTTGTATCCGAAACAGGTATTCCTGAAATCCCTCGGATATCAGTGGCCATGCATTGTCTACTCCAGCTCGATGGCCGGAGCCAAGATCATCGTGAATATGGCCACTTCATTGCGCGAAACGATCCGAAAGGCGAACAACCTGGTTTCGCTCCGGTTCAGCTTCCTTCAGAAGGACAAGGCGGATCCTCTTTCGTTCTTCGTCTCCGCCAGGATAACCGGCTCTACGCCCTACGGCAGCCAGAAGCCGGATCTGCACTTCCTCAACCTCACGTATACCCAGCGCCCCCCTGACGATCTCATTGAGATCCTCGGAAAGCTGCTCGATGCACACGCCACCTCGAAGCGGCGCAAGGAGCAGCGCATAGCGGTCACGGCCGACAGCGCGCGGAAGATCGGTATCAACGCGAAGGACGTGTTCGTATACATTGAAGGTGTACCTCGACGCTGCATCATTCGCGATCTATCCTTCGGCGGCGCAAAGCTCATCATCCTGGGCGTCGCGAAGTTCCTCGTCAACAAGGGCGCGATACTTCGCGTACAGGTGACGGAAGACGAGAGCTATATTGATATTGAAGGTACGGTGATTCGCTTCGAAGCCGTAGAAGGTCGCAACGACATTGCCGCAATTGCGGTGCAGTTCAACGAGGATACCGTGCCGGTTACCTACAAGATGCTTCTATCCACCTACCTGCGCGGCTCGAAGTTCGGTAGCTCGGAGCAATCACCGGAAACCTGACCGCGAAGTCTCGAACCAGGAGCCTCGACATGTCCGATTCAACGCATTCTCACGACGGCGGCCCCGATCCGCTACGAAACATCATCTACCTGCAGCTGCCTCCCGACGTGGACCGCACAGTGGGCGAGTTCGAGGTCGATCCCTCGATTCCCCTCCCTCTGGAAAAGCCGGAAGGTATGGAGGAGGCGTCGCTCGATCAGTTGCAGTGGGAACAGATTATCGCAGCGATGTTGAAGATCATGGCGTACGACCCGAGTCATGAGTACATCGACTACTACCGCGAGTTCGTGCTGGCGGTGAAACCCGACATCGTTGAGGAGCTCACCCAGACGGGCGTCTTCAAGGCGCGGAATGAAGACTTCGCCATTGCCGAAGAGATCTTCCTGGCACTCTCCGGGCTGCTACCGGAGAACTCGCAGCCCGATGTCAATCTGGCACTTCTCTATGAACAGATGGCGGATGCAGCCGAGAAGCACGGTCGGGATGACGACCAGCGACGCTACGTGGACCAGGCTTTCGCAGTCTACAAGAAACTCCTCGCCTCGGACGAGGTGGTGCCCGACGTCTACTTCAACGCAGGGCACTTCTTTCTCAAGCAGCGGAGTTTCAATCGGGCACGAGAGCACTTCGAAAACTATCGCGCCACCGGTGACGAAGAGGAGAAGCTCAACGAGGCGCGAGACATCGTCCGGAAGATCGATGAGCAGAACCTCGTGGACACCGCCTTCAAGGAAGCCTATGACTTCATTCGCATGGGCAGAGAGGAAGACGGCATCGAGAAGGCCCGGGAGTTTCTCAAGACGAATCCCGATGTGTGGAACGGCTGGTTTCTCCTTGGCTGGGGGCTCCGCAGGCTTGAACGGTACGATGACGCGCGCGAGGCCTTCTACAAGGCTCTCGACCTCGGTTCGGAGAACGTGGACATTCTGAACGAGCTTTCCATCTGCGAGATGGAGCTGGGCAATCACACGGAAGCCTCGGCCCACCTGGAGCGGGCGTTACGTCGGGAACCCGAGAACACGAAGGTCGTATCCAATCTCGGTGTCCTTGCGCTGCGTCAGGGAAAGACGGACGAGGCGGAAGCCTACTTCAAATCGGTGCTCGAACTCGATCCCGACGATCCCCTCGCCACTCGACTTCTTGCAGAGATGACCGACAGAGAATAGGTCAACGGCCCTGGCCGGCCTTCCCGAACGGGCCGGCCTTCCCGAACGGGTCGGCCCGGCCGCCCCCACCCTCGCGGCGTAGCGGCCACCTGTTGCGGTTCAGTCAAGCGGTGATACGTGGCCCGAACCGGCCGGTACAGCCGAAAGACGTGAAGGCGCAGGCCCTGCGCGTTCCACATGGGTGCACCCTGCACGTCGCATATCACGAGAAAATCGAAGAATCTTTCTCCTCCTTCCTCAAGATATTCCAGACCCCCACCGATAAAAAGCAATGAGGGGCAGAAGATTCATGCGCCGGCGGCCCACCGGCGAATCTTCTTCCCGCTATTTCGACTATCGGCATTCTGAATCGCGACATGAGTGTTTTCGAATGTCGGGAAGGAGGTTGATGGGAACGTAGGGATTATCGATCGCTTTGTTCTTGCAGGCGGCATGGAAGCACGCCTACGAACGCTCCACGACGGTGGAGAAAACACGCTTTTTCAGGGAGGAATTGAATGATTATCAATCACAACATGAGCGCGGAGTTTGCCCAACGCGTTCAGGGAAACGTAACGGGCCGACTTCAGAACAACATTGAGAAACTGTCGTCGGGGATGCGGATCAACCGTGCCGGCGACGACGCGTCGGGTCTGGCAGTGTCGGAGAAGATGCGGGCGCAGATTCGCGGCCTACAGCAGGCGTCGCGGAACGCTCAGAACGGCGTCTCCTTCATCCAGACGACCGAGGGATATCTCCAGGAGACCCAGGACATTCTGCAGCGCCTTCGCGAGCTCTCCGTGCAGGCCTCGAACGGGATCTACACCGCCGAAGACCGCATGCAGATCCAGGTGGAGGTGTCTCAGCTGGTCGACGAGATCGACCGTGTCGCCTCGCATGCGCAGTTCAACGGTATGAACCTGCTTACCGGTCGTTTTGCGCAAGACACCGGAGAGAACACCGTAACGGCGTCGATGTACTTCCATATTGGCGCGAACATGGATCAGCGCGAACGGGTGTTCATTGGAACCATGACCGCTGACGCCCTCAGCATGCGCACCGGGAACAACGAGATCCTCAGTCTGTCCAACCCCGGTGACTCCAACCAGTCGATCGGCATCATTGACTCTGCCCTTCGCCAGGTCAACAAGCAGCGTGCCGACCTGGGGGCCTACCAGAACCGTCTGGAGATGGCCATTCAGGGAATCGACATTGCTGCGGAGAACACTGCGGCTGCGGAATCGCAGATCCGCGATGTCGACATGGCTTCGGAGATCGTCGACTTCACCAAGAACCAGATCCTTCTTCAGTCGTCCAACGCCATGCTGGCGCAGGCGAACACCGTACCACAGTCCGTGTTGCAATTGCTCGGATAGGGTTATATTATCTAAGGGCTGTCTCCGGAAGGAGGCAGCCCCATTGTTCTTTGACAATGCCCCCTTGATCGCCGAAAGCAGATGGACGTCCGTAGACGGAGCCACGGAAGTCTCTCTGGTTGACAGGGCCACTACGGAGCGGGAGAGCAGCCCACCTCTCCTTCGGGCCTGAGTCGGCAAGGGACCAGGGGCACGGAATGCCCCCGGAAAACCGGATCAAGGAGGGCTACATGATTATCAATCACAACATGAGCGCCCAATTTGCGAGTCGAACGCTCCAACAGCGCACGGAGTCAGTCCAGAACAACATTGAGAAACTCAGTTCTGGCATGCGCATCAATCGAGCGGGCGACGACGCATCGGGCCTCGCCGTTTCTGAGAAGCTCCGAAGCCAGGTTCGAGGATTGAACCAGGCCGAACGGAACATCCAGAACGCCGTGTCGTTCATCCAGACAACGGAAGGCTACATGCAGGAAACGCAGGACATCCTGCACCGCATTCGTGAGCTATCCGTACAGTCCGCGAACGGTATCTACACGGCTGAAGACCGCATGCAGATCCAGGTTGAGATCTCGCAGCTGGTCGACGAGGTAAACCGGATCGCATCGCACGCCCAGTTCAACGGCATGAACATCCTGACGGGACGATTCGCATCGGACGCTGCTGAAGCCACCGGAGTACAGTTTCAGGTCGGCGCAAACATGGATCAGTCGGAGACTGCCTTCATCGGAACGATGACTGCGGCAGCCCTCGGCCTCCAGGGAGCGCAAGGCGAAACGGGGATCATCTCCCTGAGTACACCGGACAGCGCCAACCAGGCCATCGGCGTTGTGGATGCCGCGCTTCGCACGGTTTCCAAGCAACGAGCCGACCTGGGCGCGTATCAGAACCGCTTCGAGATGGCCGCCGAAGGCGTAGCCGTCGCAGCGGAGAACCTGGCCGCGGCGGAGTCTCAGATTCGCGACGTCGACATGGCGAGCGAGATCGTGGACTTCACCAGAAACCAGATTCTGATGCAGGCGAACACTGCAATGCTGGCTCAGGCCAACACGCAACCGCAGTCGGTGCTTCAGCTCATCGGGTAAGAGCTCCGTGGTTAGAAGAAAGAGATTTCTGGACGTCATCTCTTTCTTGGCGAAACGCGGCAGGGGGAGTCTCAAGACTCCCTCTGCTTAGCGCTACATGGAGGTAACGCTATGTCCATGGAGATTTCAGGTGTCGGACACACACAGATCCGGCGAAGTGGGCAAGGCTCCGAACAATTGACGCAATTCCAGATGGAAGCTGCGCAGCGACAACGAGGTCAGGCCGAGAGGCAGCAGGGACAACCGGAGATTCAGATTACCGAGGCTACGCAGGAGCTGCGCTCCGTAAGCCTCATATTCAACAGACGCCTCGAATTCGAGATCAACCGCGACCTGGATCAGGTGGTGGTCAAGGTCATTGATCGAGAAACCGACAAAGTGATCAAAGAGCTGCCTCCCGAAGAGATTCAGCGGCTCCATGTCCGCATCAGAGAGGCCATCGGGCTCCTCGTCGACGAAGAGATCTAAGAGAGATCCAGGCGAGAGAAGATGTAGCGCGATCGGCGTGAAGGATATGGCCTTGGCTTTGGGGAGGGGAAGGCTATGTCTGACATAAACATACCGGGTATCCAGGATAACCGGGGCATCGACACACAGGGAATGATCAACGACCTCATGGAAGCCGAGCGCATCCCTATGGAGCGCATGGAGGAGGACGTTGACCGCTACCAGGAACAGAAGCGCGTCTGGCAGGACGTGAGCCGCCGCGTCCAGGATTTGCAGAATGCGTCCCAGGCGTTGTACGGGTTCCAGAGTCCCTTTCGACAGCGCGTCGCCCAGAGCTCAAATGAATCGGTTGTAACCGCCACCGCGGAGCGTACAGCGGAACCAGCCACCGCCCAGATTCGCGTGCTCCAGAAGGCGGGTGCGGACAAGTTCCTCTCAAAGAGCCTCGAACTCGGCACCCAGGTTCCGGAGGGAACGTACACCTTTCAGGTAGGCGAAGAGCAAATCTCCTTCGACTTCTCCGGCGGAAGCCTGAGTCAGTTCGCCCAGGCGATCAACAGGAACTCCGACGGGGCACTTCAGGCGCGGGTCGTCCAGAACACCGCGAGCACCGAGATTTTCGCGGTAGAGTCGCAACGCACGGGCGCGGAGAATCGTCTTCAGTTTCTCGACGCCGCGGAAGACTTCGCCCTCGAGAGCGGCATCATTCGACGTGCCGGTGATACCAATCGCACGATCGAGCTCGCGCGAGGGAATATCCGACGGTGGGAGCAGCCCATTGACGGGGACGCCGTGCAGCTCTCCGAAGGCACCCTCACCCTCAAGCCGGGAGGCGAGCTATCCGTCCCGGTGTCCCCTACCCTTTCGGTAAACCGGAACCACGTCCTCAGGTATGAGGTGCGGGAGATCAACCGGGAGGACGAGATTGAGCCGCCCCCTCCTCCACCTCCGGGTCCCGACACGCCCGAGGCGGGTGCCATCACGCTCGAAGACATCACGATTCAGAATGCACCGTCCGAGGTGGAACTGCCGGAGTATGAGCCTCCGGAGCAGCCGCCGGTGGTTCGCAATCCGCAGTACCTCTACGCCGTTGGTCCGTCCGGACCGGTAGAACTGCCCGAGATTCAAGGCAATGAGGAGTTCCAGACCGTCGAACTCTCACTGTCCGACTACGTCGACTCCATTCGCGCACTGAACATGCGGAACGAGAACTCACACCGCGATATCGAGATCCGGAACATCGAAATTGTTGATCCGACCAGCCGCGGCGACAATCAGCCGGTGAATCCCAGAGAGGTCGCCTCGGACGCACGGGTGGAAATTGACGGCGTCGAGGTAACCAGGTCAAGCAACGAGATCGATGATCTCATTCCCGGGACGACCCTGAACCTCCAGGGAGAAAGCCCCTCACCCGTAACCATAACGGTTGAGCCTGACACTGAGGCGGTGAAGGACGCCATCATCAGCTTCGTCGGCTCGTATAACCAGGTCGTCCGGGACGCAAATATCCTGACGAGAACGGAAGAGGCAATCGTCGAAGAGATCGGCTACTTCTCCGACGAGGAGCGGGAGCAGGCCATGGAGCGCCTCGGCATGTTCCAGGGAGATTCCCTCCTGAACAATCTGCGTAGCCGCCTGCAGACCATCATGATGAACCCCTACCCGACATCGGCGGGACAAGAGCTCAATCTCCTGGCGGAGATGGGCATTTCGACGAATGCGAGCGGGTTCAACACCGGCGGTTTCAGCGCCAGCCGCCTCAGAGGATATCTTGAGATCGATGAGAACGCCCTGGACAACGCTCTGGCCAACAACTTTGACGCCGTGCAGGATCTCTTTGCGAACGATACCGATGGAGATCTGGTGGCCGATACCGGGATCGCCGTTGAGACCAACACGTTCACCCGTCCGTTCGTGCAGTCCGGAGGCATTATTGCCAACAGAGCGGGGAACCTGGACACGCAGATTTCCCAGACCCAGGATGACATTGAGGACTACTCCGAGCGTCTCGACCGGTATGAACAGGAGCTCCGACGGGAGTTCGGCCGCATGGAGGGGGCAATGGATTCCCTTGAGGATAGTCAGCGGGCG
This sequence comes from uncultured Spirochaetaceae bacterium, assembly GCA_964654185.1. Classification (GTDB taxonomy): domain Bacteria; phylum Spirochaetota; class Spirochaetia; order DSM-27196; family PWMO01; genus CAYFQV01. Next base: position 31,849 of record CAZZIE010000014.1, on the reverse strand, counting down.
CTCCAACGCCTGCCCAACGTCGGTGGCGGCGGCGGCAATCAGTAAGCGCCGGTGAGGCGTCGGGGCGGAGACCCCGGCCCGGAAGCGCTTCCGGTTACGAATCACACCGGGCAGGCCGATAATCGAAGAAGGATGGGACTCTCTTCGCGCCGGCGTGGAAGGGAGGGGTCTACAAGGAGGCAATCCGTGGAAGTCCTGGTGAATGAGCAACAGGTGGACATACAACTGGAAGACGAACGCACCCTTGGCGAGGTGGTCCGGGGGATTCGAAACTGGTTGCAGGACATGAACCTCTACATCACCGATCTTTCGGTCGATCACGCATCCCACCACCTGGACGACGAACAGGAGTGGGCGAACCGGGACATTGATAATGTCGAGAAGATCGAGATCGTGGCACTCCCCCCGTGGGAGGTGAGACTCAACGGCTATCGCGTCCTTCACAACTACGTGGCCACGCTGGCAGACGTGTTGGAGGAGCATGCCCTGGATGAGGCGAAGGAGCTCCTGGGAGAATACCCCTATGTCAGACGCCACCTCTCGGATGTGGTTACCGCGGTCTTCGGTGAGGAGCAGCATAACTCGCTCGATTCTGCGGTGCGCCGCGCCTCCACCCTCAGTGGTGCTGCGGGTTCCGGTAACACCGACGCTGCAGAGACCAGCTCCGGCACTGAGGGCCCCCAAGCCATCGCTACGACCCTTCGCCACATCAGCACCATCCTCAACACCCGAATACGCGAGCTCGCGACTCCCTTCCGGGAAGCCCGCAAGACCGAGCAGGCGCTCCGGGTAGTCATGCCGGAGCTGGAGGAGGTTTCCATTCTCCTGCAGACCGGTGAGGAGCAAAAGGCAATGTCCCTGATCGTTCGATTCAGCGAGCTCGTCGAGCGATTGCTCCGCGTCCTGGCGGCGGTAGACAGCCGCTACGGCGGAAGCGCCGGAACGCCCAGAGAGACCACCACGAAACTGCGGGCACATACGGACGAGCTTCGTTCGACCCTGGAGGAGCTCGTCGGGGCCTTCAATGACAAGGACACCGTATTGATCGGTGATCTCCTGGAGTACGACATGCTCCCGCGCGTCGAGGAGCTCCTGGAGCTGGTTCCGGATGCGGACTCCCCCGAGACCGCATAATCACGGTAGAATGCGGCGATGATACTGCTCCAGCAATCGGATTTCGAGTTTTTCGCCAGACCGGATCCGCAGCAGAACGTTGTCACACTGGCGATCTTCGGTGGCCTCCTCGTCATTGGCGTTCTCGCCGCAATCATCGGCTCCAGGATCAGAAAGAGCGGCCGCGGGCGTAACCGGGTTCCGCGCATGGCGATCCGTCGCTACGGGCGCCAGGCCGGCCTCAAGCCTCACCACATCCAGACGCTCACCGAGATAGCGCGGGACCTCCGGGTGGATCAGCCCTTACGGCTCTTCCAGAGCGAGCAGTACCTCACCAACGTTGTGCGCCGCGAGATCATGCGGATCGACCAGTCCTCCATGTCCGACGGCGAGAAGGAAGATCGGAAGTTCCTGGTGTTCCAGATAAAGCGCCTCCTCACCCTGGCGATCTCTCGCTCCGGCGGCGGCATAACTTCGACCAGACGCCTTGCCAACGGCCAGGAGGTCAGCATCTCCAGCGACGGCGATTTCTGGTACGACTCCCGGGTGACCGCCAACATGAGCGACTCCCTTGGGGTGGAAGCGCCAATGGACAACGACGGGAGCGCGGTGTTGTGGAGCAAGGGCACCAAGGTCGCAGGCAGGGTGTCCCTCCGGGGCGGCCAGAATGTCGTCACCTTCAAGTCCGCGGTCCGCGGGATCAGCCGTTCCCACGGGATCGCATCGATCCTTTTGAGTCACGACGACAACCTTTCGAGTGCGCGTCAACGGCGATACCCGCGCCGCGAGGCGGACCAACCGGTGTTCTTCTGGCCCATCGTCGTCCTGAGCACCGGCAGCGGTCGCCGCGCGAAGAAGCAGGCCTTCGTAAGCAGCCAGCGCCGCGGCTATGGGCGTCTCGAGGACGTTTCCGCAGGCGGGTGCAGCATCCGCACCCCGCAGCCCCTTGCGACGGGCAATCTCGTCAAGATCTCCTTCGAGACCCCTGACAAGACGCGCCTTACCGCCTTTGGGAAGGTGAAGAACGTGGAACGCCTGCCCGGGCGATACAGCATCATGCACATACAGTTCACCAAGGTTTCGAAGAAGCATCTCAATCGCATTCAGGCGTACGTGTACGGCCTGGAGGCACAGTCCTGACCGCCTCCCTACCCGACCCGCCATCCCGCCACCCCCACCGCGCTTCGTGACAAACCTGGGCACCCCGCAGGCGGCCGGCGTGAAGGCCCTCGACCGCGGGCGCCCGAATGGGGATTGACCCGGTGTGAAGGGCGCTCGTATCATTCCGCGGTGATTGTACGTGAGTTGACCGACATTCGACGCAAGGAGGATCCCCTCCACTATCGTCGCCACTACACGGCAACAGCCGTTATGGACTATCTCGGAGAGCAGAGCAGCCGACTTCCGGTCGACTTCACCATTGAGCATGACGCCCTCGGCCGCACGACGGTCACGGTACGCCCCGGGGAAGACATCGATTACCCGCGGGTGCCGATGTTGCGCGCCCTGAAGGAGCACATCCGGCGACTGGACGACGAAAGGAAGCTTCCCTGACGACCTTTTCTTCCAACTCACCGGGAGAGACCGAAGAGATTGCTGCGCGCTTCGCCGCCTCACTCCGGGGCGGCGATGTGGTTTCCCTCCACGGCGGCGTGGGAGCCGGAAAGACACTCTTCGTCCGGGCGGTCGCCCGCGCCCTCGGAGTCACCGACCGGGTCGTGAGCCCGAGCTTCACCCTGGTGGTATCCTACGATCTGCCACAGTCGGCGGTAGAGCGTATTGGGGCGCGTCGACTCGTACACATCGATCTCTATAGAATGCAGTCCGAGGATGAGGTCGATCTTCTCGGCCTCGAGGAGCACTTCGCTCCCGACGCGATTGCCCTCCTCGAGTGGCCCGATCGCGCCGGCGGCCTCATTCCGGCGGGACGGATCCGTGTGGTGTTCCAGATCACCGGCGACGACAGGCGAGGAATCGAGATTGACGCTCCTGGCAATTGACACAGCGACGGAGATTCTTGGCGTGGCGCTGGCTCAGGCGAACTCACCGCAGCCTCAGGCAAGCTCGCCTCAGCCGTCGCAGTACGCCTTCGACATGATCGATGAGCGCCTCTACGACGGCGGCCTCCACCACGGCCGCACTGCCGCGCCTGAGGTGCACTCCCTCCTGAAAACTCACGGGATATCTGCGGACGCGCTCGACGTTGTCGTCGTGACCGAGGGGCCCGGCTCCTTCACGGGACTGCGCATTGGCATCTCTCTTGCGAAGGGCCTTGCCGCGGGTACGGAGACTCCCGTTGTCGCCGTCCCGACCCTCGACCGCTTCTCCTGGCATCTCTCGTGGACGCCGGGTCTGGTGGTACCCGTCATCGATGCCAGGAAGAAGCGCTTCTACGCGGCGGTCTACCATTACGGCGAGCGCAGGACGGAGGACCTGGACGTCTCCGGGAGCGAGCTTCTCAGAGTGATCGGGGATCTGCAGCGCAGCAGCGCGCCCGGGGAGCAGGGGGCCCAGCGGGCTCAGGGGCCGCAGGAGGGTCAGGGGCCGCATGGGGCGCCGGCCACGGCGGTTACGGGGAGTGCCCCGGTGCTTCTGACGGGGCCGCACGCCGAGCGCTTTCACGACCTGTTTGCAGGGGCGGAGAACGCCCCCGAGACCGGCCTTCTCGTGGACCCGGCAGGGCGGAGCGTCTCGTTGCGCGGAATGATTGCTCTCGGGATCTCAGCGTATCGGGAGGGCCGCCTGCTCGGCGACTCGGAGGGACCGCGGTACCTGCGTGACAGCGATGCCAGACTTCCGGACCGCGCCGACTCAGACGGCACGTAGCACGCTGACGCAGCCGAAGCGCTCACCCCGGGGGCCGGTTGCCGCCGGTCGAATCCCCGTCTTGCTCCCGGTCGAGGTACTGGTCGAGGCTCGGAAGCTCACGACTGGAGGTTTCCGCGGCACGGCGGTTCTCCGCCTGGATCGCCTCGAAGACCTCCTGGCGGTAGACCTTGACGTTCTTGGGGGCGCGGATGCCGATCTTGACCTGGTCACCCTTGATGTCGAGGACGGCGACTTCAATGTTGTCGTCAATGATGATCCGCTCATTCATGCGGCGGGCGAGAATGAGCATTACGCGTTCCGGGCCATCTCACGGACGATCGGGTGCTTCGTCTCCCACCGCGGGTCCAGGGAGATGCACTGCTTGCCGATCCGCTGCTTACGGTTTATGACCAGCGGTCCCTGGAGGTTCGCCGTGATCTCCGCGAAGTTCTCAGGGATCGTGACGATGGAAAATACCAGAATGTCACTCTCCTCGGGCGTGCCGATCTCAGTAAGATCATCGTCGGGGATGTTCAACACGTAGTCGTGTCTGAAGAGATAGGGGTTGATGAGTACGAAGGCGATGCCCGCGTCGTCCTTGCTCTGGAGCCAGTAGAACGGGCGCTGCCGGGCGTCCAGGAGGATCCAGTCGATGTAAGACTCGAACCCGTACAGGCCCTTCGGAAAGCTGATCCGCTGCCGCTCGTCGACGTCAATGCGACCGTACGCCTTCGTTTCTACTTCCATCATCCTACCTCAGGAAATTCAGCAAGGTGGTCTGGAGGACTCGCCCGGCGGTCCCGATGGCCGCCTGATGAGTGTACTCCATCATCCGGAGTTCCGTAAGGGCCTCGGTCATCTCAACGTCCACTTCCTGGGAGAGATGATCCGTCACTTCCGGAATTTCCCGTTCCGTCCGGCTCAACGTGAATCCCAACCGGGTGTCCCGGGCTCCGAGCTCCCCGACCTTTCCGAGCAGATTGTCCAGGGCGCTGTCAATGCCCTTCAGTGCCGAACCACCCGTGTCGATGACATCGTTCGCATAGAGATTGTCCCGCAGGGAGATTACCATGTCGAAGACCGATCCGCCGAAGACGTCCGCGGACGGAGAAATGTTGTTCGGCGGTCCCCCCTCCCGGTCGACGAGCACCCCGAGGTCCCGGAGGACGCTGCCGTCCTGGCCATCGCTCAGCCACAACTGGTGAGGCGACGTGGTCTGGAGCACCAGGGAGTCGCGTACCGGGTCGAGGCGCGCCTCGACGGCGGCATTCGAGTCATTGATCCTGGACATGACCGCGTAGATGTTGTCCCCGGCGTTGAGTTCCACCTCCACGCCATCCACGAAGATGCTCGTGTCCTCGGGCACCTGATACGCGGACGCGTTCACCGAGGAGTACACCTGCTGGTTCTCAGCCCAGAAGACCTGATTGCCCGGTATGTTCAGGGGCACTGTCGAGCCGTCCATGACCTCGGCGTTGCGCTCCCCGATATCACCGGTGTACTGCACGTTGGTAATGCGCTGTCCATCCACTCCTTCGACGTTGCCGCGAATGATGCGGAAGGGTTGGCTCCTCGACTCCGATCCTGAGAAGATGGTGCGTCCTTCGGCGTTCCGGGCGTTCGCAACCTCTGCAAGCTCGTTCAGGAGCTGGTCGACCTCGTTTGCCATGTAGGCGCGGTCCTCGGCGCTGTAGGTGCCGTTGGCGCCCTGAACGCCGATCTCGCGGATGCGCTGAAGAATGTCCACCCCCTCTCGCATGTACCCTTCGGTCACCCGGTAGTTCGTCTGGGCGTACTCAATGTTCTCGGCGTAGCGCTCGAGACGCGCCAGATAGGACTGATGCCGCGTCGCGTGGGCCGCGGAGACGGGATCATCTCTCAAGTTCTGGATGCGGCTCTGACTCGCAATCTTGTTCTGAATCTGGTTGAGCTCATACTCGCGATTGCGGGCATAAAACTGCATATTGTCATTCGGAAGGTTGGTGCTGATCCGATACATCAGTTACTACGCCCCCATTCGGTTGATAATGGTGTTGAGCATGGTGTCTATCTGTGTGACGAAGCGCGCGGCCGCCTGATAGCCGTGCTGAAACTTGATCATTTCGGCGATCTCTTCGTCTACGTTGACCCCGCTGATCGATGCGCGCATGTCCCGGAGGTCCTTCATGATGAGCTCGTTGGTCTGCAGCGCCTCTCGCGCCTGCTCGCCCTTCAAGCCGATCTCCGCGACGGTGTCGGCAAAGTAGTCCTCGAAGGTCGAAACCTGGCCCACCATGACCGCCTGGTTGCGGATGGACGCGATCTCAAGGGCGGCGTCACCGTTGCCGACGGAGCCGTCGCCGGACTCGTTGGGCAGGGCCGCGGCAACCGCCGCCGGCTCGTTCTTCAGTTCCTCGTTCACCTGGATCCATCCGGAGGGGTGCTGCAGCGGTGCGACAGCGTACTCCAGCTCCCCCCCCTGCAGCCCGAGGACCGCGTTGGGCTCCTGCCAGGTGTAGGCGTTCTCCGCACCGGTTCCCTGGAGAATCCCGGCGTACCCGGCCAGGAACTGCCCGGAGTCCTGGAGCCCGCGAATGACGAAGTCCGGGTTGTCCAGGTTCGCCGCGGGGGTGCCCTTCAGGGTAAGGTGGCCGTTGCGGTCCAGCCGCGCGACCACCTCCGCCCGGGAGTTGTTGATCCTGGCGACAATGTCGCTCACCGTGTCGGTGGCGGCGTAATCGATCTGGACTTCCCCTTCCGGTGCGGGCAGGGTCATGGTCCCGGCAAGGCCAACCTGCTGCTGCGCCTGCAGGCGGTTGCTGCCGGTCACCCGGAAGATGTAGCTCTGATCGAACTCGCCGTCGCCGTCGGCGTCGTAGTTGCCCAGGCCGTTCAACACCCGGGGATACTCGACGAAGAAGTCGTTGCCGCTTTCACCGTTGAGTCCGACTCCCGCCCGGTGCACCTCGTTCACCAGATCAATGAAGTTGATCGCCATGTTGTCGAGGTTCTGGATCTCGCTCCGGACGTCACCGTCCCGAAGCTCTACCAGCGCCGCCAGCTTGCCCCCGCGGAACTGTGCGTCCTCACCGGAGAAGTCCCAGACCACGTTGCTCAAGCCCTCATTCTGCGGATTGGGCTCGATCCGGAAGGGCCGGGAGATCCCGCCCTGCACCACGTGGAGCCCGGCGGTATGCACGCTGAACTCGTCGGGATCCCGATTGTCCACGGTCACGTCGATCAGGCCCGACAGGCGCTCCACCAGGAGATCGCGCCGGTCGAGGAGGTCGTTCGGATTGTCCCCGGCCGCCTCAACCTTCACGATTTCCCGGTTCAACTGGGCGATCTCACTGAGCTGCTCGTTCACCTGCTGCACCGTGGCGCGAATATCGTCGTCCAGCATGGTGCGAATGCGGTCCAGCCGCTGGTAGCGGTTCTGAATGCCCTCAATAACCGTCTCACCGCGCTGAAGGACGGCGCTCCGCGTGGCCATCTGTTCCGGATGGATCGAGAGCTCCTGCCACCCCTCCCAGAAGCGATCCATTGCGCTTCGCACCGAGGAATCGCCGGGCTCGTTGTAGACCTGCTCCACCATGAGGAGGTACTTGTCCCGGGCTTGCCAGTACCCCTCGCCGTTCGCCTGGGCGACGATCCGTCCCTCAAGAAGCTGGTCGCGCACACGCTCAATTGACTGCACTTCCACGCCCTGGCCGACCTGCCCCGGCGTTTCGGCGCGGTTGAGTTGCGGTCGATAGATCGGGTTTACAGCCCCCATCTGAACGCGCTGGCGGCTGTACCCTTCCGACGACGCGTTACTCAGGTTGTGTCCAATTGTGGAGAGACCCAGCTGGTGAGTAATGAGGCTTCTCTTGCCGATCTCAATGCCGCTGAAGGTCGATTGCATCTGCCACTCCTGCCGCGAAAGCGCTTCCTATCTGGCGGTGTCTACCACCAGAGCCTCGTGTCCCTTTCGTGTCTGCGCCCCGTCGCGGCCGTACACCCGTCCTCGGTGATTGGGCCCGAAGGCCTCCAGGACGTCGTTGAGGCTCTGCGACCGCGCCTGGACGAAGCTCTCGATACCGCTGTTCAACCCCTGAACCCGCATGACCGAGACCTTCAGCTCTCGAAAGAGGTCAATCAGGTCCTGCCGTGACTCCTGGGGCACATGACTCACCACATCATAGAACGATGCCTCAGCGCCGAGCCCCAGGGACTTCGCAACCCGGGTGAAGGCAGCGTGACGCCGCTCCTCGGCGGCCTCAATGCTCCCTGCCGACTCGTTGAGCGTCGCAATAACGCGCTCCAACGCCGGCCAATTGCGGTCCATGACAAGTTCCCGGAGCTCACGCTCCTTCTTCACGAAGGCGTCGAGGAGAGCCACCTCCTCTTCCAGGGCGTCGATGAGGGTTGTTGTTTCATGATATCGGTCCATTCGGAACACCTCCGGCCGCACGATGGAGACTACGGCTTCTTCTCTCTTATCATCGGAGCCCCACTGGACGGATTAAGGAAAAGTTGGTATATATTCGATAACATCTATATAGCACTTACACGATATCCGTCTGTGGCGGCGGGCACGCACCGCAGGCGGCGTTTTGAACACGGAGGAGGAGCACATGCAACCCGGCTACGATCTGATCATCATCGGCGGCGGCGCCGCGGGCCTGGCGGCCGCGCAGTACGGCGCCAGAGCCAATCTCCGGACACTTCTTGTGGAACAGATGGCTAACGGCGGTCAGTGCCTGCTGATCGAGGGACTGGAGAACTACCCCGGCTTCCCCGATCCGATCGACGGTGAGGAGTTCACCGAGCGCTTCGAGCGGCAGGCGCGGCAGTTCGGCGCGGAGTTCGCCATTGCAACGGTAGAGGGAATCCGCCGGGAGGGCGAAGTCTTTCACCTCGATACCAGCGAAGGGGAGATGACCGCATACTCAGTCGTGCTGGCGACCGGCGCCAAGCATAGAACCCTCGATGTACCCGGTGAGGCGGACCTTCAGGGCCGCGGGGTCTCCTACTGTGCGACCTGTGACGGCCCCTTCTTCAAGAACCAGAAGATCCTGGTAGTGGGCGGCGGGGATGCTGCCTGTGACGAGGCAACATTCCTCTCCAAGCTCACCGACAAGGTGATCATGGCCCACCGGCGCGACCGCTTCCGGGCGCAGAAGTCCCTGGCGCAGCGCGTGCTCAACAACGAGAACATCGACGTCCGCTTCAACACCGTCGTCAAGGAGATTCATGGAAAGCCGGGCATGATGGGCATGCAGAAGGTGGGCAGCGTGACCTTCCAGGACACCGAGACCGGCGCGGAGTACACCGAAGAGCTGGATGCGGTCTTCGTATTTATTGGATCGATTCCCCAGACCGATCTGGTGCCCTACGTGGACAAGGACGAGGCGGGCTACATCCGGACGGATGAGCACATGGAGACCAGCGTCCCGGGGCTCTACGCCGTCGGCGACGTCCGCACTACCCCCTTCCGGCAGCTGGTGGTCGCCGCCAGCGACGGCGCCATTGCGGCGCACAGTGCGTCGCAGCACATCGACGCGCTGCTCGACCGCAGCTACGAACCGGCCATGGCGTGAGACCCGCCCGTCCCTCTCGGCCCGCCTGGAAACCCGGGCCCCCGCGCCCGGGCACGATGGTGTCACGGCCCGGGGTGCGAGTAGACCGTGAGCATCGTTTCATAATAGACTGAGCAGTAATCCGAGCCGACGAGCCGCGATACTGTCGCGGCTCGTTGTGCAACACATGGTGAAGCCCTTCGTGAAGCTGCTTCTGGTTCCACTGATCGCACTCTTCGCTGTTTCCACCCATGCTGCAACTCCCGAGCGCGGACAGTTCTGGGGCAACGAGCCGCCGGAGACGCTGGCCCGGGCGCTCCTTGAACAGATGAGTGATGAGGAGGTCGTGGCGCAGGTCTTCATGGTCGGATGGCCCGGAACCGCGCCGTCGCCGGAGCTGCTGCGCTGGATCGAACGGCGAAACATCGGTGGGGTCAAGGTCTTCGGCTGGAACACCGCGAACCTTCTCGAGCTGGCCGAGACGATCGGCACTCTCCAACGGGCGGCAACGGCGACGCCTCTCGGCATTCCCCTCTTCACGGCAACGGATCAGGAGGGCGGCTGGGTGCGCCACGTGAAGGGGGATACCTCCATTACGCCGGGAAACATGGCGATCGGCGCAACGGGGCTGCCCCACGACGCCTTCTACACCGGCTACTTCATTGGCCGGGAGATGCGGGCGCTCGGGATCAACATGAACTTCGCACCGACGGTGGATGTCTACGTGAACCCCGAGGCGCACGTGATCGGCCCCCGTGCCTTCAGTGACGATCCCGTCGAGAGCGGCATTCTCGGGACCGCCTATTTCAAGGGACTCCGCGAGGCCGGGGTGATTGCCACGGCGAAGCACTTTCCCGGACACGGCGACGCCGCGGGAGACTCCCACGGAACCCTGCCGGTAATCGAGGACTCCTTCGAGACGGTGTGGAACCGCGACCTGGTGCCCTACCGCTTCATGGTGCGGGAAGGGCTGCCGGCCATTCTCAGCGGACACTTGAGCTTTCCCACCATTACCGGGAACGGCCGTCCGGCGAGCCTCTCTCCCTACTTCAAGAAGGACGTATTGCGAGGACGCCTCAACTTCGAAGGCATTGTCGTTACGGACGATCTCTACATGGGAGGTGCCCTGGAGTACGGTGTCGAGCACGGCATGAGCTTTGCCGAGATCTGTGTCGAAGCGCTCCGTGCGGGTAACGACATGATCCTGCTCTCTCGGACCCCGACGGTCAACGATGAGATCTGGCAGCGCGTCTACCGGGAGTACCAGAGTAACTCCGACTTTCGCCGGCAGATTCGCACCTCGGTTCTGCGCATTCTGCGCACCAAGATGGACTACCTGAAAGGACCGAACGCCGTGCCCCTGGAACCCAATCCGGCGGAGGTACGCACCCTCATCCCCGACAGCGAGGGAAGCGGCTTCTTCCGCGATCAGGCAACGAGAAGCGTGACGGTGGTCCGCGACGCGGCTCTGCCCCTCCGCCTCGACGAGACCGATCGTGTGCTTCTGGTAGGCAAGGATATCGACTTCATTCGGGTCGGCCGGGAGGAAGTGCCCTGGGCCGACGTCATGTCGATCGACGAAGGGACCTTCTACAGTCCCGCCTCTGAAGAGGTGGCGGAGTTCCGCCTCCGCGCCGGGGAGTACGACCACATTGTCTTCTGCCTCTCCGATCCTGCGACGCGGGAGATCCTCGCCGAGGTGGAGAATCTGGCGGCACGCGTCACGGTGATATCCATTCTGACGCCGGTGTACCTTCAGGAGCTCCCGTGGGTCCGGGCGGCCGTAGCGATATACGGCTGGAGCGCCGACAGCTACCACGCCGGCTTCGCGGCCCTGCGGGGTGAGATCCGCGCCGAGGGAACCCTTCCCATCTCCATTCCCTGATGGACGGTACCTGGCGCTTCGCACGGGAGAACGATCTTCCTCGACTGACGGAGTTCCTTGCCGCCCGGGAGCACGCCTGCGTCTCCTTCACCGCACAGCTCCGGCGCGGCAGCGACCTGATTCTACCTCCGAAGCTGCGGGAGCGCGTGGCGGTCTTCGAGACGGCGGAGGGAGCAATCCTCGCCGCCATCCTTCACGCGTCCACAGGCTTCGTCTTCCCCGTCTTCGCCGACGAGATTTCGTCGGTTCCCCGTCCAACTGCCCGGGTGCTCATGCCGCTTCGCCATCCGCCCCTCATGTTCGGAGCGGTCATGGGTCAGCGTCGCGACGTCGACCTCTTCCAGAGCATTGTCTCCGCGAAGTCGAAGAACGACATTGTCTACTATCTGATGTGGCGGCCGGCCGGGATTTCCGCACCGCCGACGCAGCATCCGGACGTTCCAGGCGTTCGCCCCGCAACAACGGAGGACTTCCGCGCGCTCCTGCCCCTCCAGGAGGCGTACGAGCGTGAGGAAGTCCTCCTTCCGGGCCGCTCCCTGATGCCCCGGGTGGTGGAGCAGAACCTCCGGAGCGCGCTCAAGGACCAGCTCATCATTCTGGGAGAAAACGCAACCGGTCCCGTTTCCAAGGTCGCCACAAACGCCCGGGGCCTGGGCTTCGACCAGGTCGGCGGTGTCTTCACCCTCCCGGAGTACCGCAATCGCGGTGTAGCCTCCCACCTCATGCGTCACCTGATCTACCAGGTCGGCCGTGACGGCCGGGCGACGACGCTCTTCGTGAAGAAGGACAACGAGCCCGCCGTCGCCATGTACCGCAAGCTGGGGTATCGCATGGCCGGGGACTTCCGGATTCTCTACTACCGGTAACCTTTGACCTACTCAGAAGACTGTTGATGGCAGTTGACGGAAACTACGATGGCCACAGGATTTACGGCGCGTCGGAAGAGCGAAGGTTGCTTCGCGCCAATCACGTCCGTCAAACTCTGCTCGCAACGGGATTTGGCGATTCAGCATCAACAGGCTTGCGGGTAGGTTCCGGGTGCCTCACTCCACGGCGGATCCTGCCACTCCGTTCCGTCGCGCAAGCTTGCGCTCCAGGCGGGCACGCCGGTAGCGCAGGGACTCCGCGTAGGGACGGGCGTGGGGCCAGCCCATGGCCGTCGCGACAACCTCGATCGCCCGGAAGGGATCGCGATCGCGGTGCTCGTGGAGCTTTGCCAGGGCGACGGCGGCGTCTACGCTCTTGAGCTCCCGGAAGGCGAAGTGCCAAACCCCTTCGGCATCGCTCAGCAGTCCCTGCCGGCGATACCAGGTGCCGAGGTAGAGAGCCGCCCGAAGGGCGTCGGGGTGATTCGGCAGCAACAACTCGTGCAGAACCCGACGCCCGCGGTCGAGCGCGGCCCCGTCGCAGCGGGGACGCGTGAGAAAGCGACCGAGCTCAAAGCGGTCCACCGGCGTCGCGACAGCCTCTTCTCCCACGAACGACTCGAGACGCTCGAGCAGGTCGGCAAGGGACAGGATGTCCTGCTCGTGGTGGGCAAAGACCGCATCGAGGCGTTCGGTTACGCCGTGGCGCAGGTAGTCGAAGTACGCCTCCGGCACCTCCCATCCCGGCAGATCGAGCTCCCGCCGGACGCCCAGCACGGATGCCTCGATCGTACCCAGACTGCAATCCGGAAGCAGGCGCTTCCAGAGTCGCCGCGCCGGGTGGAGCAAATCGGCATGCGCCGCGTGGATCTCGGACATGCCGTTCATGAGGAGCCGCGTCTTCAAGACCTGAGCGTCGAAGCTGCGGCCATTGTAGGACACAATGACATCCTCCGGGCCAATGCGATCCCTCACCGCCGCCAGGAACGCCGGTTCGCCGGGATAGTCGGCGAGGAAGAGCTGCTCCACAACCACGCCGGCTCCGTCCAGCCTGCCGAAGCCAGCCAGGAAGGCGACGCTCCCCGCGCCGCTGGAGAGACCGGTCGTTTCCAGATCGAAGAAGACCAGCTGCTCCGGTGCCACCGCAGGCGGAACCACCGCAATGGTCTCGGTGCTTCGCCGGCGGTAGAGGTCGAAGAGGCGTGCGGCCTGGTCGCCTTCGTGCCGTACCGAGCGGTGATAGACCATGTCGTCCAGGAGCTCCCACTCGGGGCCGGGGGTGGCCGCGGAGCCGGGGGCGGACGCGGGATCGAGACCGGCGCCTGCCGGTGCCGCCGGCCCGGCGGTGGAGGAGCGCCGGGCGCCCGGAAAGCGCACCTTCTCGGGGAGCTGCGCGGCGTCGGTGTGCTGCTCGCTGTCGGGGAAGTGCTCACCTTCGGGCGCGGCGGGCGGCTTAGCCTTCTGCGCCTGCCGGATCTGTTTGAGCCGATCGTACAGCATGGTGACTCCACACCTCGAGGAGATCGAGAACCGCCCGCTTCGGGTTGACACCGATCTCGACCTCGGTGTCGCGGGGACCCACGCAGGAGGGGCATCCTTCCTCGCAGGGACAGGAACCCACGAGCTCGCGCGCGGCATCCCTGATCTCGCGGACCTTCTCTACGAAGCCTTCGGCAATGCCGCTGCCGCCCGGGTAGGTATCGAAGACGTAGAGCGCCGGTTCGAGGAAGTGCGGATCCTTGAGCCGCTCGGCTACGCCGATGTCACCGGGATCGCACAGGAGGAAGACCGGGCTCACATTCTTGAGCACCGTTCCAAGTCGCGCAATCGCCGTTGCGACGGCCTCTCTGGGCAAATCCTGCAGGGCGCGGCCGACCACGGTCGCCTCCTCGAAGACCAGCGCGACGGCGCGGGTATGCATCTGCTCCTCCGGGAGCGAGATCTCCCCGTAGCCGATGTTTTCGTGACTGTGAAAGCGGATCTTCTTGAACTTGGCGACCTGACTCCGAACAAGAATATCCCCGACGACCATGGTGAGACTCGGGTCGGGTAGACGGCGGTCCTCGTAGAGGACCTTGATATCGCGTTTCACCAGGGCATCCGTGAAGTAGTTGACGCTGGTCTGCTCCACATAGGCGCGTCGGTTCTCGAGGTCGAGCTCCTTCACGACGTGCTGCCGTCCCCGGTGCATGTAGATGGCATTCGTAAAGAGCAGCTCCTTCGCCGAGGGACGGTCGGTCTCGCCGATCACCTCGTCGCGTCCATCCGTAGTATCCACGATCACCACGTTGTCCGATCGGGCGCTCCGCAGGGAGATCTCCTCGGCGGGATAGGAGCGATCCGACCAGTAGTAGTCGCCCCGGGTGTTCCGGATGGTCCCCTCCTCCTCCAGATACTGCAGATAGTCGTCGACCGGGCCCGGGAAGCCCTCCCCGTTTCGGAAGGGCAACTCGAAAACCGAACACTTCAGGTGGTCCACCAGGACGTACATGTTGTCGGCGTCTACGTACGCGGACTCCGGCGCCTGCCCCAGAAAGTACTCCGGGTGTTTCACCATGTACTGATCCAGGGGAGCCGATGAAGCCACGACGATTGCCAGAGAGAGGCTGTTCCGCCGCCCGGCCCGACCGGCCTGCTGCCAGGCGGAGGCAATGGAGCCGGGGAAACCCCCGAGGACCGCCGCATCCAGCCCTCCGATATCGATACCGAGCTCCAGGGCATTGGTCGATACGACTCCCTGGATCGTCCCGTCCCGGAGCCCCTTCTCCACTGCGCGACGCTCGCTTGGAAGGTAGCCCCCGCGATACGCCTCCACGCGGATCCGGGAGTTGTCGGTGTACACGTTCGCCAGGGACTTGTTGATGTACGAAGCAATCAGCTCCGTGCGCACCCGGGAGCGGGAGAAGACGATCGTCTTCACGCCCTGTTTCAGCAGGCGGATCGCAATCCGCTGCGACTCGTTCACGACGCCTTTGCGGATGCCCTGGACGCGGTCCACCAGCGGGGGATTGTACAGAACCAGATGCTTCTCGCCGCGCGGTGCGCCGTTGTTGTCAATGAGTTTCATGGACTCGCCCACGACGCCCTCGGCGAGCTCGCGGGGATTCCCGATGGTGGCGGAACACGCAATGAAGGTGGGCGTTGCACCGTAGAAGGCGCAGATGCGCTTCAGCCGGCGCACTACGTTTGTCACGTGAGAGCCGAAGATGCCCCGGTAGGTGTGCAATTCGTCAATGACAATGTACTCGAGGTGCTTAAGGAAGGTGATCCACCGCGGATGGTTCGGGAGGATACCTGCGTGGAGCATGTCCGGATTGCTCAGAATGATCTGGCCGGTCTCCCGGGCGGAGGCGCGAAGGGATGGAGGCGTGTCACCGTCGTAGATGGCGGTCTTCACCGGAACATCCGCCATGAGGACCGACTCGCTCAGCTCCGACTGCTGATCCTGCGAGAGCGCCTTGGTGGGAAAGAGGTAGAGCGCCCGCGCCTCGGGCCGTTCGAGGACGGTCTGGAGCGTCACCAGGTTGTAACAGAGTGTCTTCCCGGACGCGGTGGGAGTGACCACGACGAAGTGCTCACCCCGGCGCGCGGCGGCGTAGGACTCCCCCTGGTGGCTGTAGAGCCGTGACACGCCGCGCGCCTCCAGGGCGGAGTGCAGCTCCGGCGCCAGGTCCTCAGGGAGTGGTTGATACCTTCCCTCTTGCGCCTCGATGACGTGCCACGCCGTGACGTTCCGCATGAACGACTCGTCGGCGCGAAGATCCTCGATTACCCCTCGTGCTCGGCCTTCCACTTCGCTGCTCCCCTCCTGCCGCATGATACTACGAGACGCACTCTTTGACGACGGGGCGGGTCTGAGACAGCAGTCCTGATTTCGGTGCGCCCATGTTCCCCTATGTTCCCCTATGTTCCCCTATGTCCCCCGGTGTTACCGGTCGCGCCGCATTTGCCACGGAGCTGCGCTGATGCCGGTTCTTATTCAGCCACCCGGGCCGAGCTCCCGGCGGAGAGCGGGCAGGAGCCTGCGGTCGGATTCTGCAAGGTCGACTTCGTCGAGCGAGGAAAGGGGCACCCACTGCACCGCGTCGTGGTCGGTGAGGCGAAAGCGTGTATCCGCGAGGTCGGCACGAAAGGCGCGAAGGAGGTAGTGCTCACCCCGGTGGGTAAAGGTTGCCCGGGCAAGCTCCGGGCCGATCCGCGCCTCAACGCCGAGCTCCTCCCCGAGCTCCCGACGCAACGCCTCTTGCGGCTCCTCCCCCGGATCAACCTTGCCGCCGGGAAACTCCCAGAGACCTGCAATGGATCCGACACGTCGCCGGACCACCAGGATTGCGCCGGATTCTTCAATAATGGCTGCGGTAGAAGTTCTCACGCGCGGAGGGTTCGTTGCGGGGCGGCCTCGGACCGAAGCGGCCCTGCAGCGCGCCGCCCCGACAGCACGGTGCCCCTAAAGGAAGAGGACCTTTGGAAGCAGGAAGTGCAGCACGGCAATGAGCATGCCGGCGGTCCCGAAGACGCCGCTGTTCTTGCCGAAGATCGTCTCCACACGGTCCACAGCCGGGGAGGTCACCGACGAGCGGCTGCGATAGTACTGCAGCAGCAGAATCAGACCCATCACGAGGCCGGCAAGCGCGGGCAGGAGATCCCCGACCACCGGAACGTCATCCGGGCTCACCGCCAGGAACTTCAGGAAGCCGATGACGAAGGTCGCAACGCCGAGGCCCAGGCGGAACCCTGTATTCTCCATGAGATCTCGATTGAAGACCGAGCTGAGATGCAGCTTCTCATCCATGCCCTGAAAAGAGAGGGCAATTCCGGCCAAGAGATTCGAGATTACGGAGAGGAGGTAAATCTGATACATCCGTGCGTTCTCCTCGTGCGGTGGTGATTGGGCTAGCATAGAGCAACCGGAATTGGCTGGTCAATAGCGCGTCGGCCCGGGCCGACAACGGGCGCTTCCAGCGGAGGGCCGACGCGCCTGCGATCCGGGCCGACGCGGCTCCGATCCGGGCCGACGCGCCTGCGATCCGGGCCGAGTGGTCAGCCGTTCTCCGCGTCGGGCGCGTCTGCTTCCGTATCGACCGACCGTTCCAGCTCCAGAGCCTCCCCGTCGATCTCGACGATCGCGGTCACCGAGGCGGTGCCGCCTGGGAAGAGCTCGCTGATCCGGCGCCGCGCACCCGGCTCCGGGACGAGGTCCTTCACCTCGACGGGCTCCCCGCCGGCGGGGCGAAAGCGCACCGTCACGATGCCGCTGCTCTCCTCCGGCTCGTCCCCGGCCTGCAGGGTCACGATTGCCAGGACGCCCTGTGAGGTCTCGACGGCATCCATGCCGACGGTGTAGCCCCGCAGTTGCGGCGGCCTGTCGCCGCCGAAGACGAACAGTCGAAAGATGCCGAAGAGCATGAGAACGATGAGTACGTCGATCAGGATGATCGTCAGCGAACGGTTGCGCTTGAAGATGCCGCCGGAGGGTTGCCACCGGTCCGGACGTCGGGCGAGGCGTTCCTCCCGATCGTAGTGATAGTGCAACCCGCCGTCCTTGTCGTTGGAGCTCATGCGTACACCGTCTCCGTGAAGTCGCCAGCCACGCGGGATACCCGCGGGAAGAGATCCTCCGTCGCGAACCACCCGACTTCCTCGGCGGTGCGGCGCCCCGCCTCCTGGTGGACCAGTACCCCCGCCGTCGCGGCGTCAAAGGCGTCCATACCGCGGGCGAGCATCCCCCCGATGATCCCGGCGAGGACGTCTCCGGCCCCGGCCGTGGCGATCTCCGGCTGCATGCCGTCGATCACGCGGATCCGGCCTTCCGGCGCAGCGACATAGAGAACGTGGCTCTTGTAGCAGATCACGCTGTTGCTCCGGCGAGCGACTTCCCGCAGCGCCGGCAGCAGGTCCTCGGTGTCGACCCCGTAGGCGCCGGCGAGGCGTGCAAACTCCCCGGGATGCGGCGTCATGACGACGCGACCACCCCCGTCAAGGTCGCCGGCTGCCCCCTGAGAGAGCATGGCGGCCGCGGTGTTCAGGCCGTCGGCATCGATCACTCCAGGCTTCTCAGACCCCACCAGGGCGCCTAGTGCGGCTTCCTGAGCGGATCCGACACCCCAGCCGGGACCGCAGACGAAGGCGTCCGCGGTGCCGGCGTCCTCCGCGGCGTCGGGACCGGCCGGGTGCACCATGACGGATCCGGCGCCAACGGCGACGGTGCGGTAGATATCCTCGGCTACGTAGAGGTGGACCATGCCGGCGCCGCTTCGGCCGGCGCCCTCCGCGGCAAGGAGGGAGGCGCCGGTCTTCCCGACGGAGCCGCCGAAGAGGGCGACCACGCCGCGGCGAGTCTTATAGGCGTCCTTGCGGATCGGCGGAATGAGGTGAGTGAGATCGACCAGCTCTGCAAGCTCAACCTCGAGTAAGGGATCGGCGAGGAGCTCCTTCGGGAAGCTCAGTGGAATCGTCACGATCTCTCCCGCCTTTGCGCGCGCGGCGGGCAGGTAGAGGCACTGCTTCGGTGTGCCCATGGTCAGGGTGAGGTCCGCCTCGGTAGCGAGGGCACCGGCCTGGTAGGAGTCGGATACACCGCTCGGCACATCGACGGCGCAGGTTCGGCCCGGGGCGGCGTTGATTGCGTCAACGAGATCGCTGAGCGGCGAGCGCAGGCTTCCGGAGATTCCGGTGCCGCTTACTCCGTCGATGATCCAGTCGGCCCTGTCGATGGCATCTGCCGCCTCCGGTGATATCCCTGTCTCTGAAGTGCGCGTCCCGGATGCGTCCGCGGCGGCGGTCGCAGCAGTGGCGGCTCCGCCGCCGGTCGCCGCACCCTCCGAGTCGGTACTCGCGTCAACGATCCGGACGCCGAGGTTGCGCAGGATGGTGAGGTTCACCGCGGCATTGCCCTTTGCGGTGCCCCGGGCGAGTACGACGGTGACGTCGTGCAGTCCCTCCTGGTGACAGGCGCGGGCCATGACCATGGCGTCGCCGCCGTTGTTGCCGCTCCCCGCCACGAAAACCAGGTGCAACACGCGCGGCGTCCCGGTGGCGCCGGCACTATGGGCGCCGGCGCTTTGGTCGGCTGCACCATGGTCGCCGGCACTGCGGTCGGCGGCAACAGAGTCGGCGCCCATGCGCTCCGCCAGGACTCGATAGGCGTTCTGCCCGGCGTTCTCCATGAGCACAATGGCGGGAATCTCGTACTCCTGGATCGAGCGCCGATCAATCTCGGCCATCTCCGCATTGGTTACGAGCTTGCGCACGGTTACCCTCCGATTCGCAATCACCGCTTGTTCAATACCCATCTCGTCGTGGGCACCGACGTCCGATCGGCTCTTACCCGCCGATGAGACGGTCGCTTCGCCACCAGACAATGTCGACGCGATCGTTGAAGCCCAGCATGGCCGTCAGGATGCCGGTACCGGAGACGTAGAAGTCCTTGTAGGAGGTCAGGTTGTCTTCGATGGTCAACATGCGGCGACGCACTACCCTGCCCTCGGTATTCATGATGAGGAGCTCCGTATTCTCGTCGGTCTCTCGACTCAGGAGGAAGAGATGCCCCCCAACGGCGGTGCCCACGAAATCATACATGAACTCCACTTCGGTGCGGTCGAAGATGGTTCCTTCGGTCACGGTATCGGTGTTCTTTGGAATGTCGACGAAACCTTCGTAGCGGCCACTCTCCAGATTCAGCCAGTAGATGCGGGAGGACCGGGTTGAGATGCCGTATCCGGTGCCGGTCTCGGCGTCCACCGACTCCTCGTAGTAGTTGAGCTTGAGATAGATCCGGCGCTCCTGGGCGTCCGGATGGACACTCTCCAGAATGGGAATCACATCGGCGGCGCGGTCCGTCCCTGCCCCCTCCGCGGCGCCGGCATCCTGGGAGGCGTCGTCCTGGTCATCATTCCCCGGGGCCGTGTTTCCCGCGTCTGCCCCGGGCCCGTCCGAGGCGCGCGGAACCGGGAGCCGATCCAGAGATATCTCCACGGTGTACAGATGGTTTCCCCGTGCGTCGTACCAGAATACGAGCCACACATCCGCGGTCTTGGCGACGACCACGAGCTCGCCGCCCCGGGAAACGGCGATCCGTTCCACATATGGGAAGGGGGTCCCCCCGATTCCCTCCTGGCCGATGTAATCGACCAGTTCACCGGACGAATCAAAGCGCAGAACGATCCGGTTGAGGAGGACACCCAGATTCTCGTCGTAGATGGTTCGCTCCTCGGTGACCAGGTCGACGGCGTAGAGCTCCTTCCGGTCCGTCACGGCAATGTCACCGACCCGCGTGAAGGGGTACTGGTGGGCACGGCGGTTTACAACTGCGCCCTCGCCCGGATTCGACTGGAGGAGCACCGGCTGCGGATTCTCCTCACGGTTGTACCAGAGGGAGATAAGATCGCCGTAGCTCGTCAGCTCCATTACCTTGTTGCTGGCGGCGTTGCTCACATAGAAGAATCCGTCCTGCATGGAAAGGTGATTCTGCTGAACGAGGGGATCGCTCTGTCGGCGGTAGAGGTCGATTTCGTCTTCAGCGCGTCCAATCGAGAGCGAGAAGAGGTGCTCGCGATCAAGCGCGCGAGGTTGAGAGTCGGCGCAACCGGCGAGAAGTGCAACGGTCAGGAGGAGAGGCAGCAGCCACAGGCCCGCGGTTGTGCGGTGCGCCGCCGCAATTGCACTGTGCGTGCCCTTGGGGGCGCGCCGCGCAGGGGTGCGCGCCCTTCGCGGCATGGCTGTCGCGCGCGGCGAAGTAAAGACTGAACCGGTGTGTCGTGTTATTCTTGCGAGCATGAAGGGATGCCTTGCGTACCTACCGCGTTGGGCGTACCCGTGTGGGCCTTGCCCGTGTGGGCCTTACCCCTGTGGGCTTTGCCCCTGTGGGCTTTGCCCACATCATGGGTTTGGTCACCTGATAGTATGGATGGCGTTGGGATGTGTCAATCTTGACCAGCAACCATCCCGGGAGATAGTTTGAGGCTATGATTCAACAGGCTATTGAGGTCCTCTTTGGTTCCAAGCAGGACAAGGACTTGAAGCAACTCCTGCCCCTGGTAAGAACCATCAACGAGCTTGAGCCCTGGGCAATGGGTATGGAGCGCGAGGACTATCTTGCAAAGACCGACGAGCTCAGGAGTCGTTTCAACGACGGCGCAACACTGGACTCGATGCTTCCGGAAGCCTTCGCAATGGTCCGGGAGGCGGCACGAAGAACCCTCGGCGAGCGTCTCTACGATGCTCAGCTCATGGGCGGCATTGTGCTGCATCAGGGTCGCATCATGGAGATGAAGACCGGCGAGGGCAAGACCATCTCGTCGGTAACCGCAGCGTACCTGAACGCCCTCACCGGTAATGGCGTACACGTCATTACCGTCAACGACTACCTGGCGTCGCGGGATGCCGCGTGGATGGAGCCGGTATACAGCTATCTCGGCGTCACGGTCGGATACATCGCCAATCAGATGGACAACGAGGCGCGTCACCTGGCCTACGCGAAAGACATCACCTATGGAACGAACAACGAGTTCGGTTTCGACTATCTCCGTGACAACATGCGATACGACGCTTCGCGAAAGGTTCAGCGAGGCCACCACTACGCCATCATCGACGAGATCGACTCGATCCTGATCGACGAGGCACGAACGCCGCTTATCATCTCCGGTCAGGCGGAGGACGATGTTCGCAAGTATGTCGAGGTGAATCGCGTGGTGAAGTCCCTCGAGGAGTGCGCAAAGGACCCCGAGACCGGAGATTATCCCGAGTACCCCGAAGGGGACTACAAAGTCGACGAAAAGGGGAAACGGATCACCTTCACCGATGAGGGTCTGAATCATCTCGAGGAGCTCCTGCAGCGGCAGAAGTTGATCGGCTCGTCTCTCTTCGAGGAGGAGAATTTCGAGTACATCCACTACGCGACACAGGCCCTCAAGGCGCAGCGCCTCTTCCACAAGGATCAGCAGTACGTCGTCAAGGAGGGTGCCGTACAGATCGTCGACGAGTTCACCGGCCGCATCCTCTACGGGCGACGCTACTCCGAGGGACTGCATCAAGCGATCGAAGCGAAAGAGGGCATCCGGGTGGCCCAGCGCAATCGCACCCTCGCAACCATCACCTTTCAGAACTTCTTCCGTATGTACGAGAAGGTCTCCGGTATGACCGGAACCGCCGAGACCGAGGAGAAGGAGTTCGGCAAGATCTACGGCCTGGATGTGGCCGTGATTCCAACGAACCTGCCCGTTGTACGGGCGGATGAAGACGACCTCATCTACGTCTCGGAGGCCGACAAGTACGAGGCGATCGTCGGTGAGATCGAGGCGGTTCACAACGACGGCCAACCCATTCTGGTTGGTACCGTATCGATTGACCGATCCGAAAAGATCGCCAACCTCCTGACGAAGCGCGGGATTCCTCACGAAGTGCTGAATGCCAAGAACCACGCCCGGGAGGCCCTCATTATTGCGGAGGCCGGATCCAAAGGCGCGGTTACAATCGCAACGAACATGGCCGGGCGGGGCACCGATATCAAGCTGGGTGGCAACCCGGAGTTCCGGGCGCGACGCGCCGTCGGCACGGATGCGACCGAGGAGGAATACTGGAAGGAGTACCGGGCGGAACGCAAGAGATGGATCAGCCAGTACGAGGAGGTGAGGAACCTCGGCGGTCTTTACGTCCTGGGCACCGAGCGTCACGAGTCGCGGCGAATCGACAACCAGCTCCGCGGCCGTTCTGGGCGGCAGGGTGACCCGGGTCGGTCACGCTTCTTTCTCTCCCTCGACGATGATCTCATGCGTCTCTTCGGCCGCAGCAGCGGCAGTCTCCGCGGACTCATGCAGCGCGGTCTCCCTCCGGGAGAGCCGCTGAACCATCCGATCATCAATCGGAGCATCGAGCGCGCGCAGACCAAGGTCGAGGAGCGCAACTTTGATATCCGGAAGCATCTCCTGGAGTACGATGATGTTCTCAACGAGCAGCGCAAGCTCATCTACTCCCAGCGCGACGAGATTCTCAAGGACGACCGGCTCACCGAACGGGTTCTGAACACCGCCCGGGATCTTCTTCAGGAGAAGCTCGAGCCCTACGTGCAAGCCCGGGGACAGGACAAGCAGCTGCTGGCCGAGTTCATGGAGGACCTGCGAACGAGCCTGTTCTTCACGACCGAGCGCAGCCTTGATGAGCTCTTCGATTTGTCAATCGACGACCTGGAGCAAACCCTCCTGGACGATATGCGTCGAGACATTCGTGAAAAGGAAGAGGCCGCGGGTACCGCTGAACTGAACCGCGCGATCCGATATGAGTATCTGCGGAACATAGACGCCCGTTGGCAGGACCATCTGGAGAATCTCGAGGCATTGCGAGAGGCAGTCTACCTGCGCAGCTATGCTCAGAAGAATCCCCTTCTGGAGTACAAACTCGAGGGCTTCCAGATCTTCGACGAGCTGATCTACAACATCCGCACGACGATTGCCCGCAAGCTCTTTGCAGTGAAGGCCGAGGGTTTCCGCAACCGAACCCGAGTGGTCAGTCCCGCTTCATCCGCCCAGGCGAGTCACGGCAGCATGCAGATGATCGGGGGCGGCGCGGGCGGTGGCGGCGGCTCCGGAGGAGGCACTGCCACGGCCACGGCTCCCCAGCGGGTCACGGTCCAGCGCTCGGTACCGAAGGTCGGCCGAAACGACCCCTGCCCGTGCGGAAGCGGCAAGAAATACAAGCACTGTCACGGAAGGTAGCAACCGGAAGGTGAGCTGCGGAAGCGGGCCATGGAAGGCGGCTCCTGGAACCGAAGGCAGGTGGAACCGGGGTCCGGACGTGGGCGGCTCTACTGGAGCCCAAGGGTACCTCGCAGTACCCCTGCCATCCGGGCTTTGCGGATCCCGGGCTTTGCGGATCAGCTGGAAACGGAGCCTGGTTAATCCACTTCCGGGACGTCTTCGATTGATGAATCCACCGTCTGCGCCGGCGGCGCGTCCGAGTCGCCGGTGTATGCATTTATGAGCGTAAAGACCGCCAACAGACAGATTACGATAATCGCTAGTCGTCGCATTCCTTGATCAATCTCCGTGTCCCGTTTGGATTTGCATTCTAATGCAAAAAGCCGAGCGGGTCTACAAAGGAACCGTTTCGAATAATCGAGAAGTGCAGATGCGGTCCCGTGCTCCTGCCCGTGTTCCCCATGGCTCCAATCGTCTGACCCTGCGACACATACTGGCCCTTTCGAACAGCAAAGGAGTCGAGGTGCGCATAGAGGGTCTGGAAGCCGCCGTCGTGTCGCACAATGACGAATTTCCCGTAGTTCCCGGTTTGCGCTTCGGTATGGACAACGGTCCCCGGCATGGCGGCGCCAATCGGCGTACCAATGGGACCGGCCAGGTCAATACCGTTGTGGAAGCGCCGACGGCCGGTAAACGGATCGTTCCGCATGCCGAAACCGGACGTGAACCGCCCCCGCACGGGATAGACGAAGAGTTCACCGAGAATCAGCTTCAGCTCGGTTGTGTTCATGCGGGCTTCCGGCACGAAGAGGACATCGCCGACTGCAATAGTCGAAGAGGCCATGTCGTTCGCATCCAGAATGGCGTTCACCGTCGTACCGTACTCCGCCGCAATGCGGGACAGATTGTCCCCTCGCTCAACCTCATAGAGCAGACCATCGCGATTGGGAATCCGAAACGTCGTGCCCACCTGCAGGCGTCGAACATCCTGAATCTGGTTGAAGCTCACCAGGGTGTCCATCCGCAGGCCGAACCGCGACGCTATCTCTGAAAGGGTGTCCCCGGGGACCAGGGTGTACTCCTGCACCTCGAGACGCGTGAACCGCTCAGGGTCGACGGAGATACTCTCGCCGATAACGCGGTACTCCTCCGGCGGTGCCAATGTGTCCAGCAGGAGGCGACTCGACTCCGAAACCGGTATTGCCGACTGAGGAGCCGGGAGCGCGTATCGAGTGATCGCCGTGCCCGGCTCGAACACGGTATTCAGAACGAAGATGGCGCAGAAGGCCGCTACCAGTATTGGAACGTTGCCGAGGTGAGACTGCTGTTCAACGAGGCGAGAGATGGCTGCGCCCATTGCGTTCGGGATCACCTGGAGGCTCGAAAGGTCCATCAGGGAAGACCACTGGAATCTGTTCTCCCGCGTGGCACCTGCCCGTGTGGATCCGTTTCGGGTGCCGGAAGTGCCGACTTCCTCGTTACGCCCCTCTCCGAACCTGCGATTCTGCGTGCGGGAGATTCGCTGGTGCTCAAGGCTCACTGCCAGAGAGCGCGGGGCGTTTGCGTTGCGATTCCGCCTGCTCGGCTTCTGATTCCTCCGCGGACGCTCCTGCAGAGTATCTGCGAGAGAGCCTCCACGGTCGCGCACCGCGAGAAGTGATGCGGACCCCACGCCGTTGGGGCGCCGCTTCTGACGAGTTCGTCGCTCAATGTGCTGATGCTGTATCACCTGTGCCATCCCGCTTTTCATATCGACAAGAATACTGCCGAGTATTATAGTTAGGAGCACAGGCGTGCGGTGCGCGCCGGCAACTGGGAGATCTCGGTGAAAATCCTCTCTGTCGTGGTAGTGGCCGTTGCGGCCTTTGCCGTGCTTGCATCCGCAGTGGATGTGGTTCGCATTGACGGTGAATCCATGGCGCCGGCTCTTCGGAGCGATCAAGTCGTCCTGGTCAATAGGCTGGCCTACGGATTCCAACTACCCCTCCTGGATACATATCTTCTCCGCTGGGGCAGTCCCACCCGTGGAGATATCGTGTTCTTCCACCATCCCCTGGACGGCAGAGTCGCCGTGAAGCGGTGCATTGCGGTTGCCGGCGACGCGGTCGACGCTGTCCGATCCAACGCACGAATCGCCGGAAACCGCGTCGAGCTCTCTCCGTTCGCCATGGACCGCCTGAGTGGACGTAATCGACTCGATGGGGGGGAGCTCTTCGTCCTTGGGGACAATCGCGTGGGCTCGCAGGATTCCCGGCATTACGGCCCCATCCGGGAAGCCGACGTGTTCGGTGTGCTCTTTCGATTCCGACTGGCAGGGTAGATGGTGACGGAGCAGAATCACCGACGATACCGGATCGTGTTCATTCTTCTGGGCATTGCCT
Organism: uncultured Spirochaetaceae bacterium; assembly: GCA_964654185.1. Taxonomy (GTDB): domain Bacteria; phylum Spirochaetota; class Spirochaetia; order DSM-27196; family PWMO01; genus CAYFQV01. The sequence goes on along the minus strand of CAZZIE010000014.1, from coordinate 5,566 downwards.
TCGCAGCCCTCCTCTACCGCTACGGCTCCATCATGATCGTTAACGGCACCGAACCGCCCCGTCGCGAGGACGGCACACCCATCCAAACCGAGCGGGGCCCGATCCTCGACCGGAACGGCCGCATCCTTGCCATCCAAACCGAGCTCGACACCGTTACCGCCTGGACCCCGCACATCCCGGATGTCGATGCCGCAGCGCAGCGGCTGGCCGGCGTACTCGAGCGCGAGCCTGAGGAGATCCTCGCGCGTCTGGCGGGCCAGGATGGGTATGTCATAGTTGCCCGGGCCATCACTCCCACCCAGAGTACGGCAATCGAGGAACTGCAACGGCAAGGTGAGCTCCAGGGCTTCACGCTGGAACCGGACGTCGGGCGCAGCTATCCCGAACAGCGGGCGGCGAGCCACGTGGTTGGATACGTCGGCACGAATAATCGCGGACTCGACGGCGTCGAGTACGTGTTCAACGACGTACTCTCGCCGGAGATCGACAGCGGGGAGCGATACGGAGACCAGGTGATCCTCACCATTGATGTGGCAATCCAGCAACGAATTGATGAGCTCGCCCGTGGTGCCATGGAACAACACGATGCGGAAGCCGTCATGCTGCTCGTGGCGGATGCGACGAACGGCGACATCCTCGCCTACTCCTCAATGCCGAACTTCGACCCGAACACATTCTATGCGTTCTCGGAGAATGAACGGCGCAATCGCCCGATCTCCTTCATCTATGAGCCGGGTTCCGTGTTCAAGGTGTTCTCCATCGCCTCGTTCCTGGAGCTTGGCGGCATCTCCATGAACACGACCTACCAGACCTCCGGCGGGTACGTAAACGACGACCTGGACTTCGTGATCCGTGATCTCGGCGATTACGGCCGGATAAGCACCGAGGGCATCATCAAGTTCTCCAGCAACGTAGGGGCGGCGTATGCCGCCGAAACGGTTCCGAGGGACGCCTTCTACCAGATGATCAAGCTCTTTGGGTTCGGAGAGGAGACCGGCATTGCCCTGAACGGAGAGGAGCGCGCGCTGCTTCGGCGCCCCTGGGAGTGGTCCGGACGCACGAAGCAGACAGTTGCCATGGGGCAGGAGATCGGCGTGACTGCGGTGCAGATGCTGAGTGCGGCGGTTGCGCTGGCAAACGACGGGGTCCTGCTGAAGCCGAATATCGTCAAGAAGATCGTGACCCACGACGGTGAGGTCGTTGAAGAGTTCGGACGGCGACCGGTTCGAGAGGTCGTGACGGCGCGAACTGCCCGGCAGATCCTGGATGCGATGTATCAGGCGACCCAGGACGGTGGCACGGCGCGGCGCATTGTCATTGACGGGATAGATATTGGAGCAAAGACCGGGACTGCCGAGGTCTTCGACCGGCAGTCCGGAGGCTACTCCCAGGATCGCTTCATTGCATCCGCGCTATCGGTCTTCCCGGTCGAGAACCCCCGTATCGTCACCTACGTCGTCATTGATCATCCCCGGGGAGATAGCTTCTACGGAGGCAGAATCGCCGTCCCGGTGCTGCGGGATGCGGCGGAGTTTCTTGTCCCCTATCTTGGCATTGCCACTGAGGATACCCGGGTCGTGCAGCACTCGGGTCGAATCTCTGTTTCCGTTCCCACTCTGCCCGCCTTCAACGAGACGGTACCGAGTCTGCTTGGGCTGCCCAAGCGCACCGTTCTCCCGCTGATCGGCGTCGAGGGGCTCACAGTGCGGCTGCACGGGAGCGGTTGGGTTGTATCGCAGGACCCGGAGCCGGGAACCACTTTGAGATCGGGTATGACCATTGATCTCTACCTGGAATAGATAGACCGTTCCGAGGAGAATCCGAATCGACAGTGGTGGGACATGACCCTTCTTGAGTCCAATCTCGCACGTCTCGGCAACCGAGCGCCGGAGCTGGCGTCTCTCCTAAAAGCGGCGGCACCCCCGGAAGAACTGAAGATCGAGACGGCCCGAAACGGCGCGCCGACCGCCCGGTACGGCGCCCACTACCTGCACAGCCGTCACGACCCTCAGCGTGAGGCGCGTCGGATAGCCGAACGCCTCACCACCGCTCAGGGCGACGGCTTCGTGGTGTATGGCATTGGTCTCGGGTACCTTGCGGAGGCCGTACTCCAAGCCACCGAAGGGGAACCTGTCATCGTCGTCGAGCGAGATCCTCGGATGCTTGCGGCTGCTTCCGCCCATCGTGATCTCCGTGCCCTCTTCTCTGCAGATGTCTTCCACCTTCTCGTTGCGCCTTCACCGACGGAGTTCGCCGGCTTTCTGAGCAACCTTCGCCTGAGAAGACCGGTTTCGGTGGGACTTCGGTCGGTTACCGAGGATGAACAGGAGTACTACGAGGGTCTCGAGGAGGCGCGCCGTGGGTTCGTTGGTCGCCAGGAGGTGAATCGCAACACCTTGCGTCGCTTCGGGCGTCGCTGGGTACGAAACCTCGCCGCGAACGTACACCTTCTGGCAGAGGCGCGTGGTGTGGCGGATCTTCAGGCGAAGGTCCCGGGGCTGCCCGCCTTGGTGTGCGCGGGCGGACCCAGCCTGGATGCGGTGCTTCCCCATGCGCAACGGCTCCGGGAACGCTGCCTCGTCGTTGCCGTCGACACCGCAGTGAAGCCGCTTCTTCGAGCGGGAGTCGAACCGGATTTCGTGGTTGTGGTGGATCCGCAGTACTGGAATACCCGCCACCTCGACAACCTCACGCTGAAACACGCCTTCGTCGTCGGAGAGTCCTCGACGCACCCCCGCGCGTTTCGTGCCCTGGGCCGTCCGGTCTACCTGTGCAGCAGCATCTTCCCGCTGGGTCAGTACCTGGAAGCCTCCCGTGGCTCTTTCGGGAAGCTCGGCGCCGGTGGTTCCGTCACAACGACGGCCTGGGACTTCGCCCGGTACATCGGAGCCGATCCGATTTTCATCGGCGGCATGGACCTCGGGTATCCGGACTATCGGACGCACGTGACGGGCAGCCTCTTCGAAGAGCGAAGCCACATAATTGCCACGCGACTCTCTCCGGCCGAGACCCAGCAGGTTGCCTACATCGAAGGGGGGCAACCCTATCGGACCGAGGCAAACGACGGAGGATCCGTCCTGACCGACCGACGTATGGCGATATACCGCGACTGGTTTGCACTGCAGCAGAACCGGTCGCCCCGAAGTTACAACCTGTCATCCGCTGGGGTTCGCATTCCCGACATTCCACCACGGGATGTTGCCGACATGCTCGAGTTGCCGGAGCGGCGCCACGAGATCGACCGGCTTCTGGCCGGCGCGTTGCGCGAGGCCCGCGGGAGCGGGGAGACCGGATCCGGGGGAGCCTCGCCGGGAAGTGCATCCGCCGACGACGCGATCCGCGGCGCGACGCGGCGCCTTGCGGCGGACCTGGCAACCGCACGCGACCTTGCCCGGGAAGCCGGCACTGCGGCCAGACACTACCGGGCCGGGATCACGCAGGACCACGCCGAGCCGGGGCTTGATTCTCCGCGGCGCCTGGATGAGATCGAGGGGGATCTGCGCTCCCTGGCGAGCAAGGATGTGATCGGATTTCTCCTCGAGGCGGTAACCAGCGAGATCGAGGAGTCCCGTCCCGAGACCATGGAGCAGGCGCTGGAGAACTCCGCGCGCCTCTATGACGCGATCCTGGAGTCGGCGGAGTTCCATGTAGCAATGCTTGAGCGCGCCGAAGAAGTACTCGATTCGCAGGGGCACGGGGAGTAAACACCGGACCCGCCCGGCCCGCGGCACCTCCGCCCGCCGCAACGATGGACAGGTCAATGCGGGCTAAACTTATCGGGGACCGGAGCCGACAATATGAACAAAGGGAAGCAACGAAGCTTTTCTTTTGACGGTATGCTTATCGACGTCCAGGCATACCGTTTTTTTTTGCCCCAACGTCTTCTGCTTCCGCGATCGGCTTCAGCAATCGGCACGCTTCGGCAATCAGCAGCCGTGCAGCGGCACCAGCAGTGCAACGCTCCGGTCCAGAGATTGCGAGTATACCTGGTAGGGATCCTTCCGGTAGCGGAGGACGCGCTCCTCGGCGAGCACGCGCTCGGCCACGAGAACGGCTCGCCCGGCGGTTCCATTGACAATCAATCCAACAGCCTCGCCGTCGGGGACCTCTTTGAGTCCCGTTCCACAGAGGGGGCGATAGGTGCCGTCCACCGACACGAATCGTTCGCCCCGCCGGGTAACGGTCAGATCGCCGGGACGGATGGCGCGCACATCGTCGACGAGCATCCGCGGCAGGGCGAGTCGACGCCTGCCAAGGGAGACGATGAGTACGTCGAGGGCGCGGGCACCGGCCGGCAGCTTCGCGGTGAATCGGCTGCCCTGATCGGGCGTCGTGGTGAGCTCCAGTTCTCCGAGCAGCAAGGTCGTCACGGTGTGCGACACGACGTCGAGTCCGACACCGCGGCCGGAGGACGTTGAGCCCTCCTCGAAGGTGGTGAAGCCCGGTTCCGCAACGAGCTGCAGTAACCCATCCTCGGCACGTGCATTCGGCCGCAGTTGGCGAACCAGCGCTTCGTCGATGCCACGGCCATCATCATCGACCCAGATGGAGATCCACAGGTCACTCCGCTCGGCGCCGAAGGTGATGGTGCCGGCAGGCGGCTTGCCGAGACTGCTTCGCATCTCCGGAGATTCGATGCCGTGGTCCAGGCTGTTCCTGGCCAGCTGAAGGAGAACGTCTCCAAGGGTGGATTCGAGCCCGCGCGGGACCCGCGTCCAGGTGCCGAGGAGCTGCACCTCCACGCGTTTGCCGCGCCTCTTTGCGATCTGGGATACCCGCTCGGCTACGGGACGGGCGATCTCGCCGAATCTGGTCGACAGCTCCTCATCCAGATCATCCGAGATGCGAGAGGAGAGTCCCCCGGCGCTCCGCAACAGGCCAAGCAGGTGTTCCCGGTCACGCTCCCTGGTACTGCCCATGTCGCGCACCACCTGCCGCGCTGCGGCGATCACCTGCCCCAGCTCACTCGCTGCGAGAAAGGCGCGCTCTGCAGCCTCATCTGCGGAGCCCTCCGCCTCGAGGTGGGTGTGAGGCGTCGGCGTGCCGCCCCTGCCGGCCCACTCAAACGGGATCATCTGCTCCGACCCTATGGAGTCCACGTCCACCCGGACGACTTCATCCACACTTACCAGGCGGCGCAGCTCGTCCTCGCCGCGCTTCGTTGTTACCACGGCGTGAAAGGCCGGTACACCGCCACCGCTCTGCGAACCATCTCCGGAAGCTCCGTGGGTTCCGCCGCCGCCCTGTCCGGCCGTCGGCCCACCCGGCTCCGGAGACACCGTCCAGGTTCGAATCACTGCTACCGCTCGCTCCAGATTGGTCTGAATGAGGTAGAAGCGCATTTCCGGCATGGCCGAGGCGGAATCGAGAAAGACCGACACGATGTATGCGCGCTCCCCTCGCTGCTCGGCTTCGGCCACCCGGGCGCGGACGCTCCGCGTCAGGTGCTGCCGCGCCGTGGATACGGATACGCTCGGTGGAGACGGCGCGCCGGGTTCGGGCGCCGCGGGGCCGCGGTCGGACGCCGCGCCGGGCTGGGAGGTCGCGGGGGTGGGTTCGTTGGCCA
>CAZZIE010000013.1:49737-51314 GCA_964654185.1 uncultured Spirochaetaceae bacterium | reverse complement strand
GGATCGGCGGCGCCGTCATTGACTCAGGAAAGTTCGACTGGACCGACCCCAGATTCAAGACCATGAACGAGCCCGATGACAGCTACCACGGCATTCGCTTTGCCCACGATCTGGGTGGCCTGGCGCCGCTGGCCTACATCCTGCGGATGCGCCTCGTTCCGCTCCGCAATCTTGGGGCGGCGATCTCGCCGGACAACGCCTGGCTCTTCCTCCAGGGCATGGAGACCCTGCACCTCCGGATGGAGCGCCACTGCGAGAACGCCATGGCAGTCGCGGATCACCTCAAGGAGCACCCCAAAGTGGACTGGGTACTCTACCCGGGTCACGAGGACCACCCGACCCACGAGAACGCGAAGCGCTACCTGAAACGCGGCTACGGCGGCATGGTCGTCTTCGGCGTGAAGGGCGGCCGTCAGGCCGGGGAGAAGCTCATCAACAGCTTCGAGCTCTTGTCCCACCTCGCCAACGTCGGCGACGCCAAGAGCCTGGCCATCCACCCCGCCAGCACCACGCACTCCCAGCTTTCGGAGGAGCAGCAGATATCCGCCGGGGTCAGGCCGGAGCTCGTGCGCCTCTCAATCGGCATTGAGCACATTGACGACATCATTGCCGATCTGGATCAGGCGCTCGAGAAGGTCTGAGGGACCGCGGGAACGCACGGCGCCGGCGGTGGCCGCTCTGATCGGGCCGTCGGCATCGATCCAATGACTCTTCAGGCGGCTTCAGGAGTTCCAGGTGGAGCCGGCACGCCGTTATTCGGAGAACTCCCGCCAGTCGCCGTTAATGAGGAGTTGGTGGGGGTTGAAGCGGTTCTTGTAGTCCATCTTGTGGCAGCCCGGGACGTAGAAGCCGAGGTGGTGCCAGAGCTTGCCGAGGGAGAGGGAGAGCTCGATCTCCTTGAGTATGGAGAAGGTGCCGAGGCTTCGGCGGGACTCTTCCGGGTCGAAGGCGTAGTAGACGCTGGAGAGGGAGGTGGGCAGGACGTCGATCCAGCCGACGCCGACCAGGCGGTCGCCGACGTAGTAGAGCATCATGTCGGTATCGATGGGGGAGGTGCCCAGGAAGCTGCGGAAGGCTTCGAAGGTGACCTCCTCTTCGGGGTCGTGGCGCTGTGCGTTGTAACGACGGTAGAGCTCGTAGACCTCCTCCAGCGGCTCGATGGGTCGTCGTTCAATGGTGACGTCGGTGTTTCTGCGCAGGACGCGGCGTTGAGACCTCGAAGGCTTGAAGCGCTCAACCGGTATACGGATGGGAATGCAGAGGTTGCAGCCGGGGCAGTGGTTCTGGTAGAAGGCGGCCCCGCTTCGGCGCCACCCTTCCGCGATCAGCCGCTCGTACATGGACGGGTCGAAGCGCGGCACCTGGAAGGTGTGGGTGATCCAGCTTCGGTTCGGCAGATACGGACAGTCGCCGTGGAAGACCTCGTACAGTTGGATGCGCATTCGTGAGTGCGATGCTATGGCGTGGGGCGGTGCCTGTCAACGAATCGCGTTCGTCGCGGGGGCGGGCGGCGGCGCCCGTCCCCGGCGCCCGCTCCCGGCGCCTATCCGGTGACCGACACGGTTCCGGCGCCCGCC
>CAZZIE010000013.1:0-49727 GCA_964654185.1 uncultured Spirochaetaceae bacterium | reverse complement strand
GGAGCCGCCTCGCCCGACGGCGGCGCAGCCTCGCCCGCCGGCGCCCGCCCCCGGCGCCTGTCCGGCGATTGACACGGTTCCGCCGCCCGCCCCCGCCGCCGCCCGCTGCGATGCGCTTTGACACGCCGGGGGCGCATCCCTATAATGCCGCCGAGCGCCGTGCATGGTTAAGATCATTGGAATCACCGGGGGATCCGGGTCCGGCAAGACGACGATCGTGAACAAGATCGCGGAGATCGTCCCGGACTTTCAGTTCATTCCCCAGGACAACTACTACAAGTCCGCCGAGCACATCAGCAATCAGAACATTACGGCGTTCAACTTCGACCACCCTTCAGCATTCGACAACGACCTCATCTTCGAGCAACTCAGGACGCTCAAAGAAGGCGAGGCCGTCGAGATGCCTCAGTACGATTTCGTGAGGCACCGGCGTGCCCCGGAGACCATTCGCATTTCTCCGGCGAAGCTCGTCGTCTTTGAAGGGATCATGATCTTCTTCGAGAAGCGAATCCGCGATCTCATTGATCTCAAGGTCTACGTCGACACGCCGGATGACATCCGCTTCATCCGCCGTCTGCAGCGCGACATGAAGGAGCGCGGCAGGACCCAGGATTCCGTGGTGCGGCAGTACCTTGAGGTGGTCCGGCCCGGGCACTACCAGTTCGTCGAGCCGACCAAGGCGTATGCTGATATAATCGTACCGGAAGGTGGGCGAAATGAGATGGCCCTTGAAGTGCTCACCAGCTTCATGCGACAGGTCGTGGCTTAGGAGCCATGGCTGAGACACAGCGTCCCTTCTCACTGCGCCGGGAGAAGCGCAACTCCTACGAGCTCGCCGCAGACCGCTTCATAAACCGCCTCAGCTCCGCCGTCCGTCGGGAAACCTGGGGGCGCACCGCTCTGCAGCTCGCCTGGACCGCCGGACCGGTGACCTACCTCGGCCTGCAGGCGGGGTACCGCATCGGCTTCGGTGAGGCGGCACCGCCGAATCTCTTCCTCTACTTCGCGATTTACACCGTGGTTGCCGGTGTCTTCGCCATTGTTGTTCGCATTGCCTACAGCGTCCTCCACGGTCAGGAGAAGGAGGAGGCTTCCCAGACGCTCCGCGACGTTGTGGACAAGATTCCCGATCTGATCGGGGCGGTCCGGAACGTGAGCCTTGAAGAGTACGATGCTGCCGACCGCCGGGTCATTGCCGCGCGGTACATCCTTGAAAACCCGGACGCCTCCGAGGCCGCGGTGGGCCAGGTCATTGAAGATGTGACCGGAGATGCCGTCCTTGCGAGTGCAGCGCGCACCGTCGAGATCTACCGGCGGGCCGGCCTCAAGACCGCTATCTGGGATGTCTACTCCGAGCACGAGGCACGGCTCACGAAGGCCCTCGAACGAGTGAAGGAACGGTCGGGTACGGTTGCCGAGCTCATCCAGAAGCGCTTCATCGGTCTGGCTGCGGGAAAGCGCAGGGGCCGCCACCGAACCGAGGGGTTCATTGAGCGCGTTCTCGCCGCAGGTGAGACCGACGACTTCACCCTCATGACCTTCGCCGACGTGGAGGAGGTTCTGACCGTGGCCTTCGAGTTCCTTGTGGGCCGGGACTATCCGGTTCTGAAGCTCGAGTATGTCGGTGCCCGGGAGTTCACAGACACCTCCAAGGCACTCGAGAACGCGCGCCGCGATTTCCGGACCGCGGTGCGGATACGCAACAGCCGGCTCAGGATCATGGCGGAGCTCCTCAACGACAGCAATGCGATCACCCGCGTTCCTGCAGCCATCTCCACCTTCGCTGCCGTAAGTGAGGTCGGCGCCCGGGTTCTCGAGGCGATAGAGGAGTACCGGCGCGATCTGGAACGCCGGATTGCCGGTCAGCGACGGCGGCTGCGCTTCCTCTTTGCGCCGCAGCCGGTTCAGGGGAGTGAGGCCGAGCTCTTCCGGGAGCTTCTGCGACTCTACGACAAGCTCTACCACGCCAACCTGGATGTTCGCCGGAAGCAGGTTGCCCTTCGCCGCGCGATGCGGCGATACGACCAGACCCGAACCGCCTGGGTCGGCTACTTCACCCCGCGTATTCTCTCAAACGGCGAGCGGGGACCCGGCATCCGTCTGCACCGGCGGGCGATCACCATGACGGAGGGCCATCGTCTGGAGTTCGCCGCCGAACTGGGTCGGATTCTGGAGGACGTCTCCATTCAGCCTGCGTTGCTCCGCGCGTACACCGAAAGCGATGAGGGCGCCAGCGTCTATCTCAAGCCGGAGGGGTACAAGCACATCGGCTTCGAAGTGCTCCACGCCCTGGACCGCTTCGTTCAGCTGACCCGGAGCGACACGCAGTACGCCGTGGAGAGCACCAGCGCTCCCAACATAGGCGCCCTCGAGCGCGGTCTCTCCCGGGAGGTGAAGTGGGGGTGGGCGGTATCCCTGGTTCGGGAGATCCGCACCGATCTTGCACCCATTGTCCGTCGCGTTGCCCGCAATCTTGCCGCCTATCATGGCGCCGAGCTCACCGAGGAGTCGAAGGCGTACATTGAGGAGGTCTTCGGCGTGCCGGCGCGGCAGTTGGGGGGTGCGGTTGCCGGGGACGAGCGAGCTGAAGTCGCCCGGGAAAGCATTGAGTCGCAGCTCATTGAGGTACCGCCGATCTCCCGGGAGTTTCGCAACCTCGTGCAGTACCTCGAGTGACCGGCGCCCCGGTGCTGCCGGCGCGTCCGGCCTGGGCCCGCGCCGCCCGGCGCAGATCCGCGCCGCGGAGGCCGCGCCCCGGCCGCCGACCCGAGCAGGCCGCGGATCCGCCGACGCTACTCCTCCGTGGCGCACTGCAATCCCGCAGGCCACCAGCGACGCGTCCGGTTCGCAATCCGCACCAGCGCCAGCATGATCGGGACTTCGACCAGCACCCCCACCACCGTCGCGAGGGTGGCTCCGGAGGACAGGCCGAAGAGGCTTACCGCCACCGCAACCGCCAGCTCGAAGAAGTTGCTCGCGCCGATCATGCTTGCCGGGGCGGCGACGCAGTGCTCGACCCGCCACGCTCTGCTCCAGAGGTAGGCGATCCCGAATATCAGAAAGGTCTGAATGGTCAGCGGTATCGCGATGAGCAGGATGTGAAGGGTGTTCTCAATGATCGTCTGTCCCTGGAACGCGAAGATGATGATCAGTGTGACGAGGAGCCCCACCGGAGTGATCTTTCCCGCCCGGGCGACGTAGACCTGTTGAAACCATTCTGAGCCCCTCCGCCGGACAATGGCAATGCGGGAGAGCCAGGCCGCGACCAGTGGTACCACAATGAACAGGACAACCGAGAGCAAGACGGTGTCGGCCGGGACATGTACGTCGCCGATTGCCAGGAGCGCCATGACGATCGGGGCGTAGGCAAAGATGAGAATGATATCGTTCACTGCTACCTGGACCAGGGTGTAGCCGGCGTGACCTCGGGTGAGATAGCTCCACACGAAGACCATTGCGGTGCACGGGGCGGCGCCCAGCAGTACCGCTCCCGCGACGTACTCCGAGCTGAGCCCGTTCCCGATCAGCGGCGCGAACACGACCTTGAGGAAGAACCAGGCGACCCCGTACATGGTGAAGGGCTTCACGAGCCAGTTCATGACCAGGGTCACCACCAGCCCCTTGGGCTTGCGTCCGGCATCTTTGATGCTCGAGAAATCGATCTTGAGCATCATGGGATAGACCATCAGCCAGATGAGCACCGCCACCGGGATCGAAACACGGGCGTACTCCAGTTTGCTGAGGAAGTCCGGTACCGCAGGCAGGAACACCCCGATTGCCACTCCAAGGGCGATGCACACGGCAACCCATACGCTGAGGTACCTGTCGAAGAATCCGAGTCGTCTCGTCGTTTGTGATGGGGCCCCGCCGGCACCTGCGGCGGAGCCGTCGGTTGAAGGGGCGTTGTTCCGGTCGCTCATGTGCTTTCCTTTCTCAACTCCGCGCAGAAATCCTGCACCTGCGCGCGGATCTGATCGCGAATCGGCCGCACCGCCGCCAGCTTCTCCTCGAAGGTGCCCTCCGCCTTCGATGGATCCGGGAAGGGCCAGTGGAGGCGCTTCTTCTCCGCCGGGAAGATGGGACAACGTTCGGCGGCCTCCGGGGCGCAGACGGCAATGACGTAGTCGAAGGATTTCCCTGCTTCGTGCAGGTCGAAGACGCTTTGCGTCTCCTTGCCCGAGATATCGATACCGTCCTCCTTCAGGAGCTCGACCACGACCGGGTTCAGCGACCCCGGCTCGATCCCTGCGCTCTCCACCTCGGCAATGTCACCGGCACACTGCCGCAACAGCTCCTCGGTCATCTGGCTCCGCGCACTGTTGTGAATGCAGATGGCGAGAACTCGTGTCTTCTTCATCCATTCCCTTCCTTTCCTGAGTCTGGTGTTGCCGCGTCTACCTCCGGGCGCCCGCCCGGGCTCGCGTTGCGCTGTCCGTCGGCGAAGTCCCGGACCTGGGCACGAATCTGGTCCCGGACCTCCCGGGTGCCGCGAAGAATCTCCTTCCTGGTGCCGGTGAACGCGGAAGGATCCGGGAAGGGCCAGCTGATTCGATTGACCGGACCGGGAAAGATGGGACACTTCTCCTCGGCGCGGCGGTCACAGACGGTAATGACGTAGGTATAGGTCCGTCCCTGCGTGTACAGATCGACGACACTCTGGGTCGCCTTGCCGGAGATGTCCATGCCGTCCTCCTTGAGAACCTCGACGACATAGGGGTTGAGCTCGCCGGGCTCGAGGCCGGCGCTTTCCACGTCGAAGAGGTCGCCGGCAAAACGGCGAAGATAGGCCTCCGCCATCTGGCTCCGGGCGCTGTTGTGAACGCAGACGAAGAGGACGCTCGGCTTGCGTCCTTCCGACGGATTGTAGCCGCTCGTATAGGTCACGACGCACGCTCCCTGGTCTCGAATCTCCAGCCGCCAGCGCAGCCGGTCACGGTCCGTGTGAAACTGGTCGTCATCCGCTGGAACCGTGGTCAGGCAGTGCGTGAGGCGGTCATTGAAGGGTTCCGGCACCAGTGCATAGAACATCAACTTGCCCCGGCGCTCCTCGTGCACCAGTCCGGCGTTTCGCAGGCCCGCCAGCGCCCGCGAAACGGCGTACTGGGGCTTACGGAGGATGTCCACGAGCTCACAGACGCACAGGGGCTCTCCGGCCAGGCGCAGGATGCGCAGGATGCGGAAACGAGTCTCCTCGGATGCAGCCTTCAGCCGGTCCATGTAGATGCGCACGTATGCAGATTACTGCATATGTCTGGCCCGCGCAAGCGCTTTGGGACGGATATCACGGGTTCACCGCGCCGAACACCAGCCCCGCCACTGTGGACATGACAACGACCAGGGCAATGTAGGTCAGGGTCTTCCGTGCGCCAAGCTCCCGGCCTATCACCAGGAGCGACGGCAGCGAGAGACTTGGACCGGCAAGGAGCAGGGCAAGGGCTGGTCCGTTGTGCATGCCCGCGCCGAGGAGGCCCTGCATGATGGGAACTTCGGTGAGGGTGGCGAAGTACATCAGAGCCCCGACGACGGAACCCGCGAGGTTGCTCAGGATCGAGTTGGTGCCTACCGCAGATGCGATCCACTCCTCCGGAATCAGGGCGGACTCTCCCGGCCTGCCCAGCAGGAAGCCCGCCACCAGAACGCCCGCAAAGAGCAACGGCAGGATCTGGAGGGCGAAGTCCCGGGTGGACCGCACCCAGTCGCCGAGCTCCGGGCGGGTGAACCACCTGATCAGGCTGTAGATGAGCAGTAGACCAAAGGCGCCGGCAATGAGGTATCGCCACTCATGCACCGCATCCCACCACGCAACGGAGCCGCCTGCGGGGGCCCAGTTGATGAACACCAGAATGCCGATCATGGAGGCCATGAACAGTGCGTTCTGCCCCAGACTGCGCCCCTCGCTCGGCGCCGCCGCCTGAAACATGGCGGCGTTGGTTACCCGCGCCCGGTCCTCCCTGCGGTAGATCAGATGCATGGCAAGGCCGATCACCACGGCAAAGACGATCGCGCCGACGGCACGGGCAAGGCCGAAGGTCGCGCCGAGCACCTTGGCGGTGAGAATGATCGCCAGGATGTTGATTGCGGGTCCCGAGTAGAGAAAGCTGATCGCCGGGCCGATCCCGGCACCCTTGCGGTAGATTCCCTTGAACAACGGCAGAACCGTACAGGAGCAGACCGCCAGGATGGTGCCCGAAACGGCGCCGACGCCGTAGGAGAGCGCCTTCGGCGCTTCGGGGCCCAGGTAGCGGATGACGGATTGCTGATTGAGAAAGACCGATATGGCACCGGCAATGAAGAACGCCGGCACCAGACAGAGCAGTACGTGCTCCCGGGCGTACTCGGCGAGCATGAGCACCGACTCCGAGAGCGCGTTCTCAACCCTGGTCGCACTCCAGGGCACGAAGTAGACCAGCAGGAACACGCCGGCCGCCACGCCGAGCCGGCGATTCTGGACCGCCGTCATGAGCTACGCCTCTCCCTGCGCCCTCTTCAGGGCCGCCTCGATCTCCTCCACCGGGGCGACCCGGCCGGAATCCTGAAGCTCCCGGTTGATCGCATACCCCGGCGTCCGGAGCACCCCCATCTCGAGAATCTCGTCGCTGTCGGTCACCTTCTCGATTTCGGCCTCAATCCCCAGATTCTTCGCCGCGGTCCGGGCGTTCTCTTCGAGGGCGTGGCAGTTCGCACAACCGCCGCCCAGGATCTGAATGGTCATCTCTGAAACTCCTTTCTTTGGGACGATGCTCACGGCCCACGCCGGCACTGCGTGAGGACCGCTTCCCGGCGGCGTCGCCCCATTCTTGTGCTTGTCAGGTCACTTGGCAAAATTGCCAAAACGCCAAAACCTTGTCAAGCAGGGGCAAGTCAAGGACGGCAGCGCCGTTGACAGGGCTTGGCAATTTCGCCAAATTGTCATATGAGATGAGCGAACCCGATAGTGTATGGCTTGCCCCCCGGGCTGAGATCTTCAAAGCGCTGGGGCACCCCACACGCCTCTATATCGTGCAGGAGTTGCGCGCCGAGCCGCGGTGTGTCTCCGACCTTACCAGTCGCGTCGGCGCCGATACCTCCACCGTTTCCAAGCACCTCTCCGTATTGAAGAACGCCGGGGTCGTCTACGCCACGCGGGAAGGCTCCACCGTGTACTACCGGCTGGCGTGCAACTGCCTTGGCCAAATGGTCGATGCCGCAAACGTGATCGTCCGGCAGAAGGCCGAGCGCGCCGCCTCCGCGGATCGCGCCGTCTAGGTCCATCGCGGCGCCGCACCACCGGTCCGTCCTGCCGATGATCGTTGCTCCCACCGTCATACCGGTCGGCCACCGGCCGATTCACAATTGACACTGCGCATCCGCCCCGCTATGTTAGCGCGTAGCCGGTCGTGCGGCCGGCCGAACGAGACCGGCGGATCGGGAGATTCACATGCCCAGAACAAAAGGGCCGTCGACCGGCTATCGGGAGAAGATCATTCAAGGCGCCTCGAAGCTCATTATTGAGAAGGGCGTAGCCAATACGAGTCTGGCGGACATTGCCGTGCGTGTCGGCATCAGCAAGGGTACTCTCTACTACTACTACCGTTCGAAGGGCGAACTGGTGTTCGACATCTCCGAACGACACATGGAGTACGTGAGCAGCAAGATCTTCAACTGGATCGACCAGTCCGGGGTCGGGCTGACGGCCCGGGAGATCGTACGGCTCTTCTTCAAGACCATCGTTTCATCCGAGACGAAGGGGCACATTCACGTCTATCTGATCCAGGAAGCGCTGACCGACAACAAGAGTCTCAAGAAGCGCTTTGTGGAAGCCTACGGATACTGGACAACGCTGATCGAACAGGGACTGGATCGCATCATGCCGCCGGGACGGGACTACGGCATTCTGGCGCGGCTGATTCTTGCGAGCGTCGACGGCCTGTTGCTGCAGCAGCTTCTCGGCGTAGAGGACGTGCATCTGGACGATATCACGCGATATCTCATGAGCATTGAGGCACCACCCAAAAAGGAGTGAGGAACACTGCATGAAGAATGCCTGGGACTTTCTGAATCACTATCGCGACGGCAATTCCCCCGTCGTTGATCTGCACCATTTCTGGCCGACTCTGCCGGAGCTCTTCGACATCACCGTCGACCGCTACGGCGAGCGCCGCGCCTTCACGGCCTTCGAGCCGGAGGAGCTCACCCTTACCTACAACGAGGTTCAGGCGGCCGTCCGCACCACAGCGGGGTACCTCCACGCCCAGGGCGTCAAGCGGGGCGACCGGGTTGTGGTGACGGGGAAAAACGCCCCGGAGTGGGGCGTCGCCTACCTGGCAGTGGTGTACGCCGGCGCCGTGGTTGTACCCATCGACAATCAACTCAATCTGAACGACAAGCTCGGCCTGACGAAGCGGGCAGGGGCGCGCATTGTCTTTGCGGACGACGACGCCTACGACGGGTTCGCGGACCTGGCGGGTGAGCGCATCTCTCTTACGCCGGCAAAGCCGAACTACATCCTGGACTTGAAGGCTGAGCCTGCGGAACGGCCGGAACAGCGTGAGGACGACCTGGCGGCCATCCTCTTCACCTCCGGGACGACCGGCGTGGCTAAGGGGGTTATGCTCAGTCACAAGAACATTACCTGCGACGCCCTCCTGGCGCAGACACACCTCGGCATCTACCCGACGGATGTCTTCTACGCCCTGTTGCCGCTCCACCACTCCTACACCATGCTGGCGGTCTTCATTGAGGCGATCAGTGTCGGCGCCGAGATCGTCTATGCCAAGCGCATGGCGGTTCAGGAGATCCTGAAGGATCTCAAGCGCGGCAAGGTGACCATGCTCCTGAGCATTCCGCTCCTCTTCAACAAGCTTCTCAAAGGCATCATGTCCGGCATCCGGCAGAAGGGCATTCTGGTCTACGGAATCATTCGAACCCTCATGGGAATCAGCGGGCTCATCAAGAAGATCTTCCACACCAACCCCGGCAAGAAGCTCTTCCACAGCGTCCTCGAGAAGGCGTCCCTCGAGCACATCCGAATCTGCATCTCCGGCGGCGGGCCGTTGCCGGCCTTCACCTTCCGCCGGTTCAATCAGCTCGGGATCGACTTCGTCCAGGGGTACGGCCTCACCGAGACCTCTCCCATCGTCACCCTGAATCCGGTTGAGCACTACAAGGAGGCCTCCGTCGGGAAGGTGCTTCCTCAGACCGAGATCATCATCCTGGATCCGGATGAGCGTGGCGTCGGCGAGATCGCCATCAAGGGGCCCATGATCATGCAGGGATACTTCGAGGACGAGGAGTCGACGAAGGAGAGCTTCACTCCCGACGGCTACTTCCGCACCGGCGACATGGGGTACCTCGACAAGGAGAACTACCTCTATCTCACCGGGCGTCAGAAGAACCTGATCGTCACCGCCGGCGGTAAGAATGTCTATCCGGAGGAGATCGAGAACGCCTTTGAGCTCTACGACGAGGTCGACCAGATCATGGTCAAGGGCTACGTCAGCGATGAGCGTCTCCGGGAAGAGAGCGTAGAAGCGTACATCTATCCCGATCTCGACTTCTTCGGCCAGGACGCCGTCGAAGATGCTGTCAAATGGCAGGAGGTCGAAACGCGGGTCAAGGCGGTGGTGAGCGAAGTCAACCAGCAACAGCTCATGCCCTACCAGCGCATTCAGCGCGTGACCGTGCTGAAGGCGCCCATGGAGATGACCACGACCAAGAAGATCAAGCGCCACAAAGTCGGCGAAGTCGAGGAGGGCGGCGAGGCGCCGTCCTAGTACGCCGCGGCCGGGCTGCCCGCCCGGCCGTACCGCCTTGCGGCCGCCGCACCGGTCCGGCTGTCTGGTACGCCCGGCAGCGCCGGCGGATCGGTGACCCGCCGGGGCGGGCAAACACCGCCATGAATCTCCTGCTGCTCGAACCGGAAGAGCTCGATCATCCCATCCCCTACAACGACCACCGCGCCCGCCACGTCCGCGAGGTGTTGCGGGCGCAACCGGGTGACACCCTGGCGGTCGGTGTCGTTGAGGGTCCGAAGGGCGCCGCACGAATTGCCGAGCACAGCCGCGAGTCGGGGCTCGTCCTGTCCGACATGCACTTCCAACCCGTCCAGGCACCAACGGACTCCTTCTACCCCGTAACCATGGTGATCGGTCACGTGCGGCCCATTGTGTTGAAGCGTCTCCTGAAGGATCTCACCACAATCGGCGTCGAGCGGATCGTGATTGTGCCGGGAGAGCTCGGGGAAAAGAGCTACCTGCAGAGCACCATGTGGACGGATGGTTCCGTCCGGCGGCAGCTCATCGAGGGGGCGTCGCAGGGGGGCGTCACGTGTCTGCCCGCCGTGGAGAAGCACTACTCGCTGCGCCGCGCCCTGGCGGCGTGCGCGGCGGGGTCGAACGCCGAGGACGGTCCGGTGGAGGGTGCACCGCCGGAAGGCGGCCGCGTCCTCCGGCTCCATCTGGCGCCGACCGGCACACCGATCGCCCGGGTGCTCACTCCGGCGGCGTCGGCACCGGGCGCCCACGGAGCGCCGGCGGCACTGGAAGGGATCGAGCGCGCTATTGTGGCGGTGGGGCCGGAGCGGGGGTTCACTTCCGCCGAAGAGGCGGAGCTCCAGGCTGCAGGGTTCGAGGGAGTCTCCCTTGGCAGTCGCATTCTGCGGACGGAGAGCGCCGCGGTCTTGGCGGCGGGAATGGTGAGTCGTATCTTAGTGGCTACGACGTAAGACGCCGGCAAGCACGGTGCTCACACCAATGGGCACGAGGATCCAGGGCCACCACGCCTCCCAGGCAATCAGGGCGGCGAAGGAGGCGAGCCATACGGCGGACTGAATCCCTGGAACCAGGCGGCCCGCAGCCGCAGCCGTGGGAACGCCGGCCAACGCAACAACAACGAGAATCCACGGCCAGAAGCCGGTGTCAATGATGAAGATCACGGCCAGGCCGATCAGCATGATCAGACCGCCGAGGGCGCTCAGGTGCCGTCTGGTCATATGTGTAAAAAGGACAAAAACATGAAAAAGTTAAAAACCTTGCCTTTCACCGGTTCCATAGATATACTTCCCGTCGAAGGAGCGACCCGGTGAGCAGGATCCTTGTCGTCGACGACGATGATACCAGTCTGGCCATTGTTGAAACAGTACTGCGGAAGAACGAGTATACCGTCGACGCCTTCGACACGCCCGAGATCGCGTTGCAGCAGTTCCGTGAGACCAAGTACGATCTGGTCCTCTCGGACTACTTCATGCCCGGCATGAACGGAGACGAGCTCCTCAAGGCGGTGCGGGAAGTGGACCGGGAGACGCCCTTTGTCTTCCTCACCGCGAATACGGACATCAAGATCGCCATTGAGCTGGTGAAGTCCGGAGCGGACGATCACATTGTGAAGCCCATTGTGTCGGAGGAGCTGGTCTTCCGGGTTGAGAAGACCCTGAAGGAGAAGGAGAATCGGCGCCTCGTTCGTCAGGTCGAACGGGAGCGAGAGCTCCTGGAGCTCGAGCACCGGAAGCTCGTCAACTGGCGCGCCCTCTACGCCTCCAAGGATATCACCCAGACCGAGCAGATGATCAACCTCCTCTCGCGGACCATCAATCAGGCGGGAGGGTTCCTCTGGGTGGATCTTCTCAAGAGTCAACTCGAGGAGGCCGGAGATCAGCAGGAGCTTTCCGTCGACCGGGACATGGTGGAGATGATCGTTACCGCCGGCGAGAGTCAGAAGGCCATCTTCGACTACATCACCTTCATTGGCGAGCTGGATACGGTGCGGCTGGATGCGGAGGACGTACCGGTTGGAGAGCTCTTCGCGGAGCTGGAGCGGTACGCCCGGGATCTTCTTGCGCAGATCCGCGACCACGACGCCCGGACACTCCACATCATGAAGCCCTCGCAACCGATCGAGGGGACCGTGAGCATCGATCTCAAGTATCTTCGAGATGTCTTCCATGAGCTCCTGGTCAATGCCGTGAAGTACTCACCGACGGACTCGCGGATCCTGGTGAGCCTGGATCGAAACGGCGAGCTCGCCGGGAGCTACATTGATATTGCCGTGCGCAACGCCGCGACCTTTGCGCAGGCGCGGGATCGGGAGGGCAATCCCATTCTCGGCATTCCCTACGACTACTCCGAGCTGGTCTTCGACCTGTTCTACACCATAGAGTCCTTTCCCACGCATCTCGACGAGGAGAAGTGGAGCGACGGCACCGGGCTCTACGTGGCGAGGAAACTGCTCAAGCGCCAGGACGGGTGGATCAAGGCCTCCAACGGAGTGGACTACACCGGCGACCGGCCGGAGACGGTGGTGCGCGTCGTGGCGACGCTGCCCCTCCATGAAGCGTAACAGTGTCCGTGAAGCGCAACAGTGTCCGTGAAGCGCAACAGTGCATGAGGAGAACGAAGTGGCAGATACAATTCTCATTGTAGACGACTCGGTTTCAATGCGGCAGATGACCTCCATCATCCTGAAGAACGCCGGCTACGCCGTTGAGCAGGCCGCCGACGGGGAGGAAGGTGCCGCAAAGGTCACCGACGACATCTCCCTGGTCATTACCGACTACAACATGCCCGGCATGAACGGGATCGAGCTCATCAAGACGATCCGCGCAGGCAGCACCAACAAGGCGGTCCCCATCATCATGCTGACCACCGAGAGTGAGGATGCCAGGAAGCAGGAGGGCAAGCAGGCCGGAGCGACCGCCTGGCTCACCAAGCCCTTCGACAAAGAGCAGCTTCTGGCGACCATCAACAAGATCATGGGGAGTGTGAGCTTCTAGTCATGGCCGATGTTCACGTGGATGCCCGGCGCAACCCGGTCCCTGTCGCGATACGGGGCGACCTTTCCTTCGCAACGGTGGGAGATATCCGCCCCGAGCTGGAGCGAGCCGTTGCCGGCGGCAAGGATGTGGAAGTCTCCCTGGAGGAGGTCACCACCTTCGACCTTCCGGGAGTGCAGTTGCTCTTTGCGCTGAAAGCTTCCGCAGCACAGAAGGGAGTCTCGGTCACCTTCTCCGGCGGCGAGAACGAAGAGCGCTTCCGCAAGATGCTCTCCTTCGCCGGCCTTCCCGCCCTCTAAGGGCGCCATTCAACGGTGGGTATATTCCTCAGGAGTCGACATGCAGCTACACAGTGATCCCTTCGAGACCTTCAAGGAGGAAGCGCGGGAACTACTGGTTTCCCTGGAAGAGAGTCTCGTCCATCTGGAGCAGGATCCCCGGGATGCCGATCTGGTGGACAGCGCCTTTCGCAGTCTCCACACCATCAAGGGCTCCGGGAACATGTTCGACCTCAAGAGCCTGGTCGACTTCACGCATACCGTCGAGAACGTCTTCGACAAGGTCCGGGAGGGAAAGGTTGCCGTCGACTCCAACCTGATCAACCTGGGCCTCCAGGCAAAGGACCAGATCGAGGCGCTCCTGACCAATCCCGACGATCAGGACGTTCTCCACGGCAGCGAGGTCCTTGCCAACGCCTTCAAGGCCTTCCTCCCCGCCGACGACTCCGCCGGAGCGACGGGCGGAGCTTCGGGCGGCGCCCCCGCGAACGCCGGCGGTGCGGCGCCCCACGGCGTGACGGTCGCTCCGGATGACGCCGCGGGCTCCGGCAACGCGGGCTCCGGCAACGCCGGCGCGGACGGCAGCGGCGGTTCGGGCGCGGGCGGCGGGGGCGACGGCCCGGACGGCGGCGAGCAGACCTTCCGCATTGTCTTCACCCCGAAGCGGGACTTCTTCCGCACCGGCGGCAACGCCCTGGCGCTCCTGAAGGAGCTGAGCGAGCTCGGACAGACGCTGGTCATGGGCTTCTGCGGCGAGGTGCCGCCGGTCGAAGAGATCGATCCGGAGGCGTGCTACCTCAGCTGGGACATTGTCCTCACGACCACTCACGATCGGAACGCCATTCAGGACGTCTTCATCTTCGTGGACGAGCCCGGGGTGGTCCGCATTGATCTGATCGATGAAGGTGAGATTCTCGAGCAGGAGGACATCTCCTACAAGCGCCTCGGCGAGATCCTGGTCGAGCGCGGCGATATCGGGGCCGAAGACCTGCAGCAGGCCATGACCTCAAAGCAGTTCCTCGGGGAGACCCTGGTCGCGAAGGGCTACGTCAGCGGGGAGCGGGTGCAGGCCGCCCTGGAGGAGCAGAAGTACGTCCGCTCCATTCGGGAGAACCGCCAGAGCGTCGAGGCGACCACCTCCATCAAGGTGAAGACCGAGAAGCTCGATACCCTGGTCAACCTGGTCGGCGAGTTCGTCTCCATGCACGCCAACCTCACGCACCTCGCCGAGAGGAAGAACGACCGCGACTTCAAGTCCGTCAGCGAGACCATGGACGGCCTGATCCGGGAGCTTCGCGACCTGTCGATAGACCTTCACATGGTCCCGGTGGATACCCTCTTCTCCGGATTCAAGCGTCTGGTCCGGGATCTGGCCAACGACCTGGACAAGCAGGTGCGCCTGGAGATCGAGGGCAGTGAGACCGAGCTCGACAAGAACGTCATAGATGCGCTCAAGGATCCGCTCCTCCACATCATTCGCAACAGCGTTGACCACGGGATCGAGTCCGCGGCGGAGCGCGAGCGCGCGGGCAAGCCGCCCAAGGGGACGGTCCGCCTCTCCGCCTACTACGCCGGAGCGAACGTCGTCATTGAGATCGCCGATGACGGCGGCGGCATCAACGCCGAGCGCGTCCACCGCAAGGCGGTCGAGCGGGGCGTCGTCGACGAGGGGACGGAGCTCACCGAGGAGCAGATGCTCGGTCTCATCTTCCAGCCGGGTTTCTCAACGGCGGAAGAGGCAACGAACGTCTCCGGCCGCGGCGTCGGCATGGACGTGGTGAAGCGGAACATTGAGAAGCTCAACGGGGCGGTGCGCATCCGGAGCACCCCCGGCGAGGGGACCGTCATCTCGATTCGCATTCCCCTGACCCTTGCGATCGTCGAGGGCCTCCTGGCGCGGATCGGTGCGGGCTATTACCTCATCAATCTGAGCTACATTGTCGAGTGCCTGGACTTCCAGGCGGTGAAGAAGCAGTCGAACCAGCAGATGATCGACTTCCGGGGCGAGGTGCTGCCGTACTACGACCTGCGCCGATTCTTCGGCGCCGACGGCGTGGCGGCAACTACCAGAGCAAACACCGACAACGCGGGAACCGCCTACGACGCGTACAACGGCAACGGCTCCGGGGAAGCCGCCGCCACCTCCGCCCCCACGGACAACCGTGACGGCGGACAGCTCGTGGTGGTTGCCCTCGACAACCGGCGGGTCGGCCTCGTTGTCGACGACATCCAGGACAAGTACCAGACCGTCATCAAGTCTCTGAGCCGCGTCTTCGAGCGCGCCGAGGGCGTTTCGGGTGCCATCATCCTTGGTGATGGGACTCCCGCCCTCATGCTGGATGTGGATCGGCTCGTGAAGGTGACGGCGGAAGAGATCGGAGAAGGGTAGCGCATATGGCGGATACGGACGCAGCAGTCTCAACAACGGCGGTTAAGTACCTGACATTCTCGGTGTCCGACGAACGCTACGGCGTGCCGGTCACCCAGGTGGAGGAAGTCCTCGAGTACCAGCCCATTACCCCGGTGCCGCGGTGCCCGGCCTTCCTGCTGGGCATCATCAACGTGCGGGGGCGGCTCATTCCGGTCATGAGCCTGCGGCGACGCCTCGGCCTCCAGGACGCCGAGGTCACTGTGGAGACGCGTATCGTCATCATGACCATTCAGTTCGGCGAGGAGCGGCTCTCCATAGGCGCCGTTACGGACCGGGTGGACGGGGTCATTGATATTGAAGATGAGTACATTGAGCCGCCGCCGCGTGTCGGCACCTCCGGCGAGGACGTCGGCCTCTCCGGTACGGCGCGGACCGAAGACACCATCTTCCTTCTCCTCGACGTGAATCGTCTTCTGACGCCTGAGTACCTGAGCTCCCGGTTCGATGCTCTCGCGGCATCCCGGGGGTAGCGCCACTACCCGTGTGGCGGGCGCTCCGTGAGCTCCCCCGCGCATCCGCTCCG
Organism: uncultured Spirochaetaceae bacterium; assembly: GCA_964654185.1. Lineage (GTDB taxonomy): Bacteria > Spirochaetota > Spirochaetia > DSM-27196 > PWMO01 > CAYFQV01. The sequence continues at coordinate 33,750 of CAZZIE010000013.1, read as the reverse complement.
GCTACTCGTCGTGCGGCGGCACGTCCGTGTCTGCGGCTTCCGGGGTGTCCGCGGCGTCCGCGGTGGCCGAACCGGCGTCGCCTTCGCCCGCGGCGGTCGCGTCGCGGTTGCGGCCGCCCAGCAGGAGTGCCAGCACGGCTCCGAGAATCACCGCGATGGCGCCCCAGAACCACTCCAGCCCTGAGAGCAATCCCGGCCAGAGCCGCACGATGCTCCCGGCAACAAGCCCCAGGATGGCCGCGTAGGTCGGTCCGGGGGCGCGTTGAAAGAGCCAGGCGATGAGCCGGGTGATGAGGGCGAGCCCCAGGAGTATCCCGACTCCGGTGGCGCCGAGGATGAAGATGTCGAGCTCGTTGATCCCGTGGATGATAGTCCCGTAGGTCCCGATGAGGAGCAGCAGGAAGGAGCCGCTGATGCCCGGAACCACCATGGCCGCGGCGCCGGCAATGCCGGATGCGACGAGCAGACCCGCGGTCCCGACGGTTCGTGCGGTGAAGACGCGACCCGCTTCGGCACCGGTGAGGAGAGAGATACCGATGACCGCCGCCAGGGCGGCGATAAACGCCACGCTCTGCCCTGCGGAGAAGCGCATGCCCCGGGACTGCCGGAGCAGCGCCGGGACGCTCCCCAGAATCAGGCCAATGAAGAAGAGCTGCGTCGGCCCGCCGTGGGTGGCCAGCAGATACTCGATCACCCGGGCCAGACCGACGATCCCGATGCCGGCGCCCACGACGATCTGGGCGAGGAAGGGAACGCGGCGGATCCACCCCTCCCGCAGGGAGAGGACGTCCCGCAGACTGGTGATGAGCTTCTCATAGATGCGCAGCACCACCGCCAGGGTGCCGCCGCTGACTCCGGGAATGATGTTGGCAACGCCGACTGCGACGCCTCGACCGAGGTTGGCCAGAATCATGACGGCGACGGTCCATGCGCCTCGGTCACTCCCGGGCCGGCCGCGGCCCTCGCGGCGGCCTGCCCTGTAGCGTCCGCCCCCGCGGCTCGCCCCGGTGCGGCCGCTCCCGGTCCCGCCGGCCCCGCCGTTCTGCTGCGACTCCCTGTTGCTCACGCGCGCTCCTTCCTCGAATGATTGTCAAAACCACGCTATTCCAATAGCATTTTGCGCATGTCGGAGCCACAACTACCCGCTGCGCCCGCTGCGCTCGACGGTGCGTCCGTCTTCATGGTCGGAATCAAGGGCACCGGCATGGCGGCTCTCTGCGAGCTGCTGGTCAGACGCGGCGCCCGTGTGTGCGGCTCCGATAGTAGCGAAGTTTTCTATACAGATGCAATTCTCTCCCGCCTCGGGGTTACCGTCATTGAGGACTTCGGCGCCGAACAGCTGCCCGACGATGTCGATCTGGTCATTCACTCCGCCGCCTACGATCCGGAGAGCCACCCGCAGCTTTGCGCTGCCGGGGATCGCGGGGTCCCGGTGCTCGTCTACACTGAGGCGCTCGGCGCCCTCTCTCGGGGGCGGCCCGCCGTCGCGATCGCCGGCGTCCACGGGAAGACCACCACGACCGCCCTCATGGGCGCCCTGGTGCGCACCCTGGAGCTCCCCGGGGAGGTCCTGGTCGGAAGCGCCGTCTCAGTCTTCGACGGCTTCTCCACCTACTTCGGAGGCACCGACTTCCTCGTCGCGGAGACCTGTGAGTACCGCCGCAACTTCCTGGCCTTCGACCCGGACATCCTGGTGGTCACCAGCATTGAGGCGGACCATCTCGACTACTTCAGAGATGAGGACGATGTCCACAGCGCCTTCCTCGAGCTCGCCCGCAAACTCCCGGAGGGCGGTACCCTGATCTACTGCGCGGACGACCCCGGGGCCACCCGGCTGGCGAACGCGGTCGGGACCGAACGGCCGGATCTGCGCACCGTCCCGTACGGGCGCACGGCCGCCGGACCCTACGCCGTCACGGAGATGGCCGCCGCGGCGGGGAAGACGGTCTTCCGCCTGGCCGGCGTAGGGACGCCCGGCGTAGGGACGGAGCTGGCATTGCGGGTCCCCGGGGAGCATAACGTGTTGAACGCCGCCGCGGCGGTCGCGGCCACCGCAGCCGTGGCGGATGCCCTGGAGACGATGGCAGGCCGTGGGGGCAGTCCGTCGGCATCGACCCCAATCTCTTTCCAGGCCGGCGCTCCCGAAGCCATTGCCGAGGCGTTGTGGAGCTTCACCGGCACCCGGCGGCGGAGCGAGCTCATTGGCGAGCGGGATGGGGTGATTTACATGGATGATTATGCGCACCATCCCACGGCCATTGCCGCGACGCTGGCGGGGATTCGGCAGTTCCATCCGGGCAGGCGGATCGTGGTGAGCTTCATGTCGCACACCTATTCGCGGACGGCGGGGCTGCTGGAGGAGTTCGCCCGCGCCTTCGGGGACGCCGACGTGGTGGTGACGCACAAGATCTACGCCTCCGCGCGGGAGCACTTCGACGGGCGGATCAACGGCCGCGATCTGGCGGACGCCATCCGCCGGCACCACAAGGATGTGCGCTACTTCCCGGAGGTGATGGACGCCTTCGAGGAGCTGCGCCGGGAGCTGCGCTCCGGGGACGTATTCGTTTCCATGGGAGCGGGAAACAACTGGGTTCTGAGCCATCGGCTCTACGAGGGAGCGGCGACGTGAGACGGCGGTTCACGACGGCGGGCCCCGCGGCGGGCGCGCGCGGCGCCGGCTGCGGGCGCGGCGTCGGCCCCGGTTGCGGCGCGACGGGATGGAGTAGACCATGAAGAGCATGACAGGCTTCGGCTTTGCCGAGCACAAAGGTGAGTCGATCCAGGCGAGCGTGGAGATCAAGTCCTACAACAATCGCTACCTGGATATCAACATCAACGTTCCGGGGTATCTCAGCCCGCTGGAGCCCTTCCTGCGGGGATATCTCAGCGATCGCGTGGCGCGCGGCCGAATCGATGTCTACGTCAAGCTTCGGGACCAGGACGCACCGGTGGAGGTGGCGCTGGATCGCGAGGCGGTGCGGGCGTATCGCCAGGTGCTGCTCCAGCTCGCCGAGGAGGCGGATCTGCCCCGGGAGCTCAGCGTGTCCCACTTCCTCCGACTGGAAGGGGTCCTGAGCATCGACAGGCAGACAGATGTGGAACGCTACAAGGCGGTCCTGGAACCGGTCCTGGCGGAGGCCTTCGGCCAGTTCGAGGAGAACCGCGCAATCGAGGGAGCCGCAACGGTGGAGGACATTCGCCGGCTCGTGGCCACCATTGAGCAGGGTGTCGACACGGTGGAGGAACACGCCGGTGAGCTGGAGGAGAAGCTCCGCGAGCATGTACAGCGCCGGTTCGAAGAGATCGTCGGCCAGGAGTACGATGCCGAACGGGTCTACACGGAGATCGCCTCTCTTCTGGTGCGCTACTCGATCAACGAAGAGGTTGCGCGGCTCCGGTCGCACCTGAAGAGCTTTCGATCCACCATGGAGGACGGAAGCGCCGCCGGCAAGAAGCTTGACTTCGTCTGCCAGGAGATTAACCGGGAGATTAACACCATTGGCTCCAAGAGTTTCATTGCCGAGGTCAACAACACCGTGGTAGATATGAAGGACGCCGTGGAGAACATCCGCGAGCAGGTCAGGAACGTCGAGTGAGGGATCGTCATATCAAGGACGGCATCAAGATAGCAATCTCAGGCAAGAGCGGTTGCGGCAACTCCACGGTGAGCCGCATCGTGGCGAATCGCCTCGGACTGCGCCTGGTGAACTACACCTTCCGCGCCCTCGCCAAGGAGAAGGGGATTACCTTCGAAGAGGTGCGCCGCAACGCCGAAGAGGACGACAGCTGGGACCGCTACCTGGACAGGCGGCAGGTCGAGCTTGCCACGGAGGGTAACTGCGTGCTCGGATCCCGGTTGGCCGTGTGGATGCTCAAGGACGCCGACCTGACGGTTTATCTCACCGCATCGCTGGCGGTCCGGGCCGCACGGATTCAGCGCCGCGAAGGCGGCGACTTCGACGCGGTGCTGCAGAAGACCCACGCCCGGGACGAGCGGGACCGCCAGCGCTACATGAATCTCTACGGCATCGACAATAACGAGTACGGCTTCGTCGACCTTCCGATCGATACGGAGAACCTTGCCGCCGAGCAGGTGGCGGAGCGCATCATCTCCCGGGCGCGCACTGTCCAGTAGCCGTCGTGGCTGCAGCGACAATCCGATTCTACGAAGAGCTCAACCGCTTCCTCCCCCCGGACCAGCGCAAAGCTCCCATCACCGTTCCCCTCATAGGTACTCCCTCGGTCAAGGATGTGATCGAATCTCACGGCGTTCCCCACACCGAGGTAGACCTGGTCGTTGTGAACGGCGAGTCCGTGGACTTCGACTATCGGGTGGGGGAGGGGGACCGCATTGCCGTCTACCCGGTCTTCGAAAGCCTGGACATCACTGCGGCGAGCCGGGTGCGACCGGAGCCGCTCCGGCACACGCGCTTCGTCCTCGACGTCCACCTGGGGGCCCTGGCGCGGCTCCTGCGGTTCCTCGGCTTCGACACACGCTACCGCAACGACTACGACGACCCCGACATCGTCGAGATCGCCGCCGAGGAGGGCCGCATCATCCTGACCCGGGATCGCGGCCTCCTCATGCGCCGCCGGGTCACGCACGGTTACTGGCTGCGCTCGCAGGACCCGGTGACCCAGGCCGCGGAGGTTCTCCGCCGGTTCGACCTCACCGATTCAATTACTCCTTTCAGTCGATGTCCACGGTGCAACGGTGAGCTGGAGGCCGTGTCGAAGGATGCGGTTCGCGATCGGCTCCCTCCGCGGACGGAACGCTACTACGACGAGTTCTTTCAGTGTCGTTACTGCGAGCAGCTCTACTGGCGAGGGAGTCACTACGACGGCATTCTGGCGAAGATCCGCCGCATTCTCGCCGGAGCTGAATCGGACTCCGACGCTTTTTCGTAGACGTATTCTGTATTGTACAATACATTTTATCCCGGAGGCTGAGAAATGAAGATGCAATACGCAGTGACCGCCTTCGGGGCGGCGATAGCTCTGACGGTTCTCCTCGGTTGCGCCGGGAACCCGGACGGGAACGGGAACGCAGCCGGCGACCGGGAGCGTGATACGGTTGCCCGTGACGAGCGGGTGACATCGGCCGAAGGCCAGGGCCAGTCAGGCTCCGGCTCCGACAACGGCGGCATGGTGGAAGTCAACTTTGAGGGTGGTCCGGCGGGTCCGGAGTACCAGAACCCGCAGCTTCCTGAGCAGTTCCTGAACCAGAATCCGCCCTCCAGTGCCGGACAGTTCGAGACGGACTTCTCCCGGGCGACCATCTCCTACGCCGATGTGATATCCGGCGGTCCGCCCAAGGACGGCATCCCGTCCATCGACAATCCGCGCTTCGTCTCGATTGAGGAGGCGGACGAGTGGATCGGCGACGATGAGTCGGTGCTGGTCGTCACTCAGGGCGGGGAGACGCACATTCACCCCATCCAGATCCTCATGTGGCATGAGATCGTGAACGATGTCGTCGGCGGTGTCCCCGTGGCGGTGACGTACTGTCCCTTGTGCAATACCGGCGTCGCCTTCCTGCGCAACTATGACGGGCGCACCCTGGACTTCGGCGTGTCCGGGAAGCTGCGCTTCTCCAACATGATCATGTACGACCGGCAGACCGAAACGTGGTGGCAACAGGCGAGCGGAAAGGGCATCGCAGGGCGCTACGCCGGCGGACAGTTGCGCATTCTGCCACTGCTCATGCTGCCCTGGGACGAGGCAACCGCCGAGTATCCGGATGCCCAGGTGGTTTCCCGGGACACCGGCTATGCGCGTTCGTACGGACGCAATCCCTACGCCGGCTACGACCGTGCCGACAGGCCCTTCCTCTACCGGGGTCCCGAGATCAACGGCCAGTTTGATCCCATGACGCGTGTCGTTACGCTGGAGCTCGGTGGAGAATCCGGGGCGTTCCCGTACCCCGTGCTCCGGAACGAGCACGTCGTGAACGATACCGTCGGTGGTGAGCGCGTCGTCGTGATCTGGCAGCCCGGCACCGCCTCACCCCTCGACTCCGGCAGCGTCTCCGGCGGTCGGGACATCGGCACCGCCAACGCCTTCAGCGCAACCCTCGACGGGCGCAACCTCACCTTTGAGTGGCGGAACGAACAGATCGTGGATGCGGAAACCGGAAGCGTCTGGAACGTGAACGGCCGCGCCGTCAGCGGTGAGCTCGAGGGCTCGCGTCTGGAGCCGCTGCCCCAGGTGCAGCACTTCTGGTTCTCCTGGACCGCCTTCGAGCCGGGGGATTCCTAGGGTTTCAGCGATCGACGGGCTTCAGCGATCGACCTTGATGATGGGCTCCATGCCGGGGCCCACTGAGGGGTCCCATACCGGGGGTTGAGGCTGGGCCTCTGGGCCGGGCCTCCGGGCCAAACCCCCGCGCCTGGTTGGTCAACCGTCGGCGGCGCCCCCGGCGCGTCGCGCGACGTACTCCTCCAGGATCTCGCGGTGACGGAAGGCGAGGTCGTAATCGAGCGCCTCTTCCGGCGTGACCCACCGGAGCTCATCTACCTCGCTCTCCTGCCGCTTCCCGGTACCCGTGATCCCGGCCACGAAGACCAGGGCAACGGCGTGCCACTCCAGGTCCGGGAAGTACTCCATGAAGAAATCGAGGAAGTGCATCTCCGTTACGGTGAGGCCCGTCTCCTCGAGGACCTCCCGTTTCAATGCATCCTCGACGGGCTCACCGAACTCAATGTGGCCGCCCGGAATGCACCAGCTGCCCTTGAAGGGCTCGACGTTGCGCAGCTCAAGCAGAATCTTGCCGTCGGACTCGACCACGGCACCGACGGTAGCCTTAACGGGTTTGTACATGCTTCCAAGGTACTGCGCCCCGGCCGACGGAGCCAACGGCCCCGTCGCAGCGTCTACGGCGCCAGCGGGATCAGCACGGTGGACAACCACGGTACGTAGGTGATGACCAGCACCATGGCGAGCTGGAGCAGGAAGAAAGGCAGCACGTAGCGGTAGATCGTTGTGAGGGGCTTGCCGAAGCGGTAGGAGGCAAGAAAGAGCTCCAGACCGACCGGGGGCGTAATGAAGCCCAGAGCCATGTTGGCAATGAAGATCACCCCCAGGTGAACGGGGTGGATGCCGAAGGCTTCTCCCAGTGGCAGTATGAGCGGGACAATGATGAGGATCGCCGAGAAGATGTCCATGATCGAGCCGGCGATCAGAAGCGCAAGGTTGAGAAGGAGCAGGAAGAGGACGCGACTGTCTATGTGGGTCTGAACCCACTCGGCCAGCACGAAGGGCGCCCTGCTGTCGACAATGTAGAAGGAGATGCCCCGGGCGGCAGCCAGGATGACCAGGACCCCGCCCATAATGGTAGCGCTCTTGAGTGTGGCCCGGGCGAAGTCTCGCCAGCTCAGCTCACGGTGAATTGCTACCTCCACTACGATTACGTAGACCACTGCAAATGCCCCGGTCTCGACCAGCGTAGTCAGTCCGGAGAAGTACGTCACCAGGATCACGACCGGTAGCAGAACCTCCCAGAACGACCCTCCCAGAGCGTGGAGTGCCGCCCGGGGCCGGAAGGCTCGGGTGTGCTCGCCGCGACGGCGCGATATGATCACGCCGACGGCGCAGAAGGCGACGACCGTAAGCAAGCCCGGAAGAATGCCCCCGAGAAACATCTGCAGGATGTTCACCTGAGCCGCCGTCCCGTAGAGGATGATCACCAGGCTCGGCGGAAAGAGCAGGCCAAGATCTCCAACCCCGGTGAGCAGACCGACGGTGAATCCTTCGGTGTGCGTTCCTCGCTTGTAGAGAATTACGTAGAGCAGCGCACCGAGTGCCAGGATGACCACTCCGCTTGCACCGGTGAAGCTCGCAAAGAAGACCGATACCAGAATTGCGGCTATCACCATGCCGCCGGGGAGCCATCCGAAGAGCTCACGGAAGAGCTTGAACAGCCGCTCTCCCGCCTTGCTTTCCGAGAGGATGTACCCCACGAAGGTGAAGAGTGGGATGGCGGGGACGGTGTTGGAGGTCAGCATGGTGTAGCCTTCATTCGGCACCACCGCCATGACGCCCCCGGCCCGCGCAAACAGCAGAAAGGCAATACCCCCGAGGACAACGAAGAGCGGCGTTCCGAGCCCGGCCGCCAGGATGAGAAGGATCACCATGGGAATTGCCAGTGCGCGAATCGCCGAGAACCAGAAGGTTTCCAGCGGGAAGATGAACTCGGGAATGCTCTCCGCCAGGATGTAGGTCAGGTTGATGAAGGAGCCCCCAGACATGAAGAGGCCGAAGAGAATGCCCACAGCCCCTGCAATTCTGGCGATGGTCGACGGCAGCCTGAGATAGAAGCGAACAGTCATGATGAGAAACGCAAAGGGCACGACGTAGGCGATGGGCTGCGCCGGTAGCACACCAACCAGCACGTCCGGTCCAAAGGCGGTCAGTGACCACTCGAGGGCGGCCACCGTGAGTCCGGTAGCCATGGTCACCGAGAAGAAGCCGGAAACCGCCTGCGCGAGGGAATGGGCGCGTTCGCCCCGTATGAGGCCTGAAGTTGCAATGGCCAGGTGCTGGCGCTGCCGCGCCGCGAGCATTCCACCGATGTAGCCGGTCAGCAGGACCAGATGACGGACGTACGCCAGCGCGTGGGGAATGCCGGCTCGAAAGACCGAACGCGCAATGATCTCCACGACCGGGAGACCTGCCAGCAACACAAGGGTGGCAATATTGAGACCGTTCTCGACTTGATGGATGACCCGGACTACCGGACGCCGCTCTTGTACCTTGAAGAGTTCCTCATCCGGGGCGCCGGGCACCTCAGTTGGATGATCGGAATTCATTCAGGTGCTCACGGACGCGGTTGTAGAGGTCGCGATCGAAGACGCGGCCGAGCATGACCTCGTAGCTCGACTCGAACTCCTGGATCCACTCATCCTGCTCGGTCTGAGTAAGCTCCACGATCTCGAGACCGTAGTTGGTCATGGTATCTATGGCCTCCTCTTCGAGGTCGCGTATCTCCTGGCCGTAGTTGTCCTGCACGTCCTCTACCGCAGCCAGTAACTCGTCTCGCATGTTTCGCGGCAGCTGCGCATGGGCACGTCGGGTCATGATGATGGCGCCGGGGGCGGGGCCGATCTTCATGCTCACCATGTACGGGGTCGCACCGAACCACTGGAAGCTCGCCGCGAGGATCGGCACGGTGAGGTGAGCATTTGCCATGCCGCTGGTCAACGTTGCCAGCCGCTCTGCGTGCGGAATCGGTATCGGCTGATACCCCATGAGCTGGTAACCCCTGACCAGTTGCATCTCGTCCGGAGATGCCGCGAGCTTGACTCCCTGGAGCTCCTCGGGATCGCGGATTTCCTCCTTGCTGAAGAAGCGAAGCCATCCAGCCAGGGACCACGCCAGCGGCACGAAGCCCTTGTTCTCTACCTCTTCATCCAGAGCGGAGCGGACACGCCGGAATACGTAGTCGTACTCCTCTTCGGTTCGGATGAGGAGGGGCATGCTCAGCGTGAGGACCTTGTCGCTCAGGGCGGTCATGCCAACGTTGGAGAATACCCCCGCCTGGAGCTGCCCGATCCGCATTTTCCGAAGCATGTCGGACTCATCACCGGCAACGCTGTTATGGAAGACCTGCAAGGTCACCTGCCCGTTGGAGATTTCGTTCCATTCGGCGGCGAGTCGATTGAGCGCTCTCCCCCAGGGAGAGTTCTCCGGAGCAATACTGGCCATCCGAATCGTGACGCCGAAAGCTGGAGCAGAAATGCCAATGAGAATGATTGCGAAGAAGAATGCGAATGCTCGGCGGGGATTGGTCACGGGCGACTCCTTGTTACAGGACGTTATTCACTCGTGACCAGCGTTGTCAAGGCGCAGAATGCGTTCGACCCCCGCCGGGACCCTTACGACGTCGCCCGGCGGCCGGGAGCAGCCGGCCGTAGCCGGTGCACCCGGCGGGCGGGATCCGGTTACTCTTCCAGCTCCGCCAGTTTTCGTCGCGCTCCCGTGCGAAAGGGTACCACCACACCAATGTGGATGATCAGGGCGTAGAGGATGGTGATGAGAGCCAGGGCGGCCCCGGCGCCGAGGCGGTCTACGTTACCGAGGTTCGCAAGCATCACGATGATGCCGGTCAGCGTTCCAAGGATTCCCGCAATGATGATGTATCGCGTGAGCGCGTCAAAGAAGGCAATGGCGTCCATTGCCTCGCGCCGGGACACCGGCTCGCGCCGTACTCCCAGACGGAAGTACCGCCCCATCTCGGACAGCCGGAAGTTGGCCAGCGCCAGAATGACTGCCGGGACCACCACCATCAGGAAGGACGGCACATTGAGGAAGTGCAGAACCGATCCTCCTGAGGTGATGATTGCAGCAACAATCACGGCCAGAAACACGATCAGCGAAACGGGATAGAACTTAGTCATTGGTTTCCTCTCCTGTGCGCGCTTCCTGCGCGTCTGTACGCGCTCTGTGCGCGTCTGTACGCGCTTTTTGCGCGTCCTCTTGTCCTGCGAAGTAGGAGCTCATGAAGGAGTGCGCCGCCTGCAGGCCGGTCATCAGGACGCGTCCGGTGTCAAAGTGCTCATGGATTGCGGTGAACATGCGGGCGCTCGGCGTCTGCCTTCCGTGACCGGTGAAGGGCATGCCGATCGTCGCGACCACTGCCGCCGCAATTGCCACCTTTGCAATCACCAGGCCGGCCCGGCCGCTGCGTCGCGCCGGACCTCCCGAATCCTCCCGGTGCGCGCCCTCCCGGGTCTCCGAGGCCCCCGGCCCGGTGTCGGCTGCGTCGGAGCCGGCCATGCGCGACTCCGCTCCGACCGGTCCTTCCCGGCCATCCGTCGGAGCGGGCGCGGCGGGAATCTCGTTCACCCGGTCCGCGAAGTAGTCCCTGAACAGCTTGTCCGTCGCATCCCTGCCCATCACGCGTGGCCCTCCAGGTAGTCCCTCAGGTGGCGTTTCAGCTCGTGCACCCGGTACCGCACCGTGCCTTCAGGCCGGCCCGTTACCGCCGCGATTTCGCCGTAGGGCAGTTCCTCGTAGAAGCGCAGGAAGAGCACCGTCCGGTCCTCCGGGCCGAGCGTGGCCATGAAGCTGTCGATGCTGCGACGCAACTCCTCCGCCAGATAGGCCTGCTCCGGCGTGCGGTAGCGCTCACCGGCAAGCGCCTCCACCCCCTCATCGTCCTGATCCAGGGGCATTCTCAGGACCCGCCGCTTCCGGCGCAGGTCCGCGCAGTGGTTCCTGGCAATCGTGTACACCCAGGCGCTCATGCTGCGGCGGCCGTCGTACCGTTCCAGGCTGCGATAGACCTTCAGCATGATCTCCTGCACGGCGTCCTCCGCCTCCGCCGCGGCGTCACCGGTAACGCCGCTGCGCAGAAGGCTCGAAACGAAGTAGGTCAGCGGTCGCTGATAGCGGTGCCAGAGCTCGGTGAACTCGTGACCGGTGGCACCCCTGTCGTTCGCGTTCTGCACTGCCTGCCCCTTCACCGGCGACTCCTTCTATGTGTGTACTACGAAGTCACCGCCGATTCGTTGGGATTTCGATCGTTCTTTCCGTCGTCACACACAAGAGCCGCGCCGCCCATTGTGCCGTCCCCCGGACGGGACCGCAAATCCTTTCTGCTTCAGTAACAGGAGTTGTGCCGCCGCGACACCCGCGGTATGCTTGCGCCGTCATGGATACGGATGCGTTGGAAACCCAGGACGATCGCAACGTCGTCAACCGTCGCGGAGACAACATCTTCGGCGTTGTCTCGGCGGTAGTGCTTGGTGTGCTCGTGAACATGGTCCCCGGCTGGGACGTCGGCTTTCTCACGCCGGCGGTGTCTGCGGTGATCCCTGCGGTAACCATCTCCCTGGTCGTTCAGGGGGCGAGCAACCTCTCCCTCGCCTTCTACTCGCCGCGCTATCTCCACCACGCCCTCCACGCCGTCATGGCCGGCTTTTCACTCAACGCCGCTCGGGTTATCTACGAGGTGTACCCCTTTGATTTCTCCGGCGTGGCCGCGGTGCCGCTGGACACCATCGTCAGGGTGGGTCTGATTGTCGGCATGGTGGCCAGCGGAATCTCCCTCGTCGTCAACGGCATTCGCTTTCTCTTCGCCCGGAAGCGCTAAGGCCGCCGCTTGCCCCGGGCGGCGTCAGGCAGTACAGTGGCCCTAGTGATCACGCGTGATCTGGCATCTCGACTCTTCCAGGGCTTCTCCATTCAGCGGTGGACCGACCGTCCCAAGCCGGTCGACCTCACCGAAATGGACCACGCCGCCTACCAGATGGTCGTCGCCTTCCTGGTCGGCGTCCTCGAAGAGGAGCGCGGCGCCACGATAAACTGGTACACCGTCATCAAGGCGGGCATCTTCCGCCTCCTCCGCAAGCTCGCCCTCTCGGACATCAAGGCGCCCGTCCACCACACCATCCGGGAGAAGTATCCGGAGGTCTACCGGCAGATCAACGAGTGGGTCTACCAGAGCCTGGGCCCCCTGCTTCCGGAGAACCGACTTCGCGACGAGTTCCACCACTACCTTCTGCCCACCGGCTCCTTATCTGAGGACGATGCCTATGGCTACCGCCTTGCCGAGGCGGCCCATTCGTACGCCACCTACGCCGAGCTCCATCAGGTGAAGCTTCTTCACACTGCAGACCCCGACCTCTACGAGATCGAGAAGCAGCTCAGCGGAGATCTGGAACCCTTCCTGGACTTTGCCGGCATCCGGCAGCTCGTCATGAAGCAGGAGCTCTACGAGCTCATGGAAGTGATCGACCGGCTGCGCTACCAGACGCGCTGGAGCCAGACGCCGCGGACTCCCTCGACCTCGGTGCTGGGCCACTCCATGTTCGTGGCGGTCATTTCGCTCTTTCTCTCGGTGCACGTGGATGCCGCACCACGGAGGATCTTCAACAACTTCTTCGGCGGTCTCTTTCACGATCTCCCTGAGTCGGTGACTCGCGATATCGTGGCGCCGACCAAGCGCGCCACTCCGGATCTGCCCGAGGTAATCAAGAAGATCGAGAACGAGATTGTGAACGAGGAGCTCTATCCGCTCATGTCGGAGCGGACCCGGGTACTGATCCGCTACTTCTGCGAGCGCGAGTTCGAGAGCCGGTTGATCCTGGAGGGGAGCGAACGGGGAAGCACCACCGCGGAGATTTCCGCGAAGTACAACGACGACAGCTACAATCCCATTGACGGGGAGATCATCCGCCTCGCCGACGACATGGCCGCCTTCCTCGAGGCGTATCAGTCCATTCAGTACGGGATCCGCTCGGAGGTCCTCCACCGCGGCGCTCTGCGTATCAAAGGTGAGTACCTCGCCGGGGGCGGTCCGGATGGCATCGATGTCGTGGAGTTCTTCAAGCAGTTCCCAATCGAAGGCGAGAAGGCGTGACACCGCAACTGATCGGCACGAAGAAATCGAAGGAGACCCGGCGGATCGAACGCTACCTGAAGGAGCGGGGGATCGACTTTCAGTTCGTCGACCTGACCCAGCGCGGATTGAGTGTCGGCGAGCTCGAGACGGTTGCGGCGGCGGTCGGCGGATTCGATGAGCTCATCGATCCGGAGTCGCGGAGCTACCGGAAGCGCGGTATGGCATACATGGAGTACGATCCTCGCGAAGAGCTTCTCGAAGATCCCTCTCTGTTGCGCATGCCCATTGTCAGGACCGATCGCGGCGCCGCGGTCAATCCCGACGACGCCGGACTTGCGGAGCTTCTCCCTTAGAAGCTCTGGGAGTAGAAGCTCTAGAAGCTTGCCAGGAAGTTGCGTGCTACCTGACCGGCGGGGCTGTCCGGGGCCAGATCGCGGGCCTCCTGAAAGGCTGTGCGGGCGCCGCGCTGATCCCCCTGACCCTGACGGCTCATACCCAGGAGCAGGTGCGCGTGCTGCGCCGACTCCGGGTCCCCTTCACCCTGGGCGAGGTACGCTTCGACGAGCGATTCCGCCTCGGCGTAGGCAAAGGTCTGCACGTAGAGATCCGCAAGGCTCAGAACGTGTGAATCGTAGTAGTCCGTCTCCGGGTCGGGGTCGTGCGCTTCCAGAGCGGTGAGGGCAACCTGTGTCTCCCCCGCAAGGGCGGCGGTGTAGCCCAGGTAGAAATCCGCTTCCGGCTTCTCATTGCCGAAGGCGTAGTAGGAGGCCTCATCCATGATGTAGTAGGCCTCCTGGTAGTTGCCCTCCTCGAGCATGGCAACCGCTTCGGCAATGAGCTCCGGCACGGACTCTCCGCCGACCCAGGTGGGTTGATCCTCCTGGGCGGCTTCGGAGGCGCGTACGCCGCCGACTGCCGACTCGGTGCGGACCTCTTCCTGTGAGAAGCGCCCGATCTGATTGGTCAGCAGGGAACCGAGGCCGCTCTGTTCTCGCTGCTGGCTCTGTGATGCAATGTCGGCAACGGGGTAGTTGCCGGGGCGGGTTATCTTCAGCGTGGCGCGTGCACTCGAGAGCTCCAGATACGCGCCTTCGGTGACGCGAATCTCATCGGTCTCCATGATCGTGTCGGCAATGAAGATCTCGTACCACTGACCTCCATCCCGCACCTCCACGAGCCCCTCCACGTACTCCACCAGGTATTCCTGTCCGGTGGCCACGACCGCCGCCGTGAGCAGGAGGGATATGATCAGAACAAGTGATCGGAAGCTGCGCTGGGACATGGGATTCCTCCGAACCCTGATTATCGCACAGATTCCAAAGTAGCGCACAAGTGATGCAACTACCAGCATCGGGCACATCTGCCGGCGCCCGTCGGGACCCGCCCGGCAACGTGCTCAACCGGCGTCAGCCGCAGACCCGTGCTGCGCCACGAGTGCCCCGGGGCTGTCTGGAACCATCTCTCGGGTATCAGCCGGTGTTGCTGTGGAGCGCGTTCCGGGCCAGACGGTCGAAGTCGGCAACGGTGACCGCCGGCGCGGAGGTGAAGCTCAGGCCCGTTGCCTTGGACAGCGCCAGGGATACCTGGACGGCTTCGGGAACGCCCGGAAGCTCAACGATAATGACAATGTCGTACGGCCCGAGGATGGCGTGAACGGAGCGTACGGTGCCCCCGTATCCCGAGACGATTTCCTCGGTCTTCTTCGTACGCCGGGCATCGATTCCCTCAATGGATTCGCTGGTGTATGTCCCGAAGAGAAAGAACGTCGTCATTGCTGCACCTCCGAGCGGTTTTTCTCTGCTGACTACCATGATAATCACGTGGAGGTGGGAAAAGCCACGAGGCGCCGCCGGAACCTGTCGCGGGGGCCGCTAGTCGCTGCGGGACTCGGCGGGGATCCTGATCTCGATCCGGGTCCCTTCACCGACGGTGCTGTCGATCCACATGCGTCCGTCGAGGCTCGTCGTTATGTAGAAGGCCTTCGTCAGTCCGAAGCCGCCGCCGCGAGTCGGACGATCCTGGACGTTGCTCCCGCGCTCACCGAAGCGGATGAGCCGCGGAATCTCATCCTCAGGGATACCCCGGCCGGTATCCTCTATCACGAAGCGCAGGGTCTTCCCGTCGTTGTGCAGCCCCGCAAGAATGCGGCCGCCCGGCTCGGTGTACTTCCTGGCGTTGGCGATCAGGTCGCGCATGACGTCCTGGAAGACCGCGGGCATGCGGATGCTCTTACCCTGAACGCTGCTGATCTCGAAGGTGACGTAGTAGGTGCCCTCTTCGTGACGGGCAATGTTGTTGACGATCTGATAACCGCCCTTGCTGTTTCGCTCAATAGCGCGAAGCACGTGGACAAAGTTGTCGTAGAGCTGATCGACATCATGGGTCACCCACGCCATGGGATTGTCGATTCGCGCCACGATCTCCCGCGCGCGCACCCGGAGCACCGTATAGATGCTGTTCAGGTTCTCCCGCGCCTCCGCAACGGCAGGGAGGTCCCGGCAGCCTTCGCGGAGCGCACACGCCCGGTCCACCGCCGTCTCAATGGTGTGAATGAAATCCTCGACATTGCGAATCTGCCGGTGTGCCTCTTCCCGGTCGCGCAGGGCATCCCCAATGTCCGCAACCGCATCCGCCGCTTCAATGATCTCCTGTGCCTCACCGAGCTCAATGGAAAGGATGTGCAGCTCGTAGTTGATCACGTTGAGGACGTTGATAACGCTGTGCATGTCGAGGAGGTTCTCCTCCTCGACCTGGAGATGCATCTTCTGAGTGATTTCCATCAGGAAACCCTACACCGGTTCAACCGCCCGCACAAGCCGCGGCCGGCGGCACGCACAGGCAGCAGGCGGCCCCAGGTCGGGCGGTCCGACGCCCGGCGGGCCCGGGAAGGCCGGCGCGTCCGGGAAGGCCGGCCTGGCCCGGCAAGCGCCCCGCGGCCCTACACCGGGCGGTCGGAGGCCCGGCGCGCCCGCCGGTCGACCCACTCGTGCTTGACCTCGTAGCGCATTGCCTTCAGGAGGCTGCGCACCATGAGCACCATGACGATGGTGAAGGGCAGCGCCGCCACAATGGCCATTCGCTGCAGCGCCTCGAGCCCTCCGGAAACCAGAAGGACCGCCGCGGCGCTGGACTGGATGATGCCCCAGGCGATCTTCTTGCCCAGGGAGGGATTCAGGTTACCGTTGGAGCTCATCATGGCCAGGACGAAGGTGGCCGAGTCCGCCGATGTCACGAAGAAGACCGTGAGGAGAATCACCGCGAGGACGCTCAGCACCGGCGCCAGCGGGTAGTAGCTGAAGAGCTCGAAGAGCGCCGCCGGCACGTTCTCCGCGGCGGTGGCGGCAAAGGAGACTCCTTCCTGCAGCTCAAGGTGGAACCCGGCTCCGCCGAAGACGGCGAACCAGAGGAAGGTGAGCAGCGCCGGTACGATCAGCGCGCCGAGGACGAATTCCCGAATGGTGCGGCCGCGGGAGATGCTGGCAACGAAGAGACCCACGAAGGGGGACCAGGAGATCCACCACGCCCAGTAGAAGAGGGTCCAGGACTTCGTCCAGGCGTACCCCTCAAAGGGATTGGTGCTCAGGCTCATGGTTACCAGTCCCGACAGGTAATCCCCCAGGGTCGTGGAGAAGATGTCCAGTATGTACGCCGTCGGCCCGGCGACGAGCATGAACCCCAGGAGGACCAGCGCCACCATGACGTTGGTCCTGCTCAGGATCTGGACGCCCTTGTCCAGACCCGTGGCGCTGGAGAACATGTAGAGCACCGTCACGGCGGCAATGATGATCAGGGTCGTCCCCGTCCCCTGCGGGATCGGCAGCACCGTCGCAACACCTCCGGTGATCTGGAGCGCCCCGAGGCCCAGACTCGTGGCAACACCGAAGACCGTCGCGAAGATCGCCAGAATGTCGATGGCCTTCCCGATCCACCCGTAGATCCGTTCGCCGATGAGGGGATAGAAGGCGCTCGATATGAGGGGCGGCATGCCTCGCCGGAAGGAGAAGTAGGCGATCGTCAGGCTCATGACAATGTAGATCGCCCAGGGATGGATGCCCCAGTGAAAGAAGCTGTACCGCATGGCAAAGGCGGCGGCATCTCCTGAGGCGCCGGCAATGTGCTCCGGCGGGTTGAGGTAGTGGCTCATGGGCTCCGCCACGCCCCAGAAGATGAGCCCGATCCCCATGCCCGCGGCGAAGAGCATGCTGAACCAGCCGAAGTAGCTGTACTGCGGCTTCTCATCGTCCGCGCCGAGCTTGATCCGTCCGTACTTGCTGAAGGCCACGTAGAGCGAGATCGCGAGGAAGAAGAACGCCGCCAGGAGGTATCCCCACCCGAAGTGATCAATGATGTAGGTGTGTACCACCCGGGAGACCGTATCAATGCCCTCGGGGCTGAGAATCCCCGCCAGAACCAGAGCAATGACGATGATTACGGCCACCACGAAGACGATGTTCTTTCGCATCATTTCGCGCCTCCTCTGCCGTGGTCGGCGTCCTCGCGGGTGCCGGTCGTTTCGGGTGTCGCCGATTCCGCCGGCGGCTGGTACGCCCGGCTCACTACGAAGACCGAGCAGCGGGCGCTCTTCGCAATCTCCTCCGCGACCGACCCCATCATGGCGGTGAGAGCGCTCTCCTGATCGGACTTGCCCAGGATCACCAGGTCCACGCTGTTGCGCCGGACCATCCGCGGCACGACCCGCCGGGGGCTGCCCGTCATGGATACGGGTTCCACCTCGGTGAAGTTGTCCTTCACCTCCTCAGTGAGGCGGCTGAGGTTCTCCGTGCACCACCGCTCCTGCCGGCTCTCGGCGGTGGGATCCGGCGCGCGGTCGTGGGCGTTGAGGAGGATCAGATCGTCTGCGGCAAGTCCGGGATAGCGCAGGTAGGGAATGACGTAGCGGTCGGTACTCTGGAAGTTGGTCGGGTAGAGAACCCGAAAGGGCTCCTCCGGCGACTTCACCCCGCGCTGTTTGGAGACGAAGATCGGCAGATTACTCAGGCGAATGACGTCCCGGGTGGTACTCCCGATCAGGGTCTGCTGGATCCAGCTCTTCCGTTTCCAGGGAAAGTATATGAAGTCCGCATCTACTTCCCGAGCCGTCACGGCGATCTCGAAGGCCGGAGAGCCGGAGTGAACACGCGTGTCCAGGACCAGTTCCTGCATCTGCGCAGCTTCCTCCCCGGCGGCGGCTCGCGCCTCGGCCAGGTCCCGCGCCGCCTGGTCGCGAAAGGCTTGCAGCTTCCGCTCCGTCCCGGCGGTGACGGGGCCGCTGCTCACGTGAAGAAAGACGACCCGCTCCGTGTCGAAGTTGTGCAGGAAGGTGAGCATGGCGTGGATCCTGCTCATGGACTCCCGAAAGCTCACGGGTAACAGCGCAGTGGAGAACACAGGCTCGCTCCTTGTTCAATGTTGTCCGCCCGTACGGCGCCATCCGTCCGTTCGCCATTATGAAGGCGAACCGACCGCAGGGAAACCCCGGGAACGGTCGCGGGCGCGGTCCGTCGGCATCGACCCTGGTAACAGGAAGTTGTGAGAAACGTCCATGACATGGTCCGTCATATGGATTAAATCTGAGTAACGCTATAAATTACTGGCATAGTCAGGTTAAGGCGGCACGCGTGCCGTGCCTGCCTGCAAAGATGATCCTAACGAATTGTTACGAGGAGCGCAGACAGTGAAAAAGTTGCTACTCTGGATACCGCTGGTTCTTCTCCTTACCATCCTGCTCTCGGGATGTCCCGCCCTGTTCAACGCCCTGGGCGGCGGACCCCCGGACGACTTCGATCCCCAGGCGGACCTCGCCGTTGGGGCGATCGAGTTCTCCGTCGATACGAGCACCGGATCCGTTACCGGCGTTGAGTTCATCATTACCAACAACGGTGACGCCCCGGCACTGAACGCCGAGTACCGGGTGGTGGTGTCGAGCAATCAGATCGTCGGTACCAACAGCAGCGACGACATCACCGTTTTCCAAGACACCATTACCGTCGACGCCGGCGACCAGGAAACGGTGGCCCTCACCACGCAGATTCAACAATACATCAACTCCAACGGCGTTTCGCTCAACCCTGCGAACTACTACGTCGGTGTCATCCTGGACCCCGGCGAAGACATTGACGAGTCCAACGAGCAGAACAACACCGGCGTCAGCTCCTCAACCGGATTCATCGGCGGCGCCAGTGACGGCGGGGGTGGCGGCGGAACCGGTGACGTTGATCTCATGGTCAACAGCGTGGCCTTCAACCTTGATCAGCAGCAGGAGCTCGTTGAGAGCGTAACCATGGCGTTCGCAAACACCGGCAGCGCGGATGCGAATGACGTCGAGTTCAGGTTCTTCCTGTCCGTGGATGAGAGTCCCGACCTGCAGGATACCCGCGTGTACGCCGGCGCCGTGAATGTTCCGGCGAACGGGACGCAGACCGTGGTCGTGACCTTCGACGAGATTGCCACCTACATCCAGACGAACAACATCTCCTACGCCGACGGCACCTATTACGGTATTGCCGGCATTGATCCGGGCAACAATGTCGCGGAGACAAATGAAGACAACAACTTCGAGGTAACTTCGGGGACGCAGTTTCTGAGCGGTCCCGGAGGGAGTGGCGGGACGACCACCGACCTGAAAATCGAAAGTGTCGTCTACCAGCTCGACCAGCAGAGCAACGTCACCGGGATCGAAGTCGCCATTGAAAACGCCGGCACCGCCGACGTCGCCGACGTCGGCTATGAGGTGTACCTCTCTTCGGACGCAACCCTTGGTCAGGGGGACATTCCGGTGTATGCATCTTCGATCAGCAGTGACGCCGGCACCGTTGACTATGTGACGGTCACCCTGGACGAGATCAACACCTACCTGCAGTCCCAGAGCACCTCGGTCCCGGACGGTGAGTACTACGCCGGTGCCCGCGTCGACCCGGGGAACGCCATTGCCGAGACGGATGAGACCAACAACGGCGGGGTCAGCCCGACCACTGCGACGTTCACCACTACCGGGGGAACGGCCACGATTTCGCTCCTCTCCGGTCTGCAGAACGTCACCGGAGCGGCAACTCCGGGCAACGCGGTGGCGGTCGACCTCGGGGTGCAATACCAGGATGCTACCTCGGACATAAGCGACGAGCTCTATTACACCTACAGTGTCGTTCCCGGCGCTCCCTATGAGTTCTTCGTCGACGATGCCTTCAGTGGCAGCGGAACTTACGCCGGAGACGTCGACGTCACTCTCTATTACGACGCCGGGAGTGGTGACTTCATCACCTACTCCGGTACGACGGGTGCCAACTTCGATTCCCCGTATCCGGATGTTGCGAGTCCCGAGACTGCGAAGTTCGTTGCTTCCCCCGCAGAACAGCAGGTGATTCGGATACGGCCCTACGGGGCATCTGACCCGGGCTTTGTGGGGTCGTTCGGCTTCGGCATGATCGCCGACGGGCCCTATGGTTGGGCGGACTTCGTAACCGCGACAGACATTGGATTTGGCGGTCAAACCATCGATCTGAGCGAAGGCGTTATGACCGCCATTGAGGAGGAAACGGAGTACACCGTGCAGGCAATGCAGGACACCGTGCACACTCTCTTTCTTGACGCCCCCCTCGGGTCGCAGGGCGATTTCTCCCAGGAGAGATTCGTCCGCGTGTGGATAACCGATAGCATTGTCGACTCTTCGAACTACGCGCGGGACGTGGAAGTTGCCGTTCTCTACTCCACGGCATCAGTGACGGACGCCCAGCTCACGAATCTGACCGGCGGTGTTTTAACGCAGTCATTGGACAAGTTCGACAGTTCCCGGGACGCTCCGGGCGTATTCCGACTCCCTGACGGCGTGACGGCACTCAAGCTCGAGGTCTCCACGTGGAACACCGGCGATCCAATTGTGGGCAGCAGTACCGGTGAGAACCTGTACGGATTCGCCTTCGACTATTACGGTAGCGACGTCGGCGGCGGTAACTGATCACCTCTGAGTCGAACGTCGGAATGCAAAGCAGCGGGGCTGCTCGGTGAATCCGGGCAGCCCCTTGTTGTGTGGGGGTTCTTGTCTGGGGGCGGCGAGGAGATGCTGTGGAAGCCCGCCTCTACTCCGCCACGTTCTCGGCGATCTCCCGGAGCTCTTCGGGGTCGTGGATGGTGACGTGGCGGCCCTGCTGGGAGATGATCGATTCCTCGCAGAGGCGGAGGAAGACCCGGGAGAGGGAGGGGCGGGTGACGCCGAAGATCTCGGCGAGCTCGCGTTTGGTGTGGGGAAGGTCGAACTCCTGGCAGCCGGCGCGGTCGGCCTGATCAATGAGGTAGACCGCGAGCTTCTCTTCAATCGATGCAAACTGCATGAGCCGCAGCTTCTCCGCCAGGAAGGCGGCGCGGTTGCCCATGTCGCGCAGGAGAGCCGACAGAATTGTCTCTTCCTCCCGGGCCAGTGCCAGAACGGTGGTGCGGGAGAGCACGGCAAGACGCACGTTTCCCATGGCGCGAATCGTCACCGGCAGGAAGTTCAGGTCTGCGAAGAGGATTGCTGAGGCGACGACGCTGCCGGCGGGAAGTGTTTCGACCCGGAGTACGTGGCCGGCCAAGTCATCTATCTGGGCCTCCAGGGAGCCTCGAAGCACCAACAGCAGATCCGTGTACTCCTCTCCGCGAACGCGAATAATCTGTCCGTCTTCACACTCTCGAATGCCGAAACGGTACTTCTGAAGCAGTCCCACAATGCGATAGCGGGGCACGCCGGTAAACAGCGTTGTCCTGGCCAGAGATTCGGCATCCCTTGATCCGCCGTGGCCCGTCCCGGTATCGCCCGTTCTGTTCATGAATTCGCCTGCAAGCGTAACATAGGTTACCGCCCTGGTCATCAATTCCGCCGTAGTGTTAGCGTGTAATAAGCACTGGATCACACACTGCAGGTGGTGCGAGCACCACGACGGGAGCACGAAATGGCCGATGCTTCGAAACCATTGAAAGAACAATACGGACTCAAGAGCAATCCCCGGGCAGGGCTGATTTCGGCCACTCTGGGATTCTTCGTCGGTTTCGCTGCAGTCTCACTGTACGGCCCGACGGGTCCCTATTTCAAGGAGGCCATGGCGCTTTCCGGCACCATGCTCGGCCTCCTGGTGGCTATCCCCCAGCTCACTGGATCACTACTGCGGATCCCCTTCGGTGCCTGGGTCGACAAGGTTGGCGGAAAGCGTCCCCTCACAACATTGCTGGTGCTCTCCATCATCGGGCTCGGAGGGGTGACCCTCATTCTGCTCTTGACCTTTCCCGAGAAGCTCACCTCCGACCTCTATCCGCTCATCCTCGTCTTCGGCGCCCTGAGCGGCTGCGGCGTTGCGACCTTCTCGGTGGGCATTCCCCAGACCTCCTACTGGTATCCGCAGAAGCGCCAGGGCATTGCCCTGGGCACCTACGCCGGGCTGGGCAACATGGCGCCGGGCATCTTCACCCTTCTCATCCCGTTGGTCCTCGCTGCCTGGGGCGTGATCGGCGCGTATGCCGCGTGGCTCGCCTTCCTGATCATTGGAACCATCATCTACATCCTCATTGCCCACGACGCCTACTACTTCCAGCTCCGAGCCAGGGGTCATGACGCGGCAACCTCCCGGGACGTGTCCGGGCGCATGGGGCAGGAGCTCTTTCCTTCCGGGAAGGCCGTCGAAGCACTCAAGGTGTCGGCCAGGGTCGGGCGCACCTGGGCCCTGGTGGTTCTCTACTTCACCTCATTCGGTGGCTTTCTCGCCCTCACTTCGTGGTTTCCATCCTACTGGCAGATACTTCACGGCGTCAGCGCACCGGTGGCAGGCCTCCTCGGCGGGGTCGGCTTCTCCCTCCTTGCCTCGGTAATCCGGGTCTACGGCGGCCACGTGAGTGACCGCTTCGGTGGTGAGCGCATCGCGATCCTCAGCTTCACCCTGGTCCTCATTGGAGCGATGCTCCTGGTCTTCAATCTCGGTTTCGCTTTGTCCCTCATCGGTGAGCTGATCATTGCCGTGGGCATGGGGACCGGGAACGCTGCGGTGTTCAAACTGGTTGCGAAGTACGTGCCCGAGGCGGTCGGCGGCGCGGCGGGATGGGTCGGAGGACTCGGTGCCTTCGGCGGCTTCGTGGTCCCCCCGCTGCTCGGACTCTTCGTGGACCTTTTCGGAACGGCCGGCTGGTCCCGGGGATTCATCGTATACATCGTCCTGGCAATTGTGTCGATCGCCATTGCCTTGATTCTGCGCCGCCGGTTCGGCGGAGAAGGAGCTGTCCATGAGTACTGAGACCATTCGAACAACCTGCAGCTACTGCTCGGTCGGCTGTAACCTGGATGTGACCGTCACCGACGGGGTTCCCGAGAAGGTCATGCCCAACAAGGAGTACCCCGTGAACCTGGGCAAGTCCTGTCCGAAGGGGTTCCATCTCCTGAAGCCCTTCGCGGCGGAGGACCGCACCTCGACGCCGCTACTGCGCAACGCACAGGGTGAGCTCGAGGCGGTCGACTGGGATACCGCGCTGGACACCTTCGTCTCGCGCTTCAAAGGGGTGCTCGACGAGCATGGCCCGGAATCGGCCGCCTTCCTGAGCACCGGACAGATCCCCATGGAGGAGATGGCCTTTCTCGGCGCACTCGGCAAGTTCGGCATGGGCATGGTCCACGGCGACGGTAACACGCGGCAGTGCATGGCCACTGCTGCCGTCGCGTACAAGCAGGCCTTCGGCTTCGACGCACCGCCCTTCACCTACACCGACTTCGAGGAGTCGGATCTTCTCATCTTTGTCGGCGCGAACCCCACCATTTCTCATCCGATCATGTGGAACCGCGTGCAGATGAACAGGAAGGATCGCAAGATCGTGGTTCTGGACCCGCGGCGGACCAAGACCGCTGCGGCGGCGGATGCGCACCTGCCCCTCTATCCGAAGTCCGACCTCACGGTGCTCTACGCCGTTATCAACGAGCTCATCCGGCGCGACTGGATCGATCACGACTTCGTGGAGGCCCACACCGAGGGGTTCGACGAGCTTGCGGCGAACGTCGCGGAGTTCACCCTGGAGCGCGCCGCCGGGGAGTCGGGGTTGTCCGTTGAGGACCTGGAAGCGCTGGTCCGGGACATCCACGAGCGCGAGGCGGTCTCCATCTGGTGGACCATGGGGGTCAACCAGAGCCACCAGGCGGTGCGGACCGCCCAGGCCATAATCAACATCTGCGTGCTCACCGGGAATATCGGGCGGCCCGGGACGGGGCCGAACTCCATTACCGGTCAGGCCAACGCCATGGGGTCCCGCCTCTACAGCAACACCACCGCCCTCTACGCCCTTCGGGACTTCACGAAGGCCGAGGACCGCAGGGAGACCGCGGAGATCCTGGGTATTCCCGAGGATGTGATCCCGCAGAAGAACAGCCTTCCCTATCACCGCATTCTGGAGAAGGTTGCCGACGGGGAGATCAAGGCGCTCTGGATCATCGCCACCAACCCCGCCCACTCCTGGATCAACAAGACCGATTTCTTCGAGGCCATGAAGAAGCTCGACTTCCTGGTGGTGCAGGACCTGTACGGCTCCACCGAAACGGCCCAGGTGGCGGACCTCTTCCTGCCCGCAGCCGGCAGCGGTGAGAAGGACGGCACCTTCATCAACTCGGAGCGGCGGATCGGCATTGTTCAGAAGGTGCAGGATCCGCCGGGCGAAGCAAAGTCCGACTTCGATATCTTCCGGATGATCGCCGACCGCTGGGGATGCGGCGAGCTCCTCTCGGAGTGGTCCAGCCCGGAGGCGGTCTTCCGCATTCTCCAGCGTACGAGCCGGGGCCGACCCTGCGACATCACCGGGATCCGCGGCTACCAGGAGCTCATCGACAACGGCGGCATTCAGTGGCCCTATCCCGAAGGAGAGCGTCCGCAGGAGCAGGAGCGCCGACTCTTCTCTGACGGGAAGTTCTTCACCGACAACGGCCGGATGAAACTCCTCTTCGATCCGCCCCGGCCGCTTCCGGAGTCACCCGACGAGGAGTACCCCTTCCTGCTTCTTACGGGGCGCGGCACCGTCGTGCAGTTCCACACGCAGACGCGCACAGGCAAGGTCGCCATGCTCAACAAGCTGAGCTCAGCGGATTGCTACGTCGAGATACATCCTCAGGACGCAGAGCGTCTGGGCCTCGAGGCGGGCGACTGGGTGAAGCTCAGCTCCCGCCGCGGCAGCGCCGAGGTGAAGGTGAAGATCGAGGAGGCGGTCCAGCCGGGACAGCTCTTTGTGCCCATGCACTATCGCCAGGCCAACTGGCTCACCTATCCCGCCTTCGATCCCTACAGCTTCGAGCCCGCCTACAAGGCGGCCGCCGTGAAGGTCGAGGAGGCAGCCCATGCCACGGCGTGACTCAACGCACGACCGGGCCCCCCTTGCGGGCCTGGTGCTGGCCGGCGGCCACAGCCGGCGAATGGGGCGGGACAAGGCGCTTCTCAACATTGATGGAAACGCCCAGCTCTACCGCGCCGTTGCCACCGTGCAGACCCTGGGGATCGAGACCTTCGTTTCCCTCCGGCGCGCCCAGACGACGGCGGCGCGACAGGCGGGAGTGCCGGTCCTGTACGACCGGGTCGAGGCGGGTCCGATGGGCGGGATCCGGCGCGCCTTCGAGGAGCGTCCCGACCACGCCTGGCTCGTCCTCGCCGTCGATCTTGCCGCCGTATCGCCACGCACACTCAGTCGACTCGCGGCGGATCGGTCACCTGAGGAGGGTGCCACTGCAGTGGCCTTCCGCGGTGTCGACGGCGGCATGGAGCCCCTCTGCACAATCTTCGAGCCCGGTGCAAGACCGGCTCTGGAGGACGCAATGACGGCAGGACGCCTGAGCGTCAGGGACCTGCTTCGCAGTATCTCCTGTCGGGAGATCCGCCTCGGGCCCGAAAGCGCCGAGGAGCTCAGGATCAACCTGAACACGGAGGATGCGTACGCCAGGTTTGCAGGAGACCACAAAAGGAGGTCGTCATGAACAATCTTGAAGCACGGAATGAAGTGGGCGGCAACCCCGGACACGGCGGCAATGTCGCACGCGGCGGCCACCCCGGGCGCGACGGCGACCGCGGGCTCGGCCGGGTCGACGGCCGGGAGCGTGCGGATGGCAACCGGACTCTCATGACCGTTCTCTTCTTCGGTGGCGTATGGGGCATCATGGAGGCGACTCTGGGGTTTCTTCTGCACTTCCTCCCGCGGGTCACGCCGTTCCCGCGGATCGCCGGATTCGTCATGTTCCCGATCGGCCTGATCTTTCTTATTGGCGCCGCTCACGCCACGAAGCGGCCTTCGAGCGCCCTCGGTGTGGCCGCCGTAGCTGCCATGGTGAAACTGGCCTCCGTGGCGTTGCCGGTGGTGCGGTGGAACTTCGTCCGGAATCCTGCGCTGGCGATCATCTCGGAGGG
Organism: uncultured Spirochaetaceae bacterium; assembly: GCA_964654185.1. GTDB lineage: Bacteria > Spirochaetota > Spirochaetia > DSM-27196 > PWMO01 > CAYFQV01. The sequence goes on along the minus strand of CAZZIE010000013.1, from coordinate 7,026 downwards.
ACTCATTGTCTTTCTGGGGCTGTATGTGACCGGTTTCGCCAAGGTATCTCTCCGAAGCGTCTCCACGGCTCTCGGCGTCAGCCTTGGGTGGCGCGGCGTTTTTCTGCTGCTCAACGTGATTCTGGGAATCCAGGGCGGCATTATGGCGCGCCCGACCGGCGCTCTTCTGCAGTTCGTCTTCTTCGAAGGCGCCGTCAACGCGGCGTTGATCACTGTCTTCATGGCTGCCGGTGTCGTTCCGTGGTTGATTAGTGATAAAGTCAGAAATGCAGCCATGCGGCCCGTGCCGGTCGCTGCCGCGCTGGTCGTCGCCGTGATCGCGGAGTTCGGTACCGCCTTCATCTAGGTGCCGGCGCCGGATGAACGTCGACGGCTGAAGCAAACAAACAGGAGGACCTGGTCCAATGATCGATATCACTCGTCACGTTGCCGACCTTGTGCAGGAGCGCCCCTCCCGGGCGCGGGTCTTCGAGGCCCTGGGCATCAACTACTGCTGCGGCGGAGCCGTTCCCTTCCGGGACGCCGTCGCGGCCAGGGGGCTCGACCCGGAAGCGATCGCGCGAACCATGGCGGCCGGGGAGGCTGCCCAGGCTCAGGATTCAGTGGCCGATGTTTCCGCTATGTCGAGCGCGGAGCTGGTGGACCACATCGTCACAACCTATCACGATGCGCTGCGCCGGGAGCTTCCGCGCCTGCACGAGATGGTGGACAAGGTCGCGGAGGGACACGGGAATGAGGATCCCCGTCTCCTGGCGCTGCGGGACGTCTACATGGACTTTGAGAATGAGATCTACGGCCACCTTGCCGCAGAGGAGGAGAAGCTCTTTCCGCAGCTTCGTCTCGACGCCGACGCCGACACCAATGCGGACGCCGTCGCCAATGCGGACGCCGTCGCAAAGCTCATCCGAGAGATGGAGGCCGAGCACGACAGCGCCGCTCAAGCGCTCGAAGCCATGCGCGGCGTCACCGACGGCTACACTCCCTTCGAAGGGGCCTGCAACTCAACCCGGGCAACCCTCTCCGCCCTGGAGGAGCTCGAGCGGGAGATGCACCGCCACGTCCACACGGAGAACAACGTGCTCTTCCCGCGGTTCACAACGGCCGGCGCGTCGGCGTCGCCGCGGCGGTGAACGTCAGCCGCCACGGAGCGCCTCCACCTCATCCCGGCGGGGCAGGGCGCTCTGGGCACCGAGTCTTGTGCACGCCAGGGCGCCGACGGCGTTGGCATGCCGCACCGCCTCGTCGAGTGATCCGCCTTCACCCAGGGCGAAGGCGAGGCCGGCGTTAAAGGCGTCGCCGGCGGCGGTAGTGTCTGCAGCCTTGATCGAAAAGCCGGGGATGTGGCGGATGCCGTGAGCAGAGACTATATAGGCTCCATGAGGGCCGGCCTTAATGATCACGGTTCCGGCTCCCTGTTCCTGAAGTTGCCTCCCGGCCTCGAGGGCGGAGTCCTGATCGGTGACGGTGATTCCGGTGAGCTCACGGGCCTCCGTCTCGTTCGGAGTCACGTAGTCGGCCAGCTCCAGAATGGCGCGGGGCACGGGCTCGCGCGGCGCCGGGGCGGGATCCAGGATGGTGATCTTTCCCGCCCTCTTCATGAGGTCGAGTCCGGCCCTATCCACCTCCAGGGGAATCTCGAGCTGAAATAGCGCGACATCCGCCGCGGAAATGGCGGAAGTCCGTGCCTCAACGTAGGCGGCGTCGAGGGTCATGTTCGCGCCCGGCACCACGACAATGTGGTTCTCCCCGCTGTCGTCCACCTCAATGACGGCCACCCCCGTGGCGGCGTCCGGATCCACCTCAATGAGCGACGGATCGATTCCTTCATCGCGAAATACCCCAAGGTAGTCCTGACCGAAGGTGTCGTCGCCGAGCTTGCCCGCCATCATGACCTGTGCACCGAGCCGCGCCAGGGCGACCGCCTGGTTCGCTCCCTTGCCGCCGGGGTAGGTGCCAAAGGTGTGGCCGACGCGGCTCTCGCCGGGTCGGGGAAAGCGATCGACTCCGGCGACCAGATCCATGTTGATGCTGCCGATGACGCAGTACGTCGCGCTCATGATGCCGCCTCCTTGTGCGCTCCTAGATTAGCCGCACCGCCGGGGACGGAGCAAGACGCCGGCGGAGCACGTCACAGAATCGGTAGGCCGGGTGGGGTATTCCGCGGGGGCGTCCGGGGCCGTAGCTTCAAGATAAGGGAGGCACCATGGCCATGCATCAATACGATCTTGTTGTTCTCGGCGGCGGACCCGCCGGTGTTACCGCGGCGTTGCGGGCGCGGGAGCTCGGTGCCGAGGTGGTGCTGCTGGAGGAGGGCGACTTCGGCGGCACCTGCACCAACGACGGCTGCGTACCCACCCGCGTTCTTGCCAGGGCCGCCAGGCTGGTGCGGGACACTCGGCAGGCCGGCGCCTACGGCATCTCCCTTTCGGAGCGACCGCGCGTCGATTTCGCCGCTACGCTCCGGAGAACGGCCACTATTGTGGAGGAGGTGCGCCGGAACAAGTCCCTCGACAGCCATCTTCGGGAGACCGGGATTGAGGTGATGTCCGGCGGTGGTCCCTCCGCCTTCGTCGACGCGCACACCATAGAGGCGGCCGACGGTACGCGTGTCACCGGGAAGGGGATCGTCATTGCCGTGGGCGGCCACCCGAAGAAGCTCCCGATCCCCGGCGCGGAGCATGCTCTGACGCCCAACGACGTATGGCAGCTGTCCAGCCTTCCCCAGAGCGTCGTCGTCGTCGGCGCCGGGGCAACGGGGGCTCAACTCGCCTCGGTGTTCAATGCCTTCGGCGTCGAGACCAGCCTCATCGACATAATGCCGGCCATCCTCCCTGTCGAGGACCCGGCAGTCTCCGAAGAGATGCACGCCGCCTTCGTCGACGACGGCATGACAATCATCACCGGCATTGACGGCGTCGATCGCGTGGGGCGCTCGGATACCGACGGCACCGTGACGTTGACGTACCGACACCACGACGCGACGGAGCGCCTGCAGTGCGACGCCGTCATCATGGCAACCGGCTGGGGCGGCAGAACCGACACCCTGGGTCTTGAGAAGGCCGGCGTTGAGCGGTCGAAGAGCTACATTGTGGTCGATGAAGCCATGCGCACCTCTCAGGGGCATATCTATGCGGCGGGTGACGTGATAGGCAAGACCATGCTTGTTCAGAACGCCGCCAACCAGGCGCGCATTGCCGCGGAGCACGCCGTCCTGGGCTACGCGACAACGCAGGAGAGCGCCCGGGCGCCCCACGGCGGTTTCACCGAGCCGGAGTACGGCGGGGTCGGGCCGACGGAGGAGCAGGCCTCAAAGTCACATCCCACGATTACCGCCACCGTCTCCTACCGCGCCCTCGACCGCGCGATCATCGACGGGCAGACGAGGGGCTTCCTCAAACTCATTGTGGACCGGGAGTCCCACCACATTCTCGGCGCCCACGCCGTCGGCGAGCAGGCGGTGGAGCTCGTCGAAATGGTCGCCGCCGGGATGAGCGCGGACATCCAGGTCGAGGACCTGGCAAACCTCCAACTCGCCTATCCGACCTACATGGCCCTGGTGGGCCTTGCGGCTCGCGACATTGTCAGGCAACTCGGGATTCTGCCGGTATCCCAGGAGTGGCGAACCCTGACCCACGCAACTCAGGCCGCGGAGTGGGAGCGTACCTCCCGATAGGGGGGCCGCGCGAGGGGTGGCCGTCGGCCCCGGGTCGGCGCTGCCGCCGTGCCGTCACGCCTCCGCGATGACTTGTCCCCCTCGGACGACGAACGCAGGGGCCTCGTGCTCCCAGAGCGCTTCCCATACGGTCGGCTGCGGCAGGACGACAAGGTTCGCCGCGGCGTTTTCCGCAAGGCCGTATGCATCGATCCCAAGAGCTCTTGCTGCATCCTTCGTGAGCATGTCGTAGATCGCTTCCAGATCCTCGAAGCTCGTCATCCAGAGCAGATGGCTTGCCAGGAAGCCGACTTCCAGCATGTTGTTGCGGCCGAAGGGGTAGTAGGCGTCGGCGCAGTCGTCCTGGCCCAGGGCGACCGGAATGTCCGCGGCGCGGAGGTCCTGGACGCGGGCGTGGAGGGGGCCGGTTTGCGGGTCGCTGACTACGGAGATCTGTGCCTTCTTCAGCAGGCCGACGAGGCGGCGGAAGGTGGGCTCGGGGTAGGTGGCCATGGCGCGGGCGTGCTGGGCGGTGACCCGGCCCTCCCAGCCGATCTCGATGGTCTTCACCGCGAGCATCTCGAGGGTTCGCAGGTTGGGGTCGCCGGTGTCGTCAACGAGCATGGAGACATCCCGGTCGTACTTCACGGCGAGGGCCATCATCCGGTCGATGTGCTCCTGCGCGTCCGCATCCGTCAGCTCGATCCAGGGGATGCCGCCGACACAATCGGCGCCGAGGTCGAGGGCCTGCTTCACATAGTCCTCCGCGCCGGGATCGCGGATGACGCCGTCCTGGGGAAAGGCGACGACTTCCAGGGTGCAGACGTCCTTCATCTCGTCGCGCACCTGCAGGAGCGCCTTGACCCCTTCCAGCTTGCCGGTGGTGTCGACATCCGCAAAGGCGCGGATGTGGGTGTTTCCAAAGGAGACGGCGCGCTCCACGGCGCGGCGGACGTTCGGCACGATCCAGGACTGGTCGTAGTCGTTCTTCACCGCCGCGGCGAGCTCAATGGCGGTCATGGCGCCGCCCATGCCGGAGGACTGGTACGCTTTCAGCGCCTCGTTGCCCAGGCGCTCCAGGGTGTACACCTTGTCCAGGTGGAGGTGGCCGTTCACGAAGGGCTCGGTTACCAGGTTGCCCTTCGCATCGATCGTCTCGCCCTCCCGGGTCGGACGGTCCCAGGTGCGCGCCCCGGCGGCCGCGGCCGTGCCGGAGGCGGCCCCGGAGCCCGCGCCCGTGCCGCCCGCCGAGCCTGCGCCGCTGTCGGGCCCCGCGCCGTTGCCGACGGGGGTGATCTTCTCAATCCTGCCGCTCCGCACGGCAATGTCGAACAAGCCCTCCCTGCCGCGAAGTCGGGCATTGCGAATGAACAGGTCCTGTGCCATTGAAGTCCTCCTGTAGAATGTCTACACAGCGCCGCGTCGCTCGGCGACCGACCGCACAACTGCGGCGATGCTGCACCGCGGGAGCGGTCTCGCGCCGTGGTGTCGGAGTTCCCGGGGCGCAGCCCCGCCCCGCGGGAGCGGGCCCACGCGCGGGCCCCCGCGCGGCCGGGCGGGGGCTCCTGCGTGCGCGACGGGGCCAGCCCCGCAGCGCCGTGCGAGTGAGCGTCCCGGCACAACCGAGCGACTGAACACGCTGTTGCGATTCTGATAGAGTAACCGCCGTTACCGACCCGGCGCAAGCGCGTCGTGACGGAGAACCGCGCGCCGGGCGACCTGCGGGGCGTGCGACTGCCGGCGCGCAGAAAGGATCGACCTATCGAGTGGTATGAACCTGTCATTCTCCTGGCCGCCGGTGTGATTGCCGGCTTTGTGAACACCCTGGCCGGCGGTGGAACCCTCATCACCATTCCGGCGCTCATCTTCCTCGGACTGCCCTCTCCCGTGGCCAACGGCACGAACCGCGTGGCCATCCTCATGCAGAACCTGGTGAGCACGGGCCGCTTCTACCAGCAGGGCAAGCTGGAGATCCGGCGCTCCGCGCCGGCTACAGGTGCGGCCATGGCCGGAGCAATCGTCGGCGCCTTCATTGCCGCGGAGCTGCCGGAGCGGATCTTCGATATTGCCCTGGCGGTGGTGCTGGTGCTGGTCGTTGCAACGCTCTTTGTGCGCAAGCCCGTCCCGGGAGAGGACGCCTTCCGCCTGCGCTCGGTGTGGCTGCAGGTGCCGGTGTTCTTCGTGATCGGCATCTACGGCGGCTTCATCCAGGCGGGCGTCGGCTTCCTGCTGATCACCGGCATCACCTGGCTCCTCGGCCTGGACCTCGTGAAGACCAACGCCACGAAGGTCTTCATCATCCTCTTCTACTCGATCCTGGCCCTCATCATCTTCACCGTCTACGGTCAGGTCGTCTGGCTCCTGGGCCTCATTCTCGGTGTCGGTAACATGATCGGCGCCTGGATCGGCGTCCGCTTTGCCGTGAAGCGCGGGGCAAAGGCGGTGCGCTGGGTCATTGTCGCCGCCGTCGCCGCGAGCGCGCTCCGGTTGATCGGGGTGTTCTAGCCGATCGGGGTGTTCTAAGGAGGGGTCTTCTAAGGAGGGGGCCGCCGCTGGAGATGGGTCGGATTGCGCCGTCTCACATTGCTCCGGGCGCGCCAGGCCCGTCCGGGGAGCGTCACCACTCGCCGCTACCCCGGATTCACGACGTTCGTCAGCTCACGTCCATCGAGGAGCTCCAGGACCCGGTCGACGGACATGCGCTGCATGCCCAGCTTGCCGCGGTCGCTGTCGGAGCCGACGTGGGGGCTGGCCACGATGTTCAGGCCGTCCAGGGGCAGGTCGCTCTCCGGCCACACCTCGTCGATGCCGTAGCCCCAGAGCCGTCCATCCTTTACGCGCCGCCACGCCTCGCGGTTATCCACGTGGTACCCCCGGGCGCAGTTGACCAGGATCGTCGTGGGCCGCATGAGGTCGAGCTCGGCGGGGCCAATGAGTTGCTCCTTCGCGGAGGCGTGGAGCGTCACGACATCGGCGCGCCGGCAGAGCTCGTCCAGCTCAACCATCTCGACGTTGTGCCTGCGGATCCACTCGATCTCGTCGCCGCGGTCCTTGGCGATCAGCTTCACGTCGAAGGGTGCGAGCATCTCCGCCATCAGCATGCCGACATGACCGGTTCCGACAATCCCGACCCTAGCCGCTGTCAGGTCGATGCGCGAGGGCCCGCTCTTTCGGAGCCCCGACGCGGCACGCTGATGGTGGGGAACGCGGCGACCGGCAATGTCCAGGATCGTCGCCAGGGTCCACTCCGCGGTGGGCCGCGCGTTGGCCCCCGGGGCGTTGCACACAGTCACGCCCGCACGCCGCGCCGCTTCCAGGTCAATGGCGTCGACGCCGATCCCGTATCGCGAAATCAGCCGGAGCGAGCCCCCCCC
>CAZZIE010000012.1:0-52478 GCA_964654185.1 uncultured Spirochaetaceae bacterium | reverse complement strand
CCGTCGCGGCTCCGACATCCAGCCCCGTCGGCCCATCATTGTCCAGCACCACATTCAGCGTCAGGGGCGTAGACACGTTGCCGACGTTGTCCACAGCGTAGATGTCGTCGTCGCTGGAGAGGGTGACTACTGATGCCGGGGCAGGACTGGTTCCGGCTGGATCCGTGGTGAACCCATTGACACCGGACGCGGCGTCCAACGATGACAGCGTGAAAGCCACTCCGGAACCCGTGTGAAAATACGTAGATCCGTTGAAGTAAGAGTTGGCGTCTGTCCCGGCAATAGTCGGCGCACTCGGAGCAGTATTGTCCTCCACAAACCCCACCGACGGCCCAAACGAGGGGGCCGGATTCCCCGCTTCATCGACCGCCGTACCCACAGGAAGCTGGATTGTCACCTCTCCATCCCCGGCGCCCGCAGTCACGGTCACGTTCCGCATCGTAGTGCCGGTGCCGGAGACGCCGGTCACCGCGGCACCAGCGGTACCGCCGTTGTTGACCTGCACGTCTCCAGCGGCAAGGTCCACGCTACTTGCCCCGCTGTACGTCACGGTGTAGGTAACGTCCGTGCCGTTTTTTGCGAAGGTGGCGCTGGGAGATCCGATTGACACCGTCGGCGCCGTGTTATCCACCGCAAAGGCCGTTGACGGCCCGTACGCCAGGGTCGGGTTCCCGGCGGCGTCCCGGGCCGTGTCGGCGGCCAGAGAAATGGTTACGTTGCCGTCACCTGAGCCCGCCGTCAGGGTGATGGTTCTGGTGGTTCCGGTGCCGCCGACATTGGTAACTGCGGCCTGGGCGCCACTCACGCCGGTTGCAGTCACGTCGGTAGTCGAGAGTGAGACGACCGCGTCTGCGCTGTAGGTAACCTCATACGTCACCGTCGCCCCGTTCTTCGCAAACCCCACACTCGGCGCGCTGACCGTAAACGTCGGCGCCACCCGGTCGTACTCAATACCGGTCCCGCCCGCGACCTGCGTGGCGGCGTTGCCGGCGTTGTCGGAGGCGTCGATGGTGTAGTCGGTCGCGCCCTGGGAAACAGTGGTGCCGGTGAACTCATACGTTGCCGTGAAATCCGGGAGCGTGCCGCCGACCTGGGCGGCCTGGCCCGCGATGGTCACCGTCGGCGGGGAAGCAAGTCCTGCCGTCGGTTCGTCTATGGTGAAAGGAATGGTGACGGTCTGGCCGTTGCGGACCCAGCCCGGGTTGCCGCTGGTGGAGATGGTACCGACGCTGATGATCGGCGCGACCCGGTCGACCGTTACACTGTCGCTCGTGTTGGCGGTGTTGCCCAGGGCGTCCCGGACGTAGAGGGTAACCGTCTTGGCGCCGTCTTCCTGGCCGCTGAAGTCGGCGGTGGCGGGCTTCGTATCGGACCACGATGTCGGCGCAGCGGCGGAATAGGAGAGGCCGTACTGGATGCCACCTACGCCGCCATCGCTTGCTGTGATTTCGACGGCGGGGGAAGTGGTGTTGGTGAAGCCGTCACCTGAGACGATACTGAAGGCGCCGATCGACGGTGCGGTGCTGTCCCGGTAGACATACACGGTGTTTTCCGGCGTCTCGTCGTCGAGAGTCGACCAGTTGTCGTTCTCGTCGGCGACTTCGATCTGCAGCCTCGTCCACCCGTCGGCCTGGGCGGCAAGGGTGAAGTCGGTCTGCTCCAGATAGCCCGGCGTATCGTGCACTACCGCGTCTCCCGTGGCCGAGCCGTTGGCATCTCCAGTGGACCAGGGTGTTTCTGTTATGCGAAGCTGAGAAACCGCTGCCTGATCATCGGTGGCATCAATGTTCAAGGTGATGTCGTTGCCGCGGGTGTAGGCGGATGTTCCGGCAGTGTCGTTCGTGGAGTTCGTAATGGTGAAGAGCTCGATCACCGGGGCGTTCTCGTCCTTGCCGCTGCTGGTGGTGAAGAACCACGAGAAGTCCTGCACCATGGTGTTCCCGGCAAGGTCCTGGATCTCTCTGGTCAGGGTAATGGTGATGGTGCTGAAGATCTCGTGATACTGCCCGTCCTTGAGCGCCAGTGTCACCGCCGCGCCGCTGACGCCGACATCGAATTTGGACTCGACGTGTTCCGGCGTGTCGGTGGTGATCCTGGCTGTCTTCACCGTCGTAATCTGGACGGTGCCCGCGGCCGGGTCGGCGGGATCCATTGTGACGGACGACGCCAGGATAGGCTCGTTGAAGGTAATGGTGATCTCTTTGTTGATCAGTTCACCAGAGCTGCCGGAGTACGGCGCCCAGGTGAGAACGTGGGGGCGGCGGTCGAAGGTCGGTGAGACGACCAGATCTTCCTTCTCCACGTGGACCGTCATGGTGGTTGAAACCGAGGTCGGGTCGGCGAAGGATATGTCCCCTTCCTCGCCGGAGTGGGTCCACTCCAGGAAGGTGTAGTCGGAGCCCACCGTCGAAGTGATGGTGTAGCCAATGCCGACCTTGAAGGGCTGGGCGCCGAAGGGGTTGGGCACGCCCATCTCATCGCTTTCGGCTCGCAGGGTGACGGTCGTCTCCGGCGCCGTTGCGACGGTCACTTCCTGCAGAATCGTCTCCTTCAGATCCTCGGTCCCGAAGAAGTCCCTGCACCCCGCCGCCAGAAGGAGCGGCAGGACCGCTGCCAGAATGAATGTGCTTCGCCACGCAGCGGGTTCTCTCTTCATTCTTCTTCTCCGAAACGTTGATCTGCCGGTATGGGTGCAATGCGGACCTGCGAGAACGTCGCCTCGTCCAGGGCGCGTAGAGCGGCGTAGTCGAAGTCCGAGGGACCGGGAAGGCCGCCGACGGTGAGGGTGTGCTCATTATCAATATAGATGACGATGCTCCCGGCCTCCGGGTAGTACTCAATTCGGTAGTCGCGTTCATCGAAGGCGGAGCCGGGAATCCGGGTTGCCGCCACCAGGGTCATCCCGACCTCGTCGACGGACCTGTACACCTGCACGCGCGGCCTCGCCTCGCCGTAGGCCTCCGGATCACTCGTGATCCATACCAGGACGGAGTCTCCCCCGCCGTAGTACGACAGGTCCCACTCACCCTGCCCGTGCACATGCATCCCGAAGCCGACGAAGCCGTTCCCCATCGACCTCGCCGTGAACTCGTAGGCGGTGGGTCCTGAGACCATCGGCGCCGCCATAATGAGCTTGGCGAACATGGCTTCCGGATCGGTCATCTCCGCCGCTCTCCGCCGGCGCTCCCAGCTTCCCCCACCCTCTCGGACACTGCCGCCAAGGAGGTTCACGAAGTAGCGGGCGTGCGCCTGCTCAACCTGCCGCAACCTCGCCTGCTCGGCGACAGGATCCGGCATGACCACCGGGGCGCGCCGGGGCGGTGCTGCGGGTTCGGGCTCGAGCGCCGGCTCAGGTTCCGGCTCCGGAGCCGGTGCAGGCTGCGGGGCTTCGTCCTGCGGTGGCTTTTCCGCCGGCACGGCGGCAGGCGGCACCGCGGCAATCACGGCCTCAGGAGCAGGCTCAGGCTCCGGCGCGGGCTCGTCGACGGCGGCAGACGCCGGCTGAGGGTCGGGTTCCGGCGCCGCTGCCGGCGCGGCCTCGGGCCGAGTCTGCTCCTGCGGTGGTTGTACTCTGAGCCGACGCTCCTCGATCTCCGCATCTGCAGGTGCGCTGCGAGCTATGGCCGGTGGTCTGCGACTCTCTACGGGAGGCTCCGCAGCAAGTTCCGGCTCTTCCACCGGTTCCGGCTGCGCGACCCGCGCCGCCCGCTCGGCAATGTCGGCGTCCTGAGGCGCAGTCCGGGCGATCGAAGGCGGTGCGCTCCGGCGCGGTTCGGGTCGCGGAGCCGGCGCCGGCTCGGGTTCGGGCTCCGGCGCTGGAGCCGGCGTCGGGGCCGGCTCGGGTTCGGGCTCCGGCTGAGCGTCGGGCTCTGGTTCCGGGGCCGGTTGCGGGGCCGGCTCGGGTTCGGGCTCCGGCTCAGGCGCTGGAGCAGGCGTCGGTTCCGGTTCCGGTTCCGGTTCCGTCGGCGGTTCCGGGTCAGGCGCCCGCTCGACGACGGTCGGACGTGACGGGATCGGGCGCGCCGTAATCATCGGCTCCTGATCAGGCTCTGGTTCCGGTTCCGGCTCGGGCTCCGGTTCCGGGGCCGGACGGTCTTCCGGGGGCTCCGGATCAGCACGCTCAGGGTCCGCGGGCGCGCGCTCCGGCGCAGGTTCCGGAGCTTCCGCAACGGTGGCTTCGGGCTGCCGCGTCGGCTCTGCGGGATCCGGCGCGGGTTCAGGCTCCGGTTCCGGCTCCGATGTACGATCCTCGGCGGTACGGTCGACCGCCCGATCCTGGGGCCGCTCCGGCGCCGCGGCGATCCGCGCCGGTTCGGGCGGGCCGAAGTCCTGGTCGGCCCGGGACCAGACGGTGCCGGCGAGGCGGTCCGCCATGGACCAGGCGCGGCCGGGGCCGCCATACACGGATTCGAGGTATGCAAAGCGGGTGGCCAGCTCCGGGGCGCCGGCGCGAAGGTCGTCGTAGAGCACCTCCGACTCGGCGTAGCGGTCGAGCTCGTAGGCGGCGCGGGCCATGCCGAGGGTGGCGACGGGATCATCCGACAGGAGGGATGCCCCCCACTCGTAGTAGGAGTAGGCGAGGTCGTAGTCCCGGCGGATGAAGGCGACACTGGCCAGGTTGTTCCACGCCCACTCGTACTCCGCCTCGGCAGCTTCGGCGAACTTCTCCCACGCCTCGTCGAGCATGCCGGCACGGGCCAGGGCAATGCCGTACTCATTCAGCGTCTCCGGCGCGCGCTCCCGGGCCAGGCGCGCCTCGAACTCCGCCATGGTCGGCGCGAGCTCCCGGGTGACGACGCGGTTCACCGCGGTGTCGAAGGCGACCATCATGTTCGCCTCGCCCGGAAGGGTGAAGCGGGCGCTGGCGTTGGGGAGGCCCGTCGGCGCGTAGCGGCTCCAGTTCTCCCTCATGGGAAACATCGCGGCGGAGCCGATCGCATCGTTATCAAGCCATTGCTTCGCCCCGATGCGCCATGCCTTCACGAAGCCTTCCTGGATCATGGTGATCTCAATCGGCGCCCACACCCCGTCGTCCCGGAAGATCAGGAGGCCCGGGTCGAAGAACTGCTCCCGCGCCTCCTCTTCGGTCAGGCCGATGTCGAAGGCCATGTAGATGTGACCGGGAATGGTAATGAAGGCGGTGTGGATGCCGGCGGATTCCAGAAGACTCGAAAAGAGAATGGACAGGTCGTCGCAGTCGCCGCCGCGGTACATCAAGGTCTGACTGGGATACTGCAGGTAGTCGATTGCCTGAGGGTTCTCGGAAAGCTCGATGTACGCGCTGTTGGGATCAATGACGTAGTTCACCCCGTACAGGTTCAACGCCTCGAAGATGCCCAGAGCGTACTGCAGATTCGGCGGCAGGGCGCCGCGCATGCGGTCGCGCACCACGCTGGATGCGTACCGGGCAAACCAGAGCGCTGCGGGATCCGTGGGCGAGACGAAGGCCGCGGCGCGGCGGTCGTCCTCCCAGGTCATGGCGTTGCGGTGCCGGAACTGCAGGGTGAAGTCCGTCTCCACGGTGCGGGTCGAGCCGAAGTAGGAGTACTCGGCGCTCACAACGGCGAAGGTCTTCACGTTCTCCGTAAGGGTAAGCACCCGCTCGTCGAAGACGGCGTTCAACGGGATCTGTGCCGCCTCGCCCTCTTCCAGCCGGTCGATGACGCCACACACCCGGGCACCGCCCATGTACTCCGGCGTGTGAAAGGAGACCCGGACGTTCTCGACCGGCCCGTCCTCATTATTGCGAATGGTCACCGAGCCGAGGGGCTCATCATCGTACCAGGACCTCAGGACGGGAAAGACCGCCTCCGTCTCGATCTGCTCAATGGCCAGATTGGCGCGGTTGCGACTGAACTCGCTAGGCGCCAGTTCGAGCTGGATCCCGGCGGTGAGGGCGTTCACGAAGTCGTGTGCCGGCGTGGCCAGCCGCTGATACCCCGTCGTGATTCCCAGCGTCAGCGCTGGAGATATTCTCAGGTCGATGCCGACGCGGCCCCCGACTTCATAGAGTCCAAAGCTCTGCCCGCCCGACTCCTCGGGATCCACATCGGGAATCTGACCAAGCCCGCCGAATCCGGAGACACCGACGGAGATGCGCGGTGAGAGGCGCGCCTGGAGGCCCAACCCCACCGAGCCCCCGGCGTAGAAGAGGGGATCGACCGCATCGAGTTGCACCGAGTACGCCCCGGCGCGGGCAAGGACCTCGAGGAAGGGAAAGGGTAGCAGGGAGAACTGCGCCGCACCCCCCGCAACGAATGAGACCGGAGAGCCCGACTCGAAGACCCGGGGGAACCACGCATCGGCATCCACCGAGACTTCGAAGAGGGAGGATGTCCCGCCGGTGCGGCCCTGCGGCGGTGCCTCTGCAGCAATCGGCGGCGCGGGTGCCGTTGTCGCGACTTCGGAAGCGGTCGCGGCCCCGTCGGTCGATGCGGCGTCCGTCGCTGCCGGCGCATCCGTATCCTGAGCGACTGCCGTTCCAAGAGCACAGAGGAACAGCAGGGTAATTACGCCGATTCGTATCGCACCGGAATGCATTGGCCTGCGCTGCTATCCGCGCCGTCCGGTGTACCGGACCGTTCCGGTACCCGCTAGTCGCTCCACATCATGTCTCCCAGACGATCCATGGCGGAGGAAGCGCGAGCGGTTCCACCGGGCAGCCGGGCCGAGAGGTAGCTGTATCGTTCAGCCACTTCCGGACGCATGTCACGCGCGAGCTTGAAGTAGCGGTCGGCCTCCTCGTAGAGGTCCAGCTCGTAGTAGGCGCGGGCCAGACCAATGATGGCGGCGACCTCCCGCGGGTTCCGGTCCAGCGCATCCTGATATGAGACAACGGCGCCTTCGAAGTCTTCCAGGAGGAAGGCAATGTTGCCGATGTTCACGATGGCACGTGGGTCGCCGAGATCGGCTGCGGCCTCGAACTCGACAAGCGCCTCCTCATACATGCCGTACCGGGCGTAGAGAACGCCGAGAAAGTTGCGCTGCCGCGCGTTGCCGCCGTCGGTCCCGAAGGAGGAGCGAATGCTCTCCACCCGGGGCTGCACTTCCTTGAGCACAACCAGATTGACGACACTGCCGAAGGCGGTCTTCACCTGATCAACCGCGGGTTTCTCGGTTGTTGCTGCAATCCCCGGAACGCGTGCCGGCGGATACTCCTGCCACGCCCGGGCGACCGGATAGAAGAGGTTCGGCGCTTGCGGGTTCCCATGCACCATTTCGGCGCCCTGACGCCACGCCTGGAGAAACCCCTCCCTCAGCATGGAGATGCGAATGGGTACCCACGCCTCACCGTCGACGAACATGAACTCCTCGGGATCGAGGAACCAGTCCCTGGTCGCATCTTCACTGCCGCGCATCTTGAACGCGGCAATGACCTCGTCCTCGAATGGAATGACTGCGGCGGGAACGCCCACCGCTTCCAGAGCGCTCGCGTAGAGTACGGCAAGGTCGTCGGAGTCCCCGCTCCGGTAGGCAATGGTCTGATGCGGGTACTGGACGTAGTCGACATCCACCGGGGATGTCCGCATGGCCTGGTAGGGTGTCTGCGGATCCGGCTTCCAGGTGATCCCGGAGAGCCTCAGCCCCTCGAAGATGCCCAGGGCGTACTGAAGGTTGGAATCGACCTCGACCAGCGACTCGGTACGAACAACCCCGGCCAGGAACTTGCTCGCATCCAGTACGGCCGGATCGTTCGGGCTGATGAATGATGCAAGAATTGCGGGATCCTGCCAGGTAAGTGCGTTGCGGTCCGCAATCTCAATAGTCGTCTCGCTTCGGGAGGCCCGGGACTCGCCGAGAAGCTCATAGGTCACCCGAATCTCCGCGTTCACCCGGATCGACTCGGTGATCTCCATGACCTGGTCGGAGAAGTTGGCCACGAGCGGAACCGTCGTGGCGGCGCCCCGACCGAGGTACGCAACGGATCCGCAGAGTGCCGGACCGGAAGTGTACCCCTCCGCCTCGAACCACACCTGAACGTTCCGCATCTCCGCGCTTTCGGCGTTGCGGATGGTTGCGGTTCCGAAGGGTGCGCCGACGTACTCCTGAGCCAGTACCGGGTACACCGCCCGGGATTCCGCGGTATCCAGGACCGCCCGACCTTCGAAGTCCCGGGTCCGCAGCCCAATGTCGGCAACCAGGGAGACCGTCAGCCCCCGGTAGAAGGAATCGTGCTGCGTCAGGTAGTCCGTGTACGAGGCTGCCGCCGACACCGTGAATCCGGGCCGAATCCGAAAGCCGAGCTCACCTCCCGCCTCCCAGAAGATGTTCCCCGTCATAGTCGTGTCTTCGCCGGTCGAGTAGGACCCCATGTAGACGCCGGATCCCCCGGAAACCCCGAGCTTCAGCCGTGGAAAGGGGAAGGCGTAGAGCCCGAGCCCTCCTCCGGCGGCACTCAGAACCAGGGAGGTGTCCATCTCAGAGGTGGGTGGCGCCACAAAGCGCACATCCATGCCCGCATACGGGGCAAGGAAGTTGAAGAGCGTCAGATCGACATCCAACGAACCGCCGCCACCGAGACCAAAGATATCTTGATCCGCCAGAGGTATGGAAAGCTCCGGGGAGACGCGGAACCGAAGGTCCTGCGCCATGCCGGGAATGCTGCAGAGCAAGATGAGGGCGGCGAGCAGACCGATTGTCACGACATTGCGTCGCCGTGTGTCTTTCACTGGATTTGCCTTCCAAGGCGGGACGACCTACGGACCATCCATGCGGATAGCCGCTCGGGGGACAAGTGACCCCGTCACATCCATTGATATTTTACCACAAATTATGTGTTCCTGCTGATACCATGTCAATTAACACCTCATTTCTATGTATTTATGAGAAAAGCAATTACAAATCGCACGAATTATGCGAAGGATGACCCGGCGGCACGCTCGGCAGTGGCCCGATCGACCTCCGCACGAATAGCACCAAGAACTCCACCGGTCGCCCCTGTACCCGCTGCGCCGCGGGGCAGGGTTTGTCCATTGCCGGCTTCGGCCTATTGCCTGAGGCGGGGGTACGTACTACTCTGCGAGAAGCATGCCACTGTTCGGCAAGGGTAGATCGAAGAATGTCGCCGCGACCGGCGACCCACAGGCCGAGGGCCGGCCGGGTGCCGGGAACAAGGACACCGGACAAGGCGACGCCGAGTTCACGGACTTCCTCAAGGGCCGGGCGGCGGCGCTCGCGGATCTGTGCCGGTTTGCGCAGGAGTCCGGCCGCAAGACAGAGTTCCCGTGTCGCGACTACGTGAGCCATCTCAATCGGGAGGCGGCGCAGGTAGAGGAACTGGTCGATGGGCACGGAGGCCAGAAGAACGAGAAGTGGTTTCCCTTTCGGGAGTCCATTGCCGCGGCCAAGCTGTACGCCTTCGTCACCCACGAGGTTCTTCACATTCACTCCGCGATCTCCCGGTATGAGCTCATTGGCGCCGAGGACGAGCTCCACGCGGAGACGCGGCGCGTTGTGGAGATCATGCGGGAAGCCCTGATCAATGCGACCGCCACCATTCTGGACCAGCTCGAGCGATGTGACCTGACGGACGACGCGGAGGGCTCGACCTTCGAGCCGTGCAAGACCGACACCATGAGCTTGTACCTCCCGGCCGACCGATCGGTGCGACACTCCGAGAAGGTCGGCGAAACGGTCGTCTTTCTGGCCACGCAGTTCCTCAACCTGTCGGAGGACCTGGACGTCCGGGAGGTGCTCAAGGAGCGGGATGCCGACACCTATGAGCAGGCAATCCCCGAACCCATCAGCGAGGAGCGGCTCCGGCTGGTGGAATCGCGGTTTCACAACCTCCAGTCCCTGTACGACACCTACATCTTCGAGTCGGACATTGAGCAGCAGAACCGGAGCCTGCCCACTCTACGCGGACACGTCAGCCTGATCTTCCACCTCATGGTGGTGGCGACCAACCTGACGCACTACTTTATTCGGCACATGAGTTCACTCCGCCGGGAGACCTTCCTGCGGCTGCGCTTCCCCGTTACGGCGGAGGAGCTGCGGACCCTGATCTTCGAGTACCCCCTGCAATTTGCCCGGCGCTACCTGGAGGCGGCGACGACACTGTGCCAGTCCATGATCCGGGAGTACTCGGAGGAGACCACGGTGGAAGTGCCCATTCCCAACTACCGGGGATTCCATGTGCGCCCCTCGACCCTGGTGGCGAAGATTGTGCGCCACTACGGCAGCCCGGTGACCATGAAGCTCGACGATCAGGAGTACGACGCCTCTCTGCCCTTCGACCTCTTCCGGGCAAACGAAGCCATCAACGCGGTGAAGCGCCGGCGCGTCACGGACATGCTCGACAAGGACCAGGACCTCCAGATACCGGTACCAAGCGACGCCGAAGAGTGCACCCGGGAGCTCCAGCTCCTCTTCGTCCGCCTCATGAAGGAGGGAAGCATTGTCCTCTACGACACGGACCTCTCCTTCAGTGACATCGAGATCGGGGAAGCCGAAACCCTGGCCGAGCTCGCTTCCCGCTACATTGTCCACCTCATGTCCGTGGGCAAGCTCGACGTCCAGAGCGACATTGCCGTCACCTTCATTGGTGACAGTCGAGCCCTGAACGACCTGGAGATCCTGGCCAACAACGGCTACGGCGAGGACGACATTGGCAACAACATCGTCCTGCCGAAAGAGCTGTCGTATTTGTCGCGCTAGGCAGGTGACCCGAGCCCAACCTATGCGCGGCATCACATGGACTGAGCTCAACAGGAGGCCATGGTGAAACGCATTCTGGTAATCGATGATGAGCCCGCAGTGATCGAGGCCATGAAGGATGTGCTCAGCGGAATTGGATATGACACCACCGTGTGCGGGAGCGCCGTGGAGGGGCAGCGGGAAGCGCTCTCGGCCGACTACGACCTCATCATGGTGGACCTCATGATGCCGGACAGGAACGGCGCGGAGGTGACGCGGGCAATTCTCAAAGAGAAGCCTGAGAGCACCATTCTCGTAATCACGGGGCATCCCCACGACCCCCTTGCGGGTGAAGCACTGCAGGCCGGGGCGAAGAGTCTGGTGGCCAAGCCCTTTGAAATCGGGAAGGTCATGGACTTCCTCCGGGAGTGAGACCATGTCCGAGCGTGATATCGACGAGCTGCTACGAAAGAGTGAGGAGTTGGCGGAGTCCATCTCCTCGTTGCACGAAGAACCGGTGCACGGCGCGGCAGACCCGGTAGGTGAGGAGGTCCGCCAGGACAACCTGGAGATCCTGGGCAGGGCCCCGGCAGAAACGCCGGCATACGTCTCCTTCTCCGTCACTGAAGATCACATGAAGGCAATGGGCCACTTCTATCCCCCGGTGGGATCCGCGGAGGGGCTGTCCATGGACGCCGTTACAGAACGCCTTCAGGAACGAGGAATCTCCTTCGGCGTGGACTGGGAAGCGGTGAAGGAGGCGGTGCGGCGGTGCAACACGGACCGGGAGGAGATCCACGACGTAGTCGTGGCGAAAGGACGCAAGCCGAAGAGCACCGTACCGGCGCACATCGGTCTGAAGAAGGATCTGCTCCGACAGGGCCGGCAGAACCGCGCCGCCCGGGCTGAGGACGAGCAGATCGACTACCGATCCCTGAGCCCCTTCGTAATCGTCGGGGAGGGGGATGTGGTGGCCCGGGACATTCCGGAGAGCGAGGGCAAAAACGGCAGCACGGTCTTCGGAGAGGAGATCCCCTGCGCCACGGAGGAGCGCCCCAGGCTCAAGCCGGGGCGCAACATCCGCAGCGAGGGCGGATACTACAAGGCGGATGTGGATGGTCGCCTGGAATGGGGTACCGACTACTTCCGGGTCAACCAGGTACTTGAGCTCAAGGAGGGAGTCGACTACAAGACCGGGCACATCGACTTTCCCGGAGACGTGATCATTCACAAGCCCGTGCGTGACCGGTTCACCGTACACGCCGGAGGCTCCGTGTACTGCATGGAAACCCTCGACGCCTCCGAGGTGGTATGCGGCGGAGACCTGGTCGCGCGCCGCGGCATCATTGGCCGAAACGCCGGGGTGGTGAAGGTCGAAGGATCCGTTCGAGCCAAGTACATTGAGAACTGCTACGTCGAGGCGAGAGGTGCCGTCCAGGTCGAGAGCGGAATCGTCAACTCCTTCGTGAACAGCCTGGACACAGTCCGGACGGGGAAGCGCGGCATTGTGGTCGGTGGAAGGATCTACGCCCTCCACGGCCTTCGCGCAGCACAGCTCGGAACCAGCATGGGCCCGAAGACGGAGATCTACTGCGGCATAGACTTCACGGTTTCTCACCGCCTCAAGTGGGTGCAGGACAAGTCCACGGAGATCGCCTTCCAACTCCAGCAGGTCAAGACGAAGCTCACGCAGGAGCCGGAGAGCCGGGACAGGCTCCTTCAGGCGAAGCAGAAGCTCGAAGAGGGGCTGCGGAAGCTGCAGGAGTCGGCGCAGCAGCTCGTCGGGAAGCTGGACAAGGACGACACCGCCTCCGTATGCGCGACCGGAGACATCAACACCGGGGTGTACATTGAGATCTCTCACGTCTCCTATCAGGTCGACCGGCCGCGACGGAAGCAGTGTTTCAAGCTCGACAAGAGGCTCGGACGGGTGGTGCCGGAATGATTGGTGCCGGAGTGATCCGGGAATAGCGGCGGAGTGGTGACGGGACTCCTGCCGATCGGTCACGCCTCCGGAGCGCGGTTGAGAAGCAGCCAGTAGAATCCGAGCTGCTTCACAACCTCCACAAACTGCTCAAACTCGACCGGTTTCACCAGGTAGCTGTTCACACCGAGGTCGTACGCGTGCTGCATGTCGGGCTCATGCGACGAGGTGGTCATGATCACCACCGGAATCTTCCGCGCTTCCGGGTCGCCTTTGATCTTCTCGAGGACTTCGAGTCCGTCGACCCGCGGCAGCTTCAGGTCCAGGAGAATCAACCTGGGCCGATGGCTCAAGGTCGTGGCGGAATTCCCGCTGTTCCCAAACACAAACTGCAGCGCCTGCTCGCCGTCCCGTGCAATCTCGATACTGTTGGCAAGGTTGTGTTTCTTCAGCGCCTGAATGGCGAGCTCAATATCGTCCTCGTTATCCTCCACAAGCAGTATCTCGATCATGGAACTATTCATGGAACTCCTCCTCGGGCCGCCCGTGGCCGATCGTGAAGGAGAAGGTAGCCCCCTCACCTTCCGCACCTCGCGCCCAGATCTCTCCGCCATGCCGGTGAATGATTCGCTGGACCGTTGCAAGTCCGACACCGGTTCCGGAGTACTCGTGTTCTCCATGCAGCCGTTCGAAGACGTTGAACATCTTGTGGGCGTATTGCATGTCGAAGCCGACGCCGTTGTCGCTCACGTACATGAAGGGTATTCCGTTCTCATTCGCTGCACCGACCTCGATCCGCGCGGGCTGCTCATCCCGGGTATACTTGATGGCGTTTCCCAGCAGGTTCATGAAGACGGACCTGAGCAGGTTCGCGTCGCCCGTGACGGTGGGAAGGTCAGTGCGGGTGAGCTCTATCTGACGGCCCTGTCGCTCACTGGAGAGGTCATTCCACACCTCCTGGACAAGCCCGGCAACATCGACCTCCTCAGTCTTCAATTTCTTCCGGCCGAGACGGGAAAACGCCAGCAACTGTTCGATGAGCTCGTCCATCTTGCGGGCGTTGTGTTCGACCCGATGCAGATAGTGACGCCCCTTCTCGGGCAGGTAATCGGCGTACTCGTCCAGGAGGATTCGAGAGAATCCATCCATGGACCGCAGTGGAGCACGCAGGTCGTGGGAGACGGAGTAGGCAAAGGACTCGAGCTCCTGGTTCAGATTCAGCAGCCTCCGCGCATTCTCCGTCGCATGATGAAAGGTTCGCTGGACACTCGTGACGAGCCCGACCAGAACTGCACAGTAGCTGATGAGCTTCAGCAGGTGAGCAGCGGTGAACATGCCGTCGTTCAGGCTGCGAGATAGAGCCATGAACGGGACCTGAGCCAGGACTCCCAGCAGAAGGGAGATGATGAGCCAGTACTCGAAGGGGTCTATGCGCCACCTCCCCTTCCGCAGAAAACCCACGAGCGCCGCCAGCAGGATTGCGGCAACCAGCAACTCCTGGGGCCGGCCGATTGCTCCCGGCAATGCATACGCCGGCGGCAGTTGCACCACGTCGAAAAGCACAAACGCTCCCCCGGTCAGGAGCACCGCTGCGGCATAGACGGCTTGCTGGGGAATCAGTCTTGGCCGCTGTTCCGTGGGTCCCCGCTCGACGCGTCGCAGGAACCAGGCGCCGAGCATGCACACCGCCAGCAGGAACCGCGGGGCGTACCAGCTCCACGGCACGAGAGTCGCGGGCGCGGAAGCCCAGAGCACGTCGTACCACACGCTCGTCGCCACGGCGTGGTAGGCATCCAGAGCCGCCGTACCCAGGAAGCCGGCACCAATGAGCAGGAACTTCCCGTGCCCTCCGGTGTAGTAGTGCACAAGCGCAATGATTCCTGCAAAGAGCGCTATCAGGGTGGCACCCGTCTCCATGATGGTGTGAAGCTCGCTGCTGCCCTGGAGGTGTGTTTCCTGCACCAGGAAGAAGAGCCCCACGGTTACCGTCAGGATCAGGGCGAGGGTCAGGAGCCTGTTGCGCGCCGTCACCGTCACGGCTACGTATCCTCCTCCGACTCGGACAACTCCTCTGAAAGGACGGTCAGCAGCGCCGGAATACCGTAGGGCTTCTGGAGGAAGCGGTATCCTTCACGCCGGATCGTCTCGAACTCCTCGTTGTCTTCCATGTATCCACTGACGAAGACGAAGGCGGTATCCCCGGCGTGCTCCAGCAGGGCGGGCAATTCGGTGCCCGAACCGTCGGGCAGTACGACGTCCACTATCGCGGCGTCCACCGCATGATCCGCCTGTTGCCACACCGTCCGCGCCTCTTCAAGGTTGCGGGCCGTCACCACGCGGTATCCCGCGTTCGTGAGCCCCGCCTCGGCAATGCTCAGGATGTCAGGCTCATCTTCCACCAGCAGAACGAGTCCGGCGCCGGAGGTGGCTGTGCCGCTTGCCGGAGATCCGGGAGCCTCCTCCAGGTCGCTGTCAGGTGCCCAGGGAAAGTACACATGAAACGCAGTTCCCTCTCCGGGTTGCGAGTCCACGTCTATCCAGCCGCCGTGTTCCTGGACGATTCCGTATACGACGGAGAGGCCGAGGCCCGTTCCGGTCTCCTTGGTTTTGGTGGTGAAGAAGGGTTCGAAGATCCGATCGGATGTGTCCTTGTCCATCCCGGTGCCGGTATCGCGAACGGAAAGGACTGCGTACTCGTCGGTCCGGTAGGTCGCGATTGTCAGGCGGCCGCCATCCGGCATGGCGTCGCGAGCATTGATGACGAGATTCATGACTACCTGCTCTATCTTGCCCTCATCTCCACGAACCGGCAGCTCCTCTTCTGCCAGGTCCGACTCGACGGAGATGTGCTCCCCGATCAGACGTCCGAGCATCTTGAACATGCTCTCCACCACGACACCGAGGTCCAGACGCTGCATCTGACTCGGCGCCTTGCGGCTGAAAAGCAGCAACTGCTGCGTAAGTCGGGCCGCGCGATCGACTCCTTCCTTGACGTGGTTCAAGGCGGATCGCACCGCCTCTTCACTGCCGACCGATTCGAGAGCGAGATAGGTGTACCCACCGACGGCGGTGAGAACGTTGTTGAAGTCATGGGCTACCCCGCCCGCGAGCCGCCCAATGGATTCCAGCCGCTGGGCCTGACGCAGCTCCTCTTCCCGCTCCTCGAGAGCTTCCTCGGCCTTCTTCCGTTCCGTAATGTCGCGTGCGATTGCAAGGACCGTGGAGAGCCGGCCTTCAGAGTCGAACTCGGGAACAATGCGGGAGTCGACCCACAGGCGCCGCTCCCGGATCGTCGCACTGTACTGTTTCGATGTCCGGCGACCGGTACGGAACACCTCCCGGATGTCCGCGGCAACACTCGATTCACCTTCGTCTCGAAAGGCCGTAATGGCCATGGCTTCGTCCAATCGCGAACCGAGCACCTCGCCGGGCTCGATACCGGACCAGGCCTCGACTGCCGGGTTGGCATACACAATGCGCAGGTCCCGGTCCAGCCTGAGCACGACATCCGGCGTGTTCTCCATGACGCGCTCGAGCTCCCGTTGGTGAGCGCGCAACTGCTCCTCCGCCTCCTTTCGTTCGGAAATGTCCTTGATGACACTTACCACCCCGGCGCGCCAGCCGTAGGCCTTGCTCAGCTCACTTACCGCTATCTCCGCAGGAAAAACGGTGCCGTCGCGACGCCGCATGGGGAACTCCGTGCGAAACACCCCCTGCTCCTCCAGCACGCTATCCCCGGTCTCGGCAAAGTCGAAGTAGTGGTCGTCGTCTACATGAAGGAGTGCCGTGCTCTCACCCACAACTTCGTCCGGATCGTACCCGAAGACACTCCGCATGGCCGGGTTCGCCAGGCGGATGCGGCGATCGACGGCACTGACCACAATTATGACCTGGTCGATGCTCTCGGAAATGGACTTTCGGAGATCGAGGGCGTGCCGGAGCTCACGCGCATACTGTTTCTCATCCGTCACGTCGAAAAGCACGCCGATTATGCCTGCAAGCGCACCGTCGGCGCGGTAGAAGGGCGCCTTATGGAAGACAAAGTTCCGGAGTTCCCCGTCCGAGTTCCGGAGGGCGTATTCGTGCTTGCGAGGGGCGCGGGTTTCGAGCACCTCCCGGTCGGTGTCGTTTACGAACCTCGCCAGTTCTTCCGATACGAGATCATCCACGGTGCTTCCGACAATCTCTCGATGGGACACGCCGAGAAGGTCGGAGAACGCCTGGTTGCAGCCCAGGTACACTCCGTGCGGATCCTTGTGAAACAGCGGAGTCGGGACCGCATCCTGAATCTCCTCGACGAGATGAACCTGCTCCTCGAGATCTGCAATGGCACGTTCCCGGTCCTGGCGCACCGCGTACTCATCAATGGCCCGTTCAATCGCCGGCCCGAGTCGCTCGAGGTTGTTCTTCGTGACAATGTCCGTTGCGCCGGCTTTGAGAAGATCGACCGCGGTCTCTTCACCCACAAGGCCCGAGACGATGATGTACGGAAGGTGTTTGGTGCGATCGCGGAGGCTACGGAGAGAGTCGTATCCGGAGAAGGAAGGTATGTTGAAGTCCGCCAGCACGACATCCGGGAGGCTCTCATCGAGAGCTCGACCGTAGGCTTCCGCACTCGTGACTTCGGTGACATCTGTGTCGAATCCGACGCGGCGCAACTCGTGTTCGATGAGCTCCCGGTCATCCGGATTGTTTTCGAGAAGAAGTACGGAAAGACTGGATCGATTCATGACTCGCTCCGCGCAAGCCGGCGGAGGGTCGGGGTCCACTGGGGAATGTGCCCCGGTCGCAGTACGCAGCTTCGTCAGGGAGGAGGGCGGCGTCACCACGGTTGCGAGCTGCGACGCCACTGCCACCGCACGCTTATCCCGAATATATTACAGTTTTTGTAATGTTTCAACGGCCGACCAGGCGGCACACGGCGCGGCGGGGGCGGGGCACGACGGCGGGGGCCGCCCCGCGGCCGGAGTGAAGGCGGCCCGGCAGGGCCGCCGCGCCGTCGCAGAAGGCGCGACTCAGGTGAGCGCCTTCAACGCCTCCGCCAGCCGATCCACGTTCTCCTTGCGTGCCGTGTGGCCCATCAGCCCGACACGCCAGAGCTTTCCGGCGAACTTGCCGAGGCCGCCGCCCACTTCGATTCGATAGTCCTCGAGGAGCTTGCCTCTGGCGGACTTCTCGTCCATGGCCTCGGGCAACACAACGGCGTTCAGCATGGGCAGGCGATACGCCTGGTCCACGAGCATGGTGAAGCCGAGGTCGCTCAGGCGTTCTACGAGGTAGGTGTGCGCGTCCTGGTGCCGCTTCCAAACACTGTCGAGACCCTCCTGCAACACCAGGTCGAGGGCTGCGTGAAGGGCGTAGTTCATGTTGATCGGCGCGGTGTGGTGATAGGCGCGCGTGTTGCCGGACCAGTAGTTGATGATGAGCGTCAGATCCAGGTACCAGCTGGAGACCGGCGACTTCCGGTTCCGTACCGACTCGACTGCCCGGTCGGACAGGGTCACCGGGGAGAGCCCGGGCGGGCAGGAGAGACATTTCTGGGTGCCGCTGTAGAGGGCATCTATTCCCCACTCGTCCACACGAACGGGCATGCCTCCCAGGCTCGTTACCGCGTCGACCACGAAGAGCGCCTCGGTCTCGTGCACCAGCTTGCCGATCTCGAGAACAGGGTTTGCTACCCCGGTACTCGTCTCGGCGTGCACGACGGCTACGAGCTTGTACGCACGCTCCTTGAGAGCAGCTCGGACATCATCGAGATCAACCGGCGTGCCCCACTCGTACTCGCGCGTGTATACCTCCGCACCCTGGCGACCGGCAATGTCCTTCATGCGGCCGCCGAAGACGCCGTTGATCAGGATCAGCACCGGATCTCCTGGCTCGATCAGGTTCACCAGCACCGTCTCCATACCGGCGCTGCCGGTACCGGACATCGGGATGGTCAGGTCATTCCGGGTCGCCATGACATCGCGAAGCTGTTCCTTGATCCGGTCCATGATGCCGATGAATGTCGGATCGAGATGCCCCACGGTATAGGCCGACATTGCGTCGTACACTTCCTGCGGCACGCTGGATGGTCCGGGCCCCATGAGCAGTGTCTCGGGTATCTGATTGAGAGTTGTTGCCATTGAATACTTCTCCTTTGATCGGCGCCAGTATGGCTGCCGTGAATCACAGGGGCAACCACCCGCTCAGACGCGCGGCGCCCCGGCGGATGTTTCGAGGTCACAGTTTCCGCGTCGTCACACGTGCCGCTCGCCGGCAAAGTGACAGGCCGCCCAGTGTCCCGGCTTTTCCTCCCGGAACTCCGGAGTCACCTGGCTGCAGATCTCATCGGCTACGGGACACCGGGTATGGAACACACACCCCGAGGGCGGATCCACGGGACTGGGCACCTCCCCTTCCAGGATCACATGACGCCGCTCGCGCTCCTTCGGCGGGTCCGCGATCGGGATCGCCGAAACCAGTGACTGCGTGTAGGGGTGCAGAGGATTCTCGAACAGCCCCTCGCTCGTCGTCAACTCCATCATTCTGCCCAGGTACATGACGGCAATGCGATCGGAGATGTGCTGAACCATGCCGAGATCGTGGGCAATGAAGAGGTAGGTGATGCCCAGCTGTTCCTGGAGTCTCTGTAACAGGTTCACCACCTGGGCCTGGATGGACACGTCCAGCGCCGATATCGGCTCGTCACAAACCACGAACTTCGGATAGAGAGCCAGCGCTCTGGCAATGTTGATACGCTGCCGCTGGCCGCCGGAGAACTCGTGAGGAAAGCGCTCCGCGTGCATCGGTTTGAGCCCGACCAGGTCGAGAAGCTCGTTGACTCGCTCCTTGATCTCGCGCGCAGACATCCGCGTGTGGATCGTCATTGGCTCGGCAATAATCTCGGCGACGCGGTGGCGCGGGTTCAGGGAGGAATAGGAGTCCTGGAACACGATCTGCATCTTCGTTCGGAATCGGCGAAGCTCTTCACCGCTCAGGGCGGTGATATCGACATCTTCATAATGAACGGAACCTGCGGTGGGCTCGTAAAGCCGGAGAATGACTCGCCCGAGAGTCGACTTCCCGCAGCCGCTCTCGCCCACGAGTCCGAGGGTCTCCCCTTCCTGGATTGTGAAGCTGACGTCTTCAACGGCCTGGACGACGGGAGAACGCCCAATGGAGAGGAAGCTGCGCCTCAGAGGAAAGTGCTTTGTGAGATGGTCCACCCGGACGAGCTCGCTGGTGGCCACAGAGGTTGCGTTGTCGCCGCTCGACATCAATCCACCTCCCTCGGCTTTCCCGCGTAGATGTCGTAAATGCAGCGTGCCTGGTGGCTCTCTCCCACCTCGAGGAAGGGCGGTACATCTTTCCAGCACGCGTCGAAGGCGTAAGGGCAGCGCCAGGCGAACTGGCAGTGCTTCGGCTCTTCAAAAAGATCCGGCGGCGCTCCGCCAATGCTCACCAGACGTTTCGCCCCGGTCTGCCCGACCTTCGGAATGGCGCCGAGAAGCCCTTCGGTGTAGGGGTGCTCGGGACGCCGATAGAGCTCGTCCACCGGGGCGAGCTCGACCGGCATGCCTGCGTACATGACCATGACTCGATCGGCTATGCCGGCCACCACACCGAGATCGTGAGTGATCCAGATGACGGTCATGCCGAGCTCGCGCTGAAGACGCCGGGTCAGCTCCACGATCTGCGTTTGAATGGTAACATCCAGCGCCGTCGTCGGCTCATCGGCAATGAGGATCTCCGGTGAGCAGGCAATCGCAATGGCTATCATTGCCCGTTGGCGCATTCCGCCGGAGAACTGGTGGGGATAGGATCCGTACCGCTTGTCCGGCTGCGGAATACCCACCTGATCCAGGAGCTCGAGGGCCCGCTTCCGGGCGCCGCTGTTGGAAAACCCCATATGGGTCACCAGAGACTCACGTATCTGCTCGCCGACGGTGAGCACCGGATTGAGCGACCGCAGTGCGTCCTGGAAGACAATGCCGATGTGCCGTCCGCGGATCTTGTTCAGCCGCTCGGGTGAGGCGGATATGAGCTCGGTGGGCGGGTCACTCGCGTACAGCGTGGCCGTGCCCGTAACCCGGGCGCTGTTCCGGGGCAGAAGCCCCAGGATGGAGAGCATGGTTACCGACTTGCCGCTGCCGCTCTCCCCCACCACCGCCAGCGTCTCGCCACGGCGAAGGTCGAAGTCCACTCCGTTTACCGCATAGACTGTTCCGTTGAAGGTCTCGAAGCGGGTGTAGATCTGCTCAGCCTTGAGTATGGTATCCATGGTCACTTCTTCATCTGCCGCATTCGAGGATCCATGGCGTCGCGGAGCCAGTCTCCGAAAAGATTCATGCCGAAACCGGTGAAGACGATTGCCAGCCCGGGAAACACCGACATCCACGGGTAGACCGTCAGATACTGTCGTCCCGTTGCCAGCATGTTTCCCCAGCTCGGGATCGTCGGCGGGACGGAGAGCCCGAGGAAGCCGAGGCCCGCTTCGTAGAAGATCATTGCGGACATCTCGAAGGTTGCCAGCGTAATAAGAGGGCCGATGAGGTTCGGCATGACGTGACGGAAAATGATCTTTGAGGTCCGCTGCCCAATGCTCTTCGCCGACTCGATGAATCCCTCCTCCCGGAGGCGCAGCACTTCACCGCGTGTGACCCGCACGAAGATAGGTATGTCGGTGAATCCGAAAATCAGAATGACATTGAGCAGACTGTTGCCCAGTATTGCTGCGACAAAGACAACGAAAACCAGGTACGGCAGCGAGAGGATCATGTTCACTGCAGTCATGATGATGTTATCGGTCCTGCCTCCGCGATAGCCGGCAAAGAGGCCGATGACCATCCCAAGGGTGAACGCCATGAAGACTCCGCAGAAACCGACGGTAATGGAGACGCGGCTGCCGTGGATGATCCGGCTCAGGACGTCACGTCCGAGCGAATCCGTTCCGAGGAGGTACTCGGGGCTGCCGCCCTCGGCCCACACCGGGGGCATCTTCGAGTCCCGGATGTTCTGCTTCTGCGGGTCGGCGGGAGAGATAAGCGGAGCAAAGATGGCGGCCAGTATGACGATGAGAAAGACCGTGAGGCCAATGAGCCCCGCCTTGTCTCTCCACAGCAGGCGCCACACAAATGAGATCCGCGACCAGATACTGCGATCGGCGCGCTCGTCAATGAGGAGACCGGTCTCCTGCGTGCCTTCCGCGGAGTGCTCACCCGGTTGCTGGTCTGTGCTCTTTTCTTCCCTGTCCATTGCGTCTGCTCGTTTACTTGTAGCGTATCCGCGGGTCCACCAGCACGTACACGAAGTCCGTCAGCAGGTGGAGTCCGATAACGACGAAGCTCGTGAAGAACGCCGTCGCCTGTACAAGGAAGAAGTCGCGAGTGCCAACCGCTTCCGCCAGGAGATTACCGAGGCCGGGCCAGGAGAAGATCGTCTCAATATATATTGACCCGCTCAGAAGATAGCTGAACTGCACACCGATGATACTGATCAACGGAATGGCGGCATTCTTCAGGATGTACTTCGAGTAGATCCGTAACTTCCCCAGCCCTTTGCTTCGTGCCGTCGTAACGTAGTCCTGGTTCAGCACTTCCATCACCGCGGAGCGGGTGAAACGGACCAACTGCCCGGTGGTGAAAAGGCTGAGCGCAAATGCCGGCAGGACAATGGATTTGTCCGGCAACTCGATGCCCAGAATCCGAATGGTCTCCCTGCCGTAGGTGGGGAACCACCCCAGATTGAGGGCGAAAACCAGAATCAGTATGAGCCCCAACCAGAAGGTGGGAATTGTCTGCCCCAGAAGCCCGAGACCACGCGCCATGGAATCCCAGATGGAGTTGGGGTTGGACCCCCCAAGAATTCCCATGGTGACTCCCATGGCCACCGCCATGAGGAGAGCCACAGTAGCCAGCTCAATGGTGGCGGGAATGCGCTGCATGACCAACTCCATTGCCGGCTGGCGATACCGGAAGGAGTTACCGAAGTCTCCCTGCAGCGCCCCCCACACGAAGTCTCCGAATTGCACCAGGAGCGGGCGATCAAAGCCCAGCTCCTGGCGCAGCTCTGCAATTTCCTCGGGAGAAGCCTGCCTCGACACCATCAGGCTCACCGGATCGCCGGTGATGTGCAGCAGAATGAATACGATGAACAGCACGCCGAACAGCAGGATGACTGAGTACATCACTCTGGTGAGCAGGTATTTCAGCATGGCTTCTCCCTGACAAGATCCTTCGCGGCGGCCTCTACTCGAGGCTTACGCCCTTGAGGTAGATCTGCTCCGAGACACGCGGATCGTAGTTCTGCACACGGTTCCGGGTCGCCTCGAACGCAAGAGGTTGGTAGAGGTAGATGAACGGGGGATCTTCCTTCATGTACCTGAGTATCTCCTCATACACCTCTGCGCGCTCCTCCTGGTCAGGCGTGAGCCTGATCTCCTCTACCAGGTCAACCAGTCGCTGGTCCAGCCACGCGGCGTAGCTTGCATCTTCTCCGCCGACCGAGCCGACCAGGCGGGGGAAAGCCTCGCCGGTACTGGAGGACCAGCTGTCGCCGAAGAGCGGCGGCAGTTCGCGGTTGGCCTGCAGGTTCCAGAAGCGTCCCGACTCCATGAACTGGAGGTCCACATCGATCCCGATTTCGCCCCAGTAGCCGACCACGGCCTGGAGCACCTCTTCGAAGTTGATGTAGGTGTCGGAAGGACCGGCCATGTCGATCTCGAAGCCGTCGGGATAGCCCGCTTCTGCGAGAAGCTCTCTGGCTCGCTCGGGATCGTACGGATAGGGTTCGACCTCTTCCGTGTAGCCGAGATTGCCCGGAACAATGAAGCCGGCGACCCGCTCGGCCTTGCCATTGAAGATGTTGTCGATGATCGCCTGGTAGTCGATGGCATAGCTCATTGCCTGACGGACCTTCTGCTCGACGATCGGGGTACCGACGCCGGTGGTCATGTTGTTGAAGGTGATGTAGTAGACGCGGTCCTTCGGATAGGTCACGAGCTCAATGTCCTCGGCCTGCTCAATGGTGTCCGCCTGCTCCGGCGACAGGCGACTGATAATGTCGATGTCGTCGTTCTGCAGGGCCGCCACACGCGTCGACGCTTCCGGAATGGGCCGATACACCACTCTGTCGACCTTCGGATACTCCGACTGCCAGTAATCCTCGTAGGCATCCAGGACAATGCGGTCGCCCTTGCTCCATTCTACGAACTGAAAAGGGCCCGTCCCGACGGGGTTCTGGATATAACCCTCTTCGCCCACTTCTTCGTGGTACTCCTTTGAGAGGATGCCCCAGTGCTCGTTCATCTGAAGGAGCATCATGGAGTTGGGCTTCTCAAGGATCACTTCTACCGTGTAGTCGTCGACCTTCCTGACGTTTTCCACGACCAGGAAGTCTTCACGGTAGGTGATTTCCTGGCCCCTTCCGCGCTCCCAGGTGAAGACCACGTCGTCCGCGTTGAAGGTATCTCCGTTGTGAAACGTCACTCCCTCTCGCAATTCGAAGGTGTAGACGGTGCCGTCCTCCGACACGCTCCAGCTCTCGGCAAGAGCGGGCACGATCTCTCCGTCGTCGTTCAACCACACCAGTGAGTCGAAGATGCTCCAGGCGACATTGGACGCGGTGCGCGTGTCTCCTGTAGCGGGCTCGATTGTGTTCGGGTTTGCGTTCAACGCAACCCGCAGCACGTCTTCCTCGGGTTCCTCCGCCTGGGCGCCGGCGCCGAACAGGGGCGTGGCGATTACCAGCAGCGAAACCAGAATGAGCAAACCGAATCTCATTCGTAATGTCTTCATTTCGTCCTCCTTGGTAACTGGACTGTTGCGTCTTGATGAGATAAATATAACTCAAAACGATAAGCAAGTGTCTCACAGATGCACGGGTTCGTCAAAAGCTGGCCGGAACTTTGCGTAACACAGCTATTCCATGCATAATTCTCTATATTTTATAACTTTACAGTACAGTGCTTGCGGATGGAACTGCAGCTACCGAGCGCGACGACTGAACGAATTGACTTCCAATTCTTTTGGACACTATGATTCGACCTGTGAGTTTTGCACAATTGTGGTTGCGAGGACCTGCCTTCGTTTCGACCGGGGCTGAGGACGCTTCGTCCACATTGACCTTGGTGCCGTTCACGACATACGTTGCAGCCAGGATCCCGCCACGGACCGGCCGGAACGGAGCATGCCCCTTGAGCTCTCATCACGACAGCAACAACGAACTGAGCAGGTACGCCGGGCGCGCAGAGCGCATGATCCGGCGCTGGGCAGGAAAGCAGGAAAGCAAGCCCCGTCGCGAGTCGACGTTGCCGCCGCCGGAGCGACGCAGCTCTCCACCGCTTCAAGGGCGTTCGGAGCACCACCTCTCGGCGCAGGGATCGACGGAGCTCGATCACGTCGTTGAACCGACGCGGCGCGTTCCCGTCATGGACCGCTGCGAGGTGCTGGTTGTCGGCGGCGGCCCTGCAGGGTTGTCCGCGGCGCTTGCAGCCCGCCGCTGCGGCGCAGATGTGATGCTCCTGGAGCGATACGGATGCTTCGGCGGAATCATCACGACCGTCGGAATGGAAACGCTCGCCTGGTACCGCTACGAGGGAACCGTGGAGTCGGAAGGTATCGGCGTTGAGATGGAGCGCCTGGCCGCGCAGATGGGCGGCACCATGAAGTGGCCGTACAACAACAGCGAGTGTCTCGACGCGGACTTCTTCAAGGTCGTTGCGGATCATCTGGTACGGGAGGCCGGCGTGCGGCCCCTCCTCCACTGCTACGCAACCGAGGCAATCGTAGAAGAGGGACGAGTCCGTGGCGTAATCACCGAGAGCAAGTCAGGCCGCCAGGCGATTCGTGCGGACAGAGTCATCGACTGTACCGGAGACGCCGACATTGCCTATCTGGCCGGCTGCAGCTACCGGAAGACTCCGCGGGATCAGATGCTCGGAGTCACTACCGTCTTCAACTGCGCAGGGGTCGACAAAGAGAGATTTCTCTCCTACGTCGCCGAGAATCCCGCAACATATGGGGACTGGAACAAGGATTGGGAGCAGGTCACGTCGGGAAAGGAGGACCAACTCCTGACGCCCTTCCTGGACAAAGCCTTCGAGAAGGCGAAAGCCGAGGGCGCAATCCCGTCGGAGATGGACATAAGCGGGACCTGGTCGACCATTTCGGATGCGGGTGAGGCCACCAATCTCAATCTCGTCTACATGAAGAACTACGACGGCACAGATGTCCGCGACCTCACGCAGGCAGAGATGCAGGGACGGCAGGAGTGCATGGAAGCACTCAAGGCGCTGAAGGCCGCAGTGCCGGGCTTCGAGAACGCGAAGCTGAGAAACTTTGGAATGACCATCGGAACCCGCGATACCAGAAAAATCGTGGGCCGTTATGAGCTGACCGAGGATGACGTGCAGAATCAGGGCAGGTTCGAGGACTCCATCGGCATCTTCCCGGAGTTCCTGGACGGCTACGGTGTCCTCATGTTGCCGACAACGGGACGATACTTCCAGGTGCCATACGGGGCTCTCGTGCCCCTGGAGGTCGACAATCTGCTGGTTGCCGGGCGCTGCGTTGCCGGAGACCGAATGTCACACGCCGCCATGCGCAACATGATGGCATGCACCGTCACCGGGCAGGGAGCAGGCGTCGCCGCCGCGGTCTCCCTGGCCGAGGAAACCACCAGCTCAGCGGTGGACATAACCTCGGTGCAGCGCGCCCTGGATGCCCAGGGCGTACGATACACCTGACTGCCCGGACATCCCCGATCCCCGGCAGCCCGCATCACGCGGGGCGCGGGGCGCGGGGTGCGGAGCGCGGGCGCGGGCGCGGCCGCCTGCGGCGGCCCGCGATACCTCGCAGCGAGCCCCGGTGCCGGCCGTCCGGCGGCGACGCCCGATCGTCGGCGGACGCCGCAGCCTCGACCTTCGTTTAGAACTCCTGGAACTCGTCGTCGGTAGCGTCAGTCCCGGCCGGAACGCTCCGGCCGCGGTCCGAGTCCGCCAGTGTGATGCCGGTCACCCCGGTGCCCGTAGCACCGGCGCCGTTGGTGCGGTGACCATTACCATTACCCGGGCCGGCGGCCGCACGGGGTGCGCTCACCGCTGCCGCGCTTCCGCCGCCGCGCTGGGCGCCCGCTGCGCCATTCCGCCCGGTCACGCCACGCCCCGCGTTGTCCGCGCCACCCGTCGCTCCCGGTGCGGCGAGCAAGCGGGTCCGGCTACTGGAGACCTTGAAGAAGGAAACGCTCGCCTGGAGCTGCTCGGCCTGGCTGGAGAGCTCCTCGGCCATGCTGGACATCTCTTCAGCCTGGGAGGCGTTCTGCTGAGTGACCTGGTCAAGCTGCGCAATGGCGCGGTTGACCTGCTCGCTCCCGGAGCGCTGCTCCCCGCTGGCGGCGCTGATCTCCTGGACGAGCTCGGCGGTCCGCTGAATGTCGGGCACGAGCTGCCGCAGCAGATCGCCCGCCTTCTCGGCAACGTCCACGCTGCTCGAGGAGAGCTCGCTGATCTCGGCGGCCGCCGTCTGACTCCGCTCGGCGAGCTTGCGCACCTCGCTGGCAACGACTGCAAAGCCCTTGCCGTGCTCGCCGGCGCGCGCCGCCTCGATCGCGGCATTGAGGGCAAGCAGGTTGGTGTTCCGGGCAATGTCCTCAATAATGCCGATCTTCTCGGCAATCTCCCGCATGGCCTTCACGGTCTGCTCGACCGCCGCCCCGCCGTCCTGGGCATCCTGGGCCGCCTTCCGGGCTATCGACTCGGTCTGGCCCGCATTGTCGGCGTTCTGCTGAATGTTGCTGTCCATCTCCTCCATGGAGGCCGACACCTCTTCGGTGTTGGAGGCCTGCTCGGAGGCGCCTTGTGACATCTCCTCGGCGCTGGAGGCCATCTGCTCGCTCCCGGACGACACGTTGTCGGCGGCGCCGGAAATCTCCGCCACGACGGTGCGCAACCGCTCCACCATACTCGTGAGCGACCCGGCAAGCATGCCCACCTCGTCTTTCTGATCAAGGTCGATGCTTACGGTCAAATCGCCTTCCGCCACGGTGCTCGCAAACTTCACACCACGGATCAGAGGCTTGGAGATGCTGTTCGCGACGAACCACGCGACCAGGGCAATGACACCTGCAGCCACGAGGCCCGCAATGATAATGCCCATCACCAGGACGCGGATCGGTGCGCGAATCTCCGCCTCGTTGATCTCGGCCAGAAGGGCCCAGGTCGTGTCGAAGACGCTCACCGGCATGTACGCGGAGAGGACGGGATTGCCGGTATAATCCGTTATGATCTGCGCGTCCGCATTGCCGGCGAGAGCCTCCTGGACCGCAACGGTCTTCACGCTGCCGTTGGCGGGATCCGCAAAGGACGCCGCGACGCTGTGATCCTCAGGATCCAGATAGGAGTCGGAGCGCATG
Source organism: uncultured Spirochaetaceae bacterium (assembly GCA_964654185.1). Lineage (GTDB taxonomy): Bacteria > Spirochaetota > Spirochaetia > DSM-27196 > PWMO01 > CAYFQV01. Next base: position 24,529 of record CAZZIE010000012.1, on the reverse strand, counting down.
AGGTTCTCCGGCCCGACAAGATAGGTCTCCCCGGACTCGCCCATGCCGGTGCGCTCCTGCATGATGGCGTTCATGCGCCTCAGGGGCATCTGCACCGCCACCACCAGATCCAGGCTATTGCCGTACATGACCGGCTGGGCAATGAAGGAGGCCGGTACGCCCCCGGAGGGCTCGTAGGGTGCGTAGTCGCCAAAGCCCAGGCCGCGGTTGTCGATTGCCTTCTGCACCGCTTCGCCCAGACTGGAGTCGGCGTATTCACCGGTCAGGATGTTCGTGCCGTAGTCGGCCTCTTTGGCGACGGTGTAGAAGATCTCACCTTCCGGATGAATGAGAAAGAGGTCGTCGTACCCGTACTCCTTGATGTAGCTGCCGAAGTAGTCCTCCTGTTTTGCCTGCAGCTCGGGAGCAATGGCCTCTTCGAGCTGCATCTTCGTGATGAGCGACCAGTTCATGCCGGGAATATCGAGCGGCTCGAAGACAACCATGATCAGGTTGCCCGCGCTGTCGGTGTAGAGATCGCGGCCTTCCTCGCCGCGGTGCGCACGCTCGACGTACCCCGTGACAATTGAAGTGAGATCGTATCCAAAGACGTAGGCACCGTCTCCCATTGTCTGCAGATCGCTGCGGAAGTAGTAGCGCTCCCCGATCTTCTCGACAAGATAGCTCTCCCCGGTCTCGCCGAGACCGGTGCGGCTCTCGACAATACGATTCATGGCGCGGTTGAGCGGGGCCCCGGGCTGAATGTCGGCCCGAGAGACCGTGGTATCCTCGAAGTAGGTCTCCACGGCGCTCTCCCGGGAGTCCTGCACCGCCTGGAGCTTGTCAAAGGCGCTCTCCCGGAGCGACGAGACGGTATCCACGAGAACGGTGAGATCCCCGCCTCGCTCTTTGAAGTAGTTCTCGACCTGGGTTCCCTTCACGTCCCGCATGGCGCGCATCTGCGCCGTAGACGTATCCATGAGCGCCTTCTGCGCACGATCGGCCGCAAAGAAACTGACAAGTACCAGGGGAACGATCCCCACCAGAAGAAAAAGGCCCAAGAGCTTGGGCCGCAATTTCACATCGCGAAGCCTGAACATTGATGTACTCCTCCTGTTGCGCGTCCTGTTGCGTGGCTCGCTCCGCGCACCTGTAGCGCGGTCCGCTCCGCGCGTCTGTCCTGCGCAGATTTCCGAACTCAGAATCTAATCTATTGAGTCTATTGTGTAAATAGCTTTTATGGCTTTTATGGAGTTATTAAGACACAGTGGGCAGGATTTGTCCGTGGGCGCGTGTCTAGTTGTCTCTCAGCGCCGACAGCGCCGCTTCCGGCTCACGATCAAGGATGCGAAGGAGCGCTTTCGCGGCTCCGGTCGGATATCTGCGCCCCTGCTCCCAATTGCGGAGCGTATCCAGCGAGACACCCATCTCCCCGGCGAACTGGATCTGAGTCATCTCGAGTCGATGTCGAATGCGCTGTACGTATGCTGCCATTTCCTGAAGGGCTTCGGCTTCGTCTTCCGCCGCGTGCTGGGCAATCTCCTCTTCCGTGGTGTTGTCAACACGCTCAGTATTGACACGTCCCTGCGGGAAGGTTCTCACATCCTTCGGGTCAACTGTTACGCGCGTGTCTCTCATACGCTCTTACCTCTCGATTGTTGGCCTTCCGAGCCGAGATGATCCGAATATGATCCGCCCTCTTCGTGAAAACTACCACGTACAGTCGTTGAGCGATTCTCCCGCGAACAACGTACCGTGCCTCGCCATAGTCCCAACGACTATCCACGAAAAGCTGTCGGCGCGGATCAGCGAAAACGCCAACCACATAGGCGAAATCAAAGCCGCGTTCCTTGAAGCATCTGTCACTCTTCGACGTATTCCACTCGAAGGTCACTACCTGTAAGGTAGTCCATTGGACGACCTCCGGCAACCCATGCGACCTTGACACTACACGCCCAGGCTCTCCGAAGACGTGCGACCACGTCCCGGGAGAGAGAAGGAGATCCGCTCGTTAGTCTACCCGGCACTCAACAACCGCAGCCAGGTCGGCCCACGCTCGCTCCTCCTCCCGGGCGCGGTCGAGGAGCATGGGCTTGACCTCGTGCATGCGGGAGGCGGGGTCGGCGACCTCCGAGACAGCCTTGAACCACGCCGCGATCTCCTGCCAGCCGTCGGCAATGTCGCGGAAGCGCCTGGCCGCATCAGCGAGCTCCGGAGTGGCCGTGCGCTCGGCGCACTCGGCGAGGTAGCGGGAGAACATGTAGCGGAAGATGCCCCCGCCGGTGCCGCCGACCGGGGAGATGAAGATGTAGCCGTTGAAGCACGCCCACTTCAGATCCTCGGTGGACATGCTCTTCGGCCACTTCGCAACCTGATCCGCCGCCTTTGCAATACCCTTTACTCCAATGTTGGAGATGGGAGGCGTCAGCATCGTCCTGCAGGAGTTCTTGAGGGACTCCAGCAACTCCTCGGCGGTGGGCTCGCGGTAGTCCGCGAAATCCAGCTCCCACCAGGTGTTGCGGGGCGGAAAGGGCTTGTAGGTGGAGCCGCGCGCCTTTGCCAGGTCCGCCATGGAGACCGGGTGGAGGTCGGCGTCGCGGTCCGCCAGGTAGACGGTGTCGGTGTCGGGGTCGTATCCCCAGGCGGCGACGACGTGGCCGCCGAAGTGGTACTCCGAGCCGCCGAAGTCGAAGTACGGCAGGAAGCCCATGTCGACCTGCAGCATGACCGGCGCGCCGGCATCCAGGGCAGCCAGCAGACCGTCGCGCGCCTTCTTCGCGCTCGTGGTGCTCTGCGCCCGGACCTTCACACCGGTGCGCTCGCCGGCGAGCTCGGCGACGTTCGCCTTGCTGCGACCGCCCAGGAAGGGCGGCGCCCCCTTCTGGTGCCAGTAGATGAAGCCGATGCCTTCGCCGAGCCCGAAGAGCATATTCTCACTCAGGACGCTCCCGCCGTGGCGATAGAGGTGCAGCAGCGAGCCCGTCTCGCAGTGGTGCGTCTCCAGAGGCGTGAACCCTTCGATAATGTGTGCCGGTGTGGTCTGGTCCATGTGTGCTCCTGGCGCGCGGGCGAACCGCGGGCCGCCGCTGTGCGGCACGGCCGTTCGCAGGCCGCCGCGGGTTGCCGCGGGTTGCCGCAGTCCAATCGCGGCCCGCCGCGGCGGCGCACGCACGCAGAGCACAGGATACACCCGCCGGGCGGCGGGTGCATCCCGGTTTTGTCGGAGCTTGGTCTCTAGTACTCGTACGCCCCCATGGACCAGGGCGCGGTGCGGAGTACACCGTCCTTGTCGGTGGTGAAGCTGTCGGCAAGATCCTCGGCGCCCTCGCGCACTTCCACCGGGCTCGCTGCGGTGAGGTGGAAGTCCTTGGTCGTCACATTCACGAACATGGGCTCCGCATCTACGTTACCGAAGGTGGTCATGTCGGTAAGACTGTTCACAGCGGAGATCTGGGTGAGCACCATCGTGTTCTCGTCGTAGTAGAGGTTGCTGTAGCCGGCCAGGTTGTTGTTCGTGAAGATTGTGGGGTTCGCCGTCGTGTTGTTTTCCCAGACCGCGTAGGCGCTTCCACTGCCGCTGATGTTGTAGATAATGTTGTTCCGAATGTCGGGACTCACGGTCGACTCGGGATCCCCATCCGACCGCATGAGAATTCCATACGTTGCAATCGGTGCGTCGCCGCTGATAATCGTGTTGTTGTGGACTTTGGGTGCGGCTCCGCCACTGTCGAAGATGTCCATCCCGAAGGTCGTCGACATGGCGAGGCCGGCGTCGATCACGTTGTTGAATATGGTCGGGGCCGAGCCGTAGCTCGTCTGGATTCCGTACGAGGAGCCTCCGCCTGCTCCGCCCATGATCGTGTTACCCGAGATCTCCCCGCTGTAGAAGTAGGCGTATATCCCGTAACTGCTCCCGGCGGAGAGGCCCCCGTGAATGCTGCGGTTGTTCACGATCGGCCCATCTATGGCCCCGCCCCCGGGCAGAATGCCGTAGGAACCTTCAGTCCCGGCACCACCCCATAGCACGTTGTTCTCAACAGTCAGCCCGTAGCTGGAGGCTACAGCCGCCGTGAAGTTCCCCGAGACCTCGGAGCCGCGTATGGTGAATCCCTCGATCACCGTGGCAGTGGTCACGTTCGACTGCGCCTCCACGGCACGACTGGGTGAAGACCACACGCCGCCGGGCGTTCCGACATCCCGAATCGTCGTTTCGTATGCCACAACATCCCGTTCCCAGGTGAAGACGGCGTAGCCACCGAGTACCGACACACCCTCTTTCATGACGACGGGGGTCGACACTTCGTAGAGACCTTCCTGGACGTGGACCTCGGGCTTCGCGGCGGCGAGGGCGGCATCAATACCCTTCTGGATGGTCGCGAAGGGCGCGGATTGGGAGCCGTCGCCAGTTGTATCATCGCCCGTCTTTGACACGTGAATCGCATCCGAGGGAACCAGCCCCTGCGGCGTTGCCTCAGCACTCACGCCCTCCGACACATTCCCCGTCACGTCAACGGTCCTGATGGTGAAGGTGTACAAAGTGCCGTTCACGAGGCCCGTCGCCTGGTAGGTGGTGGTCCCGGCGGATACCTCCTGCACCGTGGATCCGTCCGGAACCCAGGTGATCTCGACGTGATCGAAGTCGACGTCTCCCGGTTCCGTCCAGGAGAGGCCGACAATCGTGTCACCGGGCGTTGCCGTGAACTCGCCAACTTCCGCCGGCGGCGTGGTGTCGGGCTGTGTCCCGGCAGTTGGTGTCGCGCTGATTGATACCCCGGTAGAGGTGTTGCCCGTCGTATCCACAGTCTTCACCAGAAAGGTGTACTGGGTGTCGTTGGCCAGATTGACGGCGGTGTACTGCGTGCTTCCCGCCTGGACTACCTGCACAGTGGAGCCGTCCGGATCCCAGGTGATCTCGACGTGACTGAAGTCACCGTCGTTCGGCTCGGCCCAGGTCAGAAGAACCTGACGGTCGCCGGCGGTAGCGCCCAGGTTGTCGACCTCACCGGGCGGTGTGGTGTCCGGCGGCGCAGTCGCGTTGGGCGTCGCGGATGCCTGCACGCCGTCGGAGGCGTTGCCCGTGGTGTCGACGGTCTGTACCACGAAGACGTACAGAGTATCGTTCGTCAGAGCACTCGCCGTGAACACGGTGGTTCCCTTCGGAATGGTCTGAACGGCGGGCCCTCCCGGCGTCCAGGTGATTTCCACGTGATCAAAGTCGTTGTCCGTGGGCTCGCCCCAGCTCAGGGTGACCTGACCGTCACCGGCCACTGCGTCCAGGTAGCCGACCTCACCGGGAGGTGTCGTGTCGGTTACTGTTCCACCGGTCGGCGTTGCGCTGATTTGCTCGCCCGGAGAGAACGCCTCCGTCCCCGCGGCGGTTTGAACCGTGAAGGTGTACGGGGTATCGTTCACGAGACCGGTGGCAGTGTACGTCTCAACCCCGGGCTGCACGGTCTGAGGCGTGGAGCCGTTCGGCGTCCACATGATCTCCACCCGGTCGAATTCACTGTCCGCCGGATCGTCCCAGGTAAGGGTGACCTGCCCGTCGCCGGGTGTCGCCTGGAGATTGGCCACGTCGGCAAGGGCTACCGTCGGCGCGACCGGGGTCGCCGTGACCGTCGCGGCGGTCGACTTGTTGCCGGTGGTGTCGACGGAGGTCACGAAGAAGGTGTAGGCGGTGCCGTTCGTGAGACCGGTCGCGGTAAAGGACTGCGACCCCGACGCCACACTCTGGATGGCCCCGCCTTCGGGCTGCCAGGTAATCTCAACATGATCGAAATCGCCGTCGACCGGATCGATCCAGCTTAGAACGATGCGTCCGTTCCCCGGTTCACCCTCGAGCCCCGAAACCCGCGCCGGCGACTGGGTGTCTCCACCGAGACCACCGAAAAACGGGCACCCCGTCAGAATCACCGCCACTACGGCAATGAGACCCACCAACGGAAGGGACGTCCTGGTCATTTGTCTTACCTCTTCTTGCGAATTCTTACTTGTTTCATGCCACATTCTATCCTTATTTGCTGCACATTCCTATCATAAACCATCTCTATATGCAGCTTCTCTCAGGCGAGAGGAGTCGAATAGTAATTAATAATACGTATATGACCGGACAGGGTGACCGGCGGGCGTGGCGGACTCCGACATGGGCGGAGCCTACTGGAAAGGCGTCGAACCGGGTCCGGGTCCGCTGTTGCGTACCGTGAAGATGCCCGCAGGAAGCCGCGGGAACGCGGTCAGAGAATGCCTCGCCGGCGCGCCTTGACCAGGGCGTCCTGGCGGCCTTTGGCGTGGAGCTTCTCGTAGATGTTCTTGATGTGGGAGTGGACGGTGTGTGGACTGATCGCCAGGTCCCCGGAGATCTCCTGATAGGTGAGCCCCGCCTCCAGGCTGCGCAGGATCTCGACCTCGCGAGGGCTGAGGACGTAGGCATCCTCGCAGGAAGCCTCCTGGAACTCCCGGATCAGCGCACGGGCGATTCGCGGGCTCATGGGTGCGCCTCCGGCGTGGAGGCTGTGCAGCGCCTCGACGAGCTCCCGGGGCGTGCTGCCCTTCAGGATGTACCCTGAGGCGCCCGCACGGATCGCTTCAAGGACGGTGCTCCTGTTGTCGAATACCGTGTGCGCAAGGATATCCACGTCCGGCAGGGCGCGCTTGACTCGACGGATGAGATCTATCCCGGTCTCTCCAGGCAGGCCGATGTCTACGAGCAACAGATCCGGCTCGTACTGTCGAATCAATGGATACGCCTGCTCGGCGCTGCCGGCGGTGGTAACGACGTCAATGTCCGACTCCCCGTTCAGGAGAATCGAGAGGTTGTCCAGGAGAAGCTTGTCGTCTTCCACTACTGCAATGCGCACGGTACCCTCATCTTCCGTCCCGGCACGATTCAGGGTCACCCCCGGACCGGGGTATTTTCGGGGGAGTACCCCGCGGCCCCCACCAACGGCGCCCGAACCGAAGGGCCCGCCGCCGATCCCGCCGCCCCAGCGGCACCTTCAGGCGCAGGGTAGTGCCCCGGACGCCCGCCCCCTCACTCGCACCCTCGTTCTCGTCCTCGGCCTTCGCACTCACCTCCAGAGATCCCCCCATCTCCCGGGCGCGGCGCCGCATGCTCGCAAGCCCCCGGCCGTGGTGGGCGGCCTCCCCGTCGAAGCCCGCGCCGTCGTCGCGAAGGACCAGGCGCAACTCAGCGGGCGTCACCGTGAACGCCACAGCAACCCGCGAGGCCCCGGCGTGCTTCACGATGTTGGTGACCGCCTCACTGCAGATGCGCGAGAGGTTAAGGTAGCTCGTACTGTCCGGTGGTGGTGCGTTGGCATCGATCTCAATAGTGGTATCGAGGGCAATGCCGTGGGGCTCCAGGATCTCGAGGCCGTGCACGCGGAGCTCTGCTGCCAGAGAGGGCCAGTCGCGCTCTTCCGCATCCAGGCTGCGCATGAACCGCCGGATCTCCACCAGGCCCGCCCTGGAGAGCGTGGCAACCGTGGCAAAGGAGTCGCCGTGGCGCTCCGTCGGCGGACTCCTTCGCTCCATCTCGGCAATGAGATTGATGTTGGTCATGAGCCCGCTCACCCCGTCATGGAGCTCGCCGATCATGTACTCCCGTTCCGTCGCCATCTCCTCGAGTTGCTCGGAGTAACGGCGCACGTCCCGGTACAGCTGCATCAGGTGCCGTCCGACAATGATCACCAGCGCACCGACGAAGCAGAGCATGCCGTAATGCAGAATAGTCCGGTACCAGGGCACCACCCCGAGCGCAATCAGCACGTCCCGCAGCCCGAACGCCGACAGGAGCAGCGTGCCCACCAGGAAGATCCGCGCTTCGACGTTTCCGCGAAGTGCCCGCGCACCCACCGATCCCAGGAGCAGGATCATGTACGCCACATACAGAACCCTGAGAAGGATCAGAACGATGTTACCTGCCGTCACCGGGAAAACGGCGCCAACCGGCAGAGCCACCGCGACAAATCCCACGTGTCCGAGGAGCAGGCCCTTCACCATGGGGGCGCGGCCCCGGGCAACCGCGTGGAGCACAAACCCGAAGATACCGACGGGCATTAGGAAGACCGCAACGATCCACAACCAGGTCCACGCCATTCCGCCGGGCGCCACCAGTTCCTTCACATAGGCGTAGTGTGCGACGTAGATCCCTGCAAGAAGTGCAAAGAGTACCAGATAGATAACGGCGGACATGCGACGGAGTCGCAGATAGACCGCAAGGCCGACCAGAGCAATGAAGGCGCAGATCGATGCCGTGGCGAGTCGGTCGACATCCCGCCGCACCATCCACTGGTAGATGTCGGCGCGGCTCCCCAGGAGCACGCGGCCTCCCAGACCTTCGAGGTAGTAGTCGGAGTAGATCCGGAACGTGAGCTGAGATCCGGGGTACCGCTCCGGGAGGTCGATGAGGTGCCACGACAAGGCCTCGAACTCCAGTTCCTCCGGCGCATTCAGGGCGCCGGTCCGGTAGACAAGGGCCCCGTCCAGGTACGCCTCCATATGCTGAAAGACAGCCGGTACGAATACCACAGCGTCCCGATACTCACGGTCCGGCAATCGCACCCGCTGTTGGAGATACCCCGACCGGCTCCGCTCCGTCGGCCACCCCGGAAGGGTCATTGATCGCCAGTCAGTTTCATCCCACTCCCGGGCGGATTCAGCGGTCGCCGTGGAATCCCCGAGGCGATACTCCCACCCGTCGTCGAGAGAGGTGATTGCCGGATCGGCCGTTTGCGGCTCGGAGTGCAGGAGGGGCGCCGTGACTACGGTGAGCAGCGCTACGGCGGCAACCCGACGAAGGGCCTTGCGCGCCGCCATGCTACCATTATGGGGCAGGTTCGGCGGATCGCGCTATTACACGTTCTGCGGCCGCCGCTTTGACGACCGGACCCGATCGGCCTCACGATAGACCCATGATTCAAGTGAAGCGCGCCTACGAGCAAGCTGCAGAAGGAGATGGCCTCCGCATCCTGGTCGATCGTGTCTGGCCGCGCGGCATCTCAAAGTCAGACGCAGCAATCGACATCTGGCTCAAGGATGCCGCGCCGTCGAGGCAACTGCGACAGTGGTTCGGTCACGACGCCTCCAGATGGGAGGACTTCCTCGGTCGATACCGCCGGGAGCTCCAACCGAAGCTCGGCATCCTGCGACCTCTGATGGACTTCCTTGAAGATGAGCACGACACCGTGACGCTGGTCTTCGGCGCCCGAGACACCGAGCACAACAACGCCGTCGCTCTGAAGGAGATGCTCCAGGAGTGAGCAGCCCGGGGGCGGCGCTGCTGCACGGGGAGTAGCCGCCCCGAGTCTCCTCATTGTGCTCTAACCGAACCCGGCGTAGCATGTGCTGCGCGCGCAGGTGCGTCACACCGCGCGCAACGCACAACGCATTGCACCAATCCGTAGTTGGAGGTTCTGAATGAAAGTCGCCATTCTACACGACTCCCAGGCCGGGAACGGCGAACGCCTGGCGCAGGCCATGAAGGAAGCGTTCGAAGGGGCCGGCGCCTCCGTGACCATGGGTCACGTGAAGTCGGTCTCACCCGAGTCAATCGCGAAGGAAGCCCCGGATCTGCTCATTGTCGGCGCGGCCATCCGCGCCTTCCACACCAGCACCACCTCGAAGCGGTGGCTGAAGAGCCTCGCCGGCGCCCTCCGCACCACCGGCGGCACAATCAGCCACGGCGCCGCCTTCGTCACCCACGGCCTCCCGAAGGACAAAGCCAACGGCTGGGGCAATCGCTTTCGCAAGCGCCTGGAGAAGGTCCGGGGTCTCACCGAGGTCTACCCGGAGTGGCTCTCAGGCCGCGTGGTCGAGCAGATGGGACCCCTCGAAGATGGGGCCGAAGACGCCTTCCGGGGCCACGCCCGCGCACTCATGGAGTGGGCGGGGCTGACGTAGATCCGCGAAGCGCCCCGGCAAGCTCCTCGACGTCCCTGCTCCACCCGTCGATGATCGCCAACTGCTCCTCACGCTGCGCCGGATCCTTCACGTAGCCGCGAGCCATCTCGTGGAGGTAGCGGTAGTAGTCGGCGAGCTTCTCGAGAGGCGGCACCGGGGCCCCCGCCTGGGCTGCGCCCCCCGGGGCGGCCGCTCCCGTCACGTCAGCAGCGCCGGCCGCCCCCCCCGTTCCCGCTGCGCTCCCTTCGAGCACCCCCAGGGCGCGGAGCCACTCGTCCACCGACATGCCGGCCTTGCGCCGGAAGGTGCGGATGAGCCACTGCCGCTCGAAGACGGAGCGCTCCTGCCACCCGGCGGATTGCTCGGCAAGGGTGGTGCGGACCACGCGGGCGAGCTCCCGCACTGCGCGGGGATCCGGCGGCGGGGAGCGGTCCGCCCCTGCGGTGGGGGAGTCGCCGTAGGCATCGACCCCTATCTCCCTCAATGCCTGCACCGATGAGGTCTCCTGCCCCGCGTAGCGTTCGGCCATGGCAACAGCGGCGGCAAAGCCGGCACCGGCCTGCTCGGCGGAGAGGGTGTGCGGGGCGATTGCCTCCCGGAGCTCCGCCTCCGGCTTGCCCATGAGCGCGGCAAGGCGGGGAATCGATGAGGAGGCGGTGTCGGTGGGGACGTAGCCGGGACCAATGGTGAAGGCTGCCACGCCGGTCCCGGTGAGCTCCCCGTCGAGGGTCGTTGCCAGGTGCACCTGGGCACTCTTCATGCACTCGTAGGGGCCCATGAAGGCGGTGCCCGTCGACGAGACACAGACGAAGACGCCACGCCCGCTGTGCACCATCTCCGGCACGAAGGCGCGCGCAAGCAGCACCGGCCCGCGCAGGTTGACCCGGTAGCTCCGGTCCCATGTGTGAATGCCGACATCGGCCACGGCGCCGAGGGGCGCCACCGTCGCATTATTAATGACGATGTCCACGGCCCGCCTCTGCCGGCGGAGCCGCTTCGCCAGATGCTGCACGCTCCTCGCCGTGCCGACGTCCGTTCGCACCGCCTCCACCGCCCCGGCGCCGAACTCCCGGCGCAGCGCCGCGGCGGCCCGGCGACCGCGGGGGCCCTGGATCTCCGCAATGACAACGCGCGCCCCGAGCCAGATGAGCGCCCGCGCCGCCTCGTACCCGATCCCGCCACCGCCGCCGGTCACAACGGCGGTGCGGCCGACCAGCTCGTCGCGGCTCAGATTGCCCTGTGAGATGACCACTGCGTGCTCCTCTGCATGATACGCCAGGCGCGCCGCGTTCAGCGCGCCGCCCTACTCAACCTTGCGCATTACCAGACCGGAGTAGCGAATACGCTCGTCGCTGCCCACTTTGTGTACCTGCAACGCCTCGCCGGCCATGCTCCCCGTGCCGGCTGCAACGGCAAGGTCGTCATTTTCTGCCACGAGGGGCACGGCAATTCGTGCTCCGAAGCCCGTAGAGTAGTACTCGAAGGTCAGCAGGCCGGTCTCCGCATCGTACGCGATGGCGGGGTTATCGATTGCGTTGACCGGGTCCGGGTTCGTGATCTCATACGTTCCGGCGCGCGCCTGCCACGACTCCGGAACCGGTTGAGGCTCGTGACGGTGGGCGTACCCCATCAGAATGCCGTTCTGGTAGAACCCGAGGACAGGTTGGCCGTCGAGGTCGTGCAGTCGCCCGAAGAGCGGGTAGACGTCGACGAGGGGAATACCCAGAACGCGAATCTGCAGGCTCAGTGCGCCGTCGCCGCGGTGCACCCCGGTCAACGTTCCGGCAAAGGTGTCCAGACGGATTCGTCCCCGACGCCCCTCTCCCTCGATCAGGCCGATGGGACCCGCCCAGTATCCCTCGAGTCCCGCAAGAGTCGACTCGTCGAGGGCCACTTCCTGCCGCTCCGGGAGCGGAGTCTCTTCGAAGCGCCGCCCGCGCCGCTCTTCGAGCAACCGATACATCAGCTCGATGGCAGTGCCGGTCACCACATCGGCGCCCTGGTCGCTGTTCACGACGGCCAGGACCGCCGCGTCCTCTCCCGGCGCGGTGGTCATGACGGCGTGAAACGGCGCAATGTCGCCGCCGTGGCTCATGAGTTTCGCATCCGGAACCGGCGTCGGATTCACCAGCCAGAAGGCAAGGCCAATGCGGAAGTCCAGGTCCGCAGGGACGTCGGCGTTCTGCGGCTCTCCCATGAGGGCAAAGGTCTCCGCCTCGAGAATGCGTCCGTCGCCGTTCGGCAGAGCGCCCTCGGCCACGAGCATCTCGAGAAACCTTGCCATATCCTCGAGGCTGGCGAAGAGGCTGCCGGCGGGAATGTCGCGAATGTAAGTGAAGGCGTCCGCCGGTGTGTTGCCTGCGGGATACCCCGTTGCAAGACGGTCATACCCGCCCCGACCGGGCAGGAAACCCGCCGAGTCCATGCCGAGAGGCTCAAGAATATGGTCCGCAATGTAGTCGGCGTAGTCCGCACCGGAGACGCGCTCAATGAGGATCCCCAGGAGCATGAACCCGGTGTTGCTGTAGGCAAATGCGGTTCGCGGCGGCGCTGCCGCATACTCATCACCGAGGACCTCGATGATCTCGCGGTACCGTGTCTCCCAGCCGCTCGCCTCTGCGCTTCCCGCCGCCCAGCCCTTAGAGACGTTGGCGGAAAGTCCGGCGTGGTGTGTGAGGAGATCCCGCACCGTGAAGGGCGCGTACTCGCCCCGCGTCTTGATGGTGAGCTCCGGGACGTATGTTGTAAAGGGTTCATCCAGATCAACGCGGCCATCTTCCACGAGTTGCATGACCCCAATGGCCGTGAAGAGCTTGGTAATACTGCCGAACCGAAAGACCGTATCGGGCTTAATGGGAGTCCCGCTCGCGTCATCCGCGTAGCCGTAGCCATCCACGAGGACGGCCCTGCCGTCCGCGACCACCACAACACCGATACCGCCTTCTCGAATGTCGCTCGCGGCCTCGCGGACATACGAGTCCGCGTAGGAAACGACCGGGGCCACCCCAGCATCCGCGGGGGGCGGCTCCGGCGCGGTGACACAACCGGCCACCAGGATGAGAATGAGAGTCAGTCCGAGTGCTGCGGATGCAGCGCCACCGGCCCGTCGGGGAAAGCGCTTCATTGCGGCCTCCTGCATGTGCCTGAATGTGGGCGGAGTATAACACCCGTCACCGCCGGGAAGTACCCCTGTGATACAATAGCTCCCCATGAACAGCAATAAATCGACCTTCGCCCTGCTCTTCGGGAACCGGGGCTTCTTCCCGGCGCACTACATGGAGTCCGCCCGGCGGGAGCTGGCGGCAGCACTGCAGAAGCTCGGCCATGAAGTCATGATGATGTCAACGGACCGCACCCGCCTGGGCGCGGTAGAAACGCCTGCTGAGGGGCGCGCCTTCGCCGACTTCTTCCGGGAGAATCGCCGTCGCATTGCCGGCGTGATCCTGTCGCTCCCCAACTTCGGGGATGAGAACGGCGCCCTGGAGGCGCTCCGGGACGTGGATGTCCCCATTCTCATTCAGGCCTACCCGGACAACCTCGACAAGCTCGGGCCGGAACAGCGCCGGGACGCCTTCTGCGGCAAGCTCTCGATCATGGACGTCCTCACCCAGGCGGGGATTCGCTTCACCAACCTCATTCCTCACACGGTTCACCCCGAGAGCGAGGAGTTCGCCCGGAACGTGCACGACTTCGACCGCACCTGCCGGGTCACCCGGGGGCTGCGCCGCCTCGCCGTCGGGGCAATCGGTGCCCGCACCACCCCCTTCAAGACCGTCCGGGCAGATGAGATAGCCCTCCAGGGCCACGGGATCACCGTGGAGACGACCGACCTCGCATCGGTCTTCGCCCGGATGGAAGCGGTTGATGCGTCGACGGAACCGTACACATCGATCCAGGAGGAGTTGCGGGAGCTTTCCAACTGGGAACGCGCTCCCGTGCAGGCGCGGGACAACCTGACGCGGCTGAAGGTGGTCCTGACCGAGCTCGCCCGGGAGATGAGTCTCGACACCATGGCACTGCGCTGCTGGACGGAGCTGCAGGAGCGCTTCGGCATCTCGCCGTGTCTGGTGACGGGGAACCTGGCGGACCTGGGCACACCCGTGGCGTGTGAGGTGGACGTTGCCAACGCCGTTGTCATGTACGCCCTCGGCTGCGCCTCCGGAGAGGCGACGAGCATCCTGGACTGGAACAACAATTTCGGCACCAGTCCAGACAAGTGCATTCTCTTCCACTGCGGCAACGTGCCCCGCAGCCTCATGACGGAGAAAGGCACCGTAGACGACCACGCCATCCTGGCCAACGCCCTCGGCCCGGGCCGCGGCTTCGGCTGCAATCAGGGACGCATTCGCGAGATGGAGTTCACCTACTCCAGCATGATCACCAAGGACGGCCGGCTTCAGTTCTATCTGGGAACCGGCCGCATTACCGACGACACCATTCCGGCGGGCTTCTTCGGCTGCGCCGGCGTCGCCGAGATCCAGGGCCTGCAGGATGTGCTCCAGTGGCTCGGCCGCAACGGCCACCGCCACCATGTGAGCATTACTCCGGGCAACCACGTCGAACCCATGCGGGAAGCCTTCGAGAACTACCTGGGGTATGACGTGAAGGTGTTCGGGTAGGCGCGACCGCGCCGGCGGCGCGCCGGACGCCGGCCCCGCGGCCTGCGTGCCTCTGTGGGCCGCCAGGCGTCAGCGCCCCACATCGACCACGTCGTAGTAGATCAGTCCCAGCATGACCGTCCACCCCACGAAGTGAAAAAGAATACGTCCCGCTGTGTCCAGGGTTGCGGATATGGTGGTCAGCGTCGCGCTGATGAGAAAGCTCGTCGACACCAGCAGGATCACAGCAACCGCGTGGGTGAAGATCTTCATACCGACGGTCCGCTGCTCGCGGTAGTTCGTCGACGTCCAGATGACAATGAGGGTCGACCAGATGATCGGAATGGCCACGAAGTAGAGGATCAGGTTCTCACCCTGGGGGAAGCGGTACCCAATTCGGTACTCGAAGACCCAGATGGCCACCGCCGAGATGGCGAGGTCCCGCAAGAAGACCAGGAGCTGTGCCCGGGCGACCTTCTGAAGCGGGCGTTGCCGAGAGGGTTTCCGAACGATCCGTGCGCGCGCCATGGATGGATGATAGAGGATGCGCCCCGCGGCGGCAATGCGCGGAGGACGCACGCGGGCCGGGTCGGCCGGAAGCCTTCACAGAGCGTTACCCGGGGGTGGGACTCCCTCGTGTCCCCATGGCAGCCGGACGCCCTAATCCATCCCCGTCACGTTCAGTAACAACGTCTGCAGTCGGCGCCGGAGCACGGCGTAGCTGTAGTAGCGGCGCGCCTGTTCGAAGTTGGTTTCCACCATGGCGCGACGACGGTCGGCATCCGTGAGAACCATGCGGACCTGCTCCACGACGCCGGCCGTAATGAAGCCGTCCATGGCGATCACCTTGAAGCCCTTCGGCTCAATGTCCTGGACGAAGATGCTGTACCGGTTGATGAGGACGGGCACCTTGAAGTAGAAGGCTTCCAGGAGGGCGTTGCCGAACCCCTCGTAGAGGCTCGGATAGGTGACCAGGTCGGCGCAGGGATAGACGTCCCAGAGGCCCAGTTCCCCTTTCCCTCTGGGTTGCTGGACACCGTCCACGACTCCGGGCAGCTCGGTCTTCACCAGGCGCAAGTCGACCCTCGCTTCCCGCGCCATCTCCTCGAGTGCCTGGAGGTAGGCATCTCCCTCATCGCCGCTCTCGTGAGTGATGACGAGTTTGCACGATCGATCTCTGAGACGCGCGGCAACCGCTATTGCGTGCTCGATTCCCTTCCGCGGCACCACCCGGGTCGGCTGAACAAGCAGCGTGTCCTCGACGGATACTCCCATGGATGCGCGAATGGCGGCACAGTTCGCCGCCGGGGCATCCGGCGGATGGTCGAAGTCCAGCACGTTGGGAATGATGACCGACGAAAGCCCCTTCCGCCAGGCGAGCTGGTCCCGCGCGGCAGAGTTGATGACGGTGTGCTGGATCTGGGGAAGCGCCGGCGGGAAAGCCATCTCCAGATAGTCCCGCACCGCGCTCACGGAGAAGCGCGTCCGCTCCCAGTAGAAGTCGTGATGATGCGCAATGGTCGGCATGCCGGTCTCGGCAATGAAGAGGGTCAGCGCCACACCGAGGGGTATCTGCATGGGAATGGTCAGGGCGTTTTCTGCTATCAGGATATCGATGCCAAAGGTCTTCACGAACTCGTGGAGGGTACCGCGAAGCATCTCAGCCCGCTCGGTGATGAGTCGATTGATCTCGGGACTTCGGTGAAGCCGTCCCCACACCGCCTCCTCGATCCGGCGATTCGCAGGGTCCGTAAAGTGCGCCTCCGGCACCAACATGCTCGTGTCCGTCGGACGGTCGAGCTCGCCGGCGAACCAGAAGACCCGGTGCCCCGCCTCGGCGAGAACCCCCGCCCACTTGGCGCTCTCCAGCGACACGCCGTCGTTCCCTGCAAAGCGGGTTGATACGAAGCCTATGTTCGACATGGTATTTGTTGGTCCTTCTTATCGCCCGTTGAGTCTTCGGTCGGGGCCCTCATTAGGCGACTTTGTTCACACAGGCTGACACCCCGGACAGAAGTACACACTCCCGCCCATGTAGGAGGCTTTCTCAATCGGGGCGCCGGAAACGGTCAAACCCTCCGCCATTTCGGCATTCCCCGCGGGGTCGCCGTAGAACCAGGCGAACTTGTGGGGGCTGGCTCCGGCTACCACTCGGGCGACCGTCTTTCCGATCAGATGCGTTGCTGCCTGGGAAGAGAGATTCACCGCCTCGGGTATCTCGATCATGGCTCCACTGAATTATACGCGCCCCACCACCCCTACTCCAGCGGCGGCGCCCCGTCCACCCGCAATCTCCGAAATTCCTGCGCAAATCTCCTCTGAGTCGCTCTCTGTGACGGCGCGTGAGACAGCGCTGAGTCGCCTCCCGGTGACGCTGGTCACCACAGGAGGCGACGATGAAGCGCATTGCAGTTTTCGCTCTGGTAATGGTGATGGTTGCAGCGACGGGGTTCTCCGACGAGCCGGCTTGGGCCGCCGGTAGCGGCCACACCGCCGAGTGGGGCGCGGGGCTCACGCCGCGGATCAGCGGCGCAACCCCTGCCGAGGCGGAGGCTGTCGGGTGGGCCGTCCGGGAGGTCGAGGCCTTCTACACCGCAATGGGACACGCCCCGACGGAGGCGGTGACCGTGAGCATCGACTTCGATGAGGAGGTGCGGATCGGAGGCAGGACTATTGAGTATGCGGTCGGCATTTTCGATGGGAGTACCGGCCGCATCCACATGGTCCACCGGGAGTCCGCGGTCTACCGGGCGGCGGACCCCCTGGGTGCGGGCGACTGCGCGCAGCTGTATGCAAGCGTGATTGCCCACGAGATCGCCCACTTCATGAACTCCCGGGTGTGCCCCGGCCTCGATCCGATTGCGGATGAGTTCGTCGCGGCGTACGTCCAGTTCTCACTCCTCGACGCGGGTCGCCGCGCCGCGCTGATGGAAGGTCGGGAACTCCCGCGCGTTCGAAGCTTTCGGGACCTGACCACCAGCAACTACCTGGTCGGGGCGAGCAACTTCCTGCTGGCGTGTTATCGACTGGCGGCGGGCAGACCCGCTCTGGTTGAGCGCGTACTGGCAGGTCGCCCGACCGGGATCAAGGATCCCTTTCTGATCGACTGAGCTCAGATGGCGAGCTTGTGTACAAGATCCCGGAACCGCGGCTCGTCCCGGAGCTCGTCGAGGATGGGGTCCGGGAGATTCCAGACCAGGTTCAGGTCGTGCTCGACCCGGGCCTGCTCCAGCAGCTCCAGGGCCTGGTCCCGGTCGCCGAGGCCCAGGTAGACCGTCGCCAGGAAGAAGGGTGAGACGTAGCGGCCGTCGGCGCGCTCCGTAAGCATCGATCCAAGAATTTCCTGACTGCGCTCTTCGTCGCCTTTCCGGGCGCAGACGTAGGCCAGGTGCGCCAGGGAGTCGTGGTCGCTGTGGCCGGAGAGCTCGTAGGAGCGCTCCAGGGCGGGGATGGCCCGATCGAAGTCGCCGACTGCGGCGTGGACCCAGCCCTCGACCAGGTGTGACATGTAGAAGTCCGGATCCAGATCCTGCAGCGCCCGGGTCGCCGTGAGGGCGTCGTCATAGCGGCGGGCGTGGCAGTATCGGGCTGCGCGGTTGACCTGGACGAGCTCGGAGAGCGGGTCCAGGGCCAACGCCCGGTCGATCGAGGCCACGGCCTCCTCGTACCGGCCGAGGGTCGACAGCAGGGAGGCGTACCACATGTGTGCCTCGGCGTAGCCGGGTTTGGCGCGGATCGCCGCCTGAAAGGCGGCTTCCGAGGCCTCCCAGTCCCAGTTGAGCAGGAAGTTTATGTGCCCCAGGACGGTGTGTGCCTCGGCGCTTTCGGGATCGAGCTCGACGGCCCGGCCGGCGGCGTCATTCGCCAGTTCCGCAGCGGCCTGCGGCGCCATGAGGCCGTGCTGGGCGGCGCCCCAGTAGTACCCGGCCAGACCCGCCCAGCCGAGGGCGAAGTCGGGATCTATCTCAATGGCGCGCTCGAAATGAGCCCGACTCCTCTTCAGGCCTTCCGAATCCGCTTCGGTGTCAAAGACGTACCGCCCCATGAGATAGGCCTGAAAGGCTTCCGGGTCCACCGCATGTGACCGCGCCAGCCGCGCTTCTTCCGCGGGGCTCAGCTTCACCCGAACCTGCTCGGCGATCTCGCCGGCAAGCTCTGCGTGCACATCCAGCACATCCGCAAGATCCCGATCGTAGCTCTCGGACCATAGGTGCCCATCCGTCCCGGCGTCGATGAGCTGCGCCGTGACGCGAACGCGGTCGTCCACCACCATCATGGACCCCTCGAGCACGTAGTCCACGTCGAGGTCGCGGGCGATCGCCCTGACCGGCTCCTCAGTATCCCGATACCGCATGATGGAGGTACGGGAAATGACCCGCAACCCGTCGATCCTGGCGAGCTCTCCGATGAGGGTGTCCACCATACCGTCGCGCATCCACTCCTGCCCATCGACGCCGCTGATGTGCTGGAGAGGCAGGACCGCAATGGAGGGCCGTCCATCGCTGCGGGCGCCGCCCCGCAGCAGCGCGACCGCGGCAATACCCAGAACCACGACGGTCAGCACCGCCGCCCCAACGGTCATGATCATCCGACGGCGCCGCGTCGGTCCCCGTTCCTCCGGCCGCCGATCCTGGTGCCGGGCGTCGTCGGGCGGCGCCTTGCTGTCGGCGGCGGCTACGTCGCGGCCCGCGGTGGTGCCCGCCGGCGGCGCGGTAGTCGCGCCCGGCGCCCGCTCAGCGGTCGCCGGATAGCGCCCCGCTGCAATGGCTGCGTAGAGATCCCGCGTCTCCGCGCTCACCTCCTCGCCTTCCTTCTGGAGAATGGACACACAGGTCTGGTACTGCCGGCGCGCGGCGCGGCGGTTACCGGCCATGGCGAATGCGGACATGAGCCGACGGTGGATGTCCTCGTCCTCCGGCTCCATGAGCAGCAACGCCCTGAGCACCTCCGTGGCCCGGCCGAAGTCGCGCCGGGTTTCGTAGATGTCCGCCAGAGCGGTCAGGACCGACACCTGCACCTGCCGGAAGCGCTCAGCAGTCGCAAACGACCAGTCATCGAAGGGGAGGGAGTCCCGCACATCCAGACCGGCGAGAAAGGTTCCGCGATAGAGGGCTGAGATCTCCCGAAGTGCCGCGACCTCCGCCGCGGCCTGCGGCGCAGCCGCCCACGCGGCGTCGCCGGGGGCCCTCCCAGTCTCGACCGGCGGGCCGGTCCCTCGCGCCGCCCCCGCTGCCGCTTCGGCGCCGGCCTCGCGCGCGGTTGCCGCGTCAGCTTCCCGCCCTGCCCCGGCATCAAGGACCTTCCCGGCCCGCTCGGTGAAGTCGTAAGCATCGACCCAGATATCTGATCCGAGAGCCACGGTCTCACCGTCGATGCGGAGGGCCTCCTCTCCAAGGCTTTGCCTGAGCGCGGAGATGGCGTTGCGCAGGTTGTGCCGCGCCGCCGACTCGGTCTCGTCCGGCCAGAGAAAGGCGGCAAGGTGTTCCCGGGATTGCGGGTGTTCGCGGATTGCCAGGTACGCCACGAGCGCGACGGCCTTCTGGCGCGGCACGTGCACCCGGCGGCCATCGACTTCGATGAGAGGGGTGCCCAACAGGCAGATTCTGATGCGGGCCATTGTGCACACTCCCGTAACGAAGAGGTGTGGTGCACAGCAATGGGGGTTGGCTCTGTGTCAGGGTAGCATGAGTTCAGGGAAGGCGCCATTCCCGGTTGCTGCGGTGAAGCAGGGCGCGCGGCCCCGACCGGGTCTGCCGGGCGCGGGGCGAGCGGCCCCGACCGGGTCCTGCCGGGCGCGGGGCCCGCCCGCGCATCCCCAACCGTCCCGTGCCGCACTCCGGGGCCGGACCCGCCCCTACTCCAGCGGCGGCACCTCATCCACGCCGGTGCGGTAGCACACCTTCCGCGACGCCTTGTGGATGGCTCTTGTTCCCTTCCCCTGACGGACCGCCTTGACGATCGGCTCCGGCTCGAGCGGCAGGGTGCCGCCGAAGTAGGTGATGGGGAGGTGGTCGAAGGCCTCCGGAACCATGGGCGTGGTGGGGCCGATCATGGCGCAGGGAGTGCCCGCCGGGAGGTGCTCCAGGACGGACTCGGTGGTACCGCCGACAACGCTCGTCGATGTCAGCACCAGCGCCCGGGCCGCCCCGGACCGCAGGAAGCGATAGAATTCGTCACTGTCGCCGATTCCCTTCCCGAGATCGTGGACCCGCACCGTCGCGCCCCGCGCCTCGACTCTGTCGGTGACGGGCCGGAAGAACCCCACCATGGCCACGATGTCACCGGCACCGACGCCGAGATCATCCAGCATGGTGCCGCCATCCTCCGGAAACTCGAACGCCCGCGTCTGGTTCAACGCGTTCACCACCGCCAGCGCCACCGAGCGCTCGACGTGGTTCTCCCCGGACAACTTCCGCAGGAGCAGCGCCGCGGGCTCGCCCTCATAGTCCTCCTGGTCGTCGACGAGGGAGCAGCATCCCTTCTCCTCGAGATAGGTGTAGGCAATCCCGATTCGCCCGTCCTCGAGCGTCACCGCCGTGTACCCGAGCCCGATCGAGATGTCGCCCACCGTCGCACGCGCCGCCGCCGGCGCGAAGAGCTCTTCAAGTCGTGTAAGTGCGTGCATGGGAACTGCCGCCATTCTGGCCCACGTCGCCGCGAAGGGCAAGCGGGTCTATGAGTCTATTGGGTCGATGCCGACGGCCCGACCGCCACGCCCGACCCTTCACGCACGAAGATGAACCTCCCGTCCACCACGGTAGCGTGAACCTCGATCTCCTTCATGCGACTGCGATCGATCGTCGTCGGATCCTCCGACAGGATGGTGAGATCCGCCAGGAAGCCGGGACGCAGGCGGCCCTTCTCCTCCTCCCGCCACTCGGCGTAGGCGGAACCGGCGGTGTAGCACTCGAGCGCTTCCTCCGGGGTGATCGCCTCACCGCCCTCCCGGTTGACCGCCAGGTGCATACCGAAAAGCGGGTCATAGCTGTTCTCTCCGGGATAGTCCGAGCCGAACGCCAGGGGCACGCCGGCATCCAGCAAGGTCCGGTACGGGTACGCCCGGCGCGCCCGCTCCTCCCCGACGAGTCGCCGGTCCTTCTCCGGCTCCGCCGCGGCGTGGGGCTGGGCGCTCACCACCATGCCGAAGTCGCGAAGGCGCTGCACATCCTCGGGCCGGATCAATTGCCCGTGCTCCACACGATGGCGAAGCTCCGCCGCCGCGGCCGCACCCTTCTCCGCAACGATACGCTCCATAGCTTCGCAGTACGCCTGTGTGGCGGCATCTCCAATGGAGTGCGCGGCAATCTGCCGCATCTGCCGCATGGCGCGGCGGAGGCGCTTCTCGATCTCACCGGCCTCCATGCCGCCGCCGGCCGTGTCCGGCTGATCCGCGTAGGGCTCCGTGAGCCACGCCGTGTGAGAGGAAAAGGCGCCGTCCCAGAAGTACTTCCGGGGACCCCGGTCGTACCAGTTCCGCCTGAACCTTCCCCGCGAGACGATCCAGTCGAAGAACCCCGACGTCCCGAAGGTCCAGCACGACACGCGGCAGGTGAGCTCGTCCCGCCGGTGCAGCGCCCGGATTGCCCACATGGTCCAGGGAAACCAGGTGTTGTCCTGCACGGATGTGACACCCACCTCCGCAAGGAGCCTGAGCGCCGCCCGCAGATGCTCTTGGTTCGCCTTCGGGCTCAGGATCTGGCCCAGCTGCAACCGCAACCGCGCCCGTCGGATGGGCGGGTAGTTGGTGGGCTCACCCACGATCCCCGTCGGCTCCCCGCTCTCGTCCCGCTCGGCCCCGCCCATGGACCAGTCCGGGGTATCCCGGGTGATCCCGAAGCGCTCCAGCGCCGCGCTGTTCAGCCATGCACCGTGGCCGGAGAACTGCATGAGCACCACCGGGCGGTCGGGAACGACCTCATCCAGATCCCGCCGGTGCGGATCCGGGCAGGTCTCGTAGTCCCATCCGTACGCAATGAGCGGCCTGCGCCGCACCCGGCGCCGCCGCGCAGGCCTCCGCCCCGTAGCCTCACGCTCCTCCGCATCCGCCGCGCGGATGGTTTCCAGGATCTCCCGCTTCGTCAGCCCGACCAGCCGAATACCGATCGTGCGCTCTCCGGTGAATGCCAGGTGGATGTGCGCATCATTGAAGCCGGGGATCAGGGTACGCCCCTGCAGGTCAATGTGCTCGGCGGCGGCGCCACCCGCCTCTCCGACACGGCGACCACCCGTCCCGCCGGCGTCTGCGGCGGCGCGCACCTCATCCAGGGAACCCACCGCTGCAATGCGGTTGCCCCGGACCAGGAGCGCCTCGGCGCGGGGACGCGCCGGATCGACTGTGACAATGGGACCGCCGTAGAAGAGCATGTCGGGCATGATGCGTCCTCAGGAATTGATTACTTAAATGGTACCCTTTCCGAACATCCCGTGCAAAGCCGGCGGCGGGTCATGGCTCGATCAACTCCACGATGTTTGGGATGTAGCCGGCAAGAGACGCCAGCTCCCGAAGTCGCCGGTCGAGAGTTGCCAGGCGACCGCCCCGGTCGGCGGCAAGCTGCAGAAGAAACGCGTCCGTTACCTGCCGATGTCCGACAAGATGCGGGAGCAGTGCCGCCCGGAGCTCGCTCAGACGCGGAAGCTCCCGCCAGTACTCGTGCTCGCCAATGACGCGGAACTGCTCCAGGAGCGCCTCTGCTTCGAGGGCGCTTACCGCCTCACCCACAATAGCCGAGTTCATGGAGACCCGGACGAAGCCCACCTCGGTGATTGCACAGGTCGCCCAGCCGCTCCGCCCATGTTTGCGGAACCACCGGCGCACCGCACCGTGGTGAACGTGATTCGGCCACGCCAGCGCAACCAGAACGTTCACGTCAGGCAGGGCCGCGCTCATTCGTCCTCCTCCGCCGCCCGGACGTCCTCGCCGGTGAAGGGCGGCGCAGATTCGGACACGGAAAAGGCGGGCAGCCCGTCCCGAGACTCCAGACGATTGCGATCAAGCCCGCGCCGCGCCAGGTCCGACACCACCTTCCCGAGACTGCTGCCCTGATCAGCTGCAATCTGCCGCGCTATCCGAAGAATGTCCTCATCCAGGTTGAGCGTCGTTCGCATACTCTAATAGTACCCCGGGTGATGCGTTGATGCAACGATGTTCTGATGCAGACGCGCACACGGCCGGGACGTGCCCGGCTGTGGGTGAGGTCTCGTCATTCCACCGGGGATCTGGAACGATCGCCGGCATTTCTGTTGACATCAGGATGACTATTTGACAAATTACTTGTCATGCGCACGAATGTAAGCACCTTGCTCCGAGAGTTTCCCAGGGTCCGGCGTGCCGCACTGGCCGGTGAAGATGTGATCATTGAGACTCGCGAGGGGAACCTCATCCTCCGCGCTGAAGCTGCAGAGAAGGGACCCGTATTCGGCTCCATGGCGAACCGGATCATCGAGACTGCGGATGATATCGACGCTCCTACGCTGCCGGAAACGGAGTGGGGACCGGCACTGTGAGCGTCCTGCTCGATACACACGCCGCCGTCTGGCTTGTGCAAGGGAATCCGCGACTCGGTGACGCGGCCCGGGAGAAGCTCACCCACCTCGACCGGGAGGACATCTACGTCTCGGACTTGCTCCTGTTGGAGCTCAGCATGCTGATTTCGAAGGGCCGCGTCACCGTAGATGCCGACCCGAAAGCGTTTCTCCGGGACTTCGCCTTACGTTTCCGCGTCCTGCCGATCGACGGGGAGATCGCGGCAACTGCCATGGACCTGCCGTTGACGCACGGCGACCCCTTCGACCGAGTCTTCGTTGCAACGGCGCTTCGACATCAGTTGCCTCTTGTCACGCGAGACCGGACTATCCGGGACTCCGGGATCGTTGAGGTCATCTGGTAGGATTGCACCGAATAGGACTTCACCGAATCCCAGGGCCGGTCAGAGAATCACCTCGACCCCGTAGTCAGCGAAGTGTGAATCGGCCGTGACCACCGCGGCGCCCGTGCTCTCCGTAACCTACCCACAACCCTGTTGATTGAAGCAGCACAACCTCCACCGCAGTAG
>CAZZIE010000011.1:0-52692 GCA_964654185.1 uncultured Spirochaetaceae bacterium | reverse complement strand
GAGCCCACTGCCGGCGCGTCACCCGCCGTGTCGGCACCGGTGTCCTCTCCGCCCTTGCGGTTCTCCCGGCAGGCGGTGCACAGTAGGCCCACTGCGATCACCACGGCGATCAGGCGCAGACCGACGACCAGTCGCGGAGGGGCGTGCCTGCCGCGTCCGAAGCGCCGCATGCGTGCGCCGCTCTTTGCGCCGTTGGATGATTGCGGTAGGATTCTCGTCATCAAGGAAAAGGGCCCCATGAACACCCGCGATACAATCATATTTCATCTCGACCGGGACTATTTGAAGCCCGTCCGCGACCCGGTCTGGTCGAACATCTACCTTTCGGAAGAGCTTCTCAAGGTGATCGATTCCGCGCCCTTTCGTCAACTCTCGCGGATCAAGCAGCTCGGTCCGTCCTTCCTGGTCTACCCGGGAGCAACGCACACCCGCCTGAACCACAGTCTCGGGGTCTTTCACCTTGCAAAGCGGATGATCCGCACCCTCCTGGGGTTTCGGAGCTTCGACGCCATGTCCCTCGACGGCGTGAAATCCTTTCTCTGCGCCGCTCTCCTCCACGATCTGGGCCACTTTCCCTACACCCACAGCTTCAAGGAGCTCCCCTTGAAGGAGCACGAAACGCTCACTGCCGAGCTGGTGCAGGAGGAACCCCTCCGGACGCTGTTGCGCGATCACGTCGGGGTGGACCCCGGGAGCGTGGCGGCCATCGTCGACGAAAGCATGCCGGTCTCCGACGGTGACGAGATCGCCTTCTTTCGGAGCATCCTCTCCGGCGCTCTGGACCCGGACAAGCTCGACTACCTCAACCGGGACGCCTACTTCTGCGGTGTCCCCTACGGTCTCCAGGACATCGACTTCATTCTGAGCCGGCTCCGCCCGGACTGGAACAACGGGATCGCCCTGGAGGAGACGGGGATCTCCGCGGTGGAGAACCTCCTCTTCTCGAAGTATCTCATGTACCGGGCGGTGTACTGGCACCGGACGGTGCGGGTTGCGACGGCCATGATCAAGAAGGCGGTCCACCACGCTCTCGAGGAGGGGGCCGTCTCCCCGTCGGACTTCTACGGCCTGGACGACGAGCTCTTCTACCTGCGCTTCGGAAGCAACGAGAAGCTTCCCGGGTACTCGCTGATCCACGGCGTCTACAACCGCCGGCTCTACCACCCGGTCTGGGAGAGCGCGTACCGGCCGGAGGATCCCCTGCACGCAGCGGCGGCCGACCTGGAGTTCCGGAGCCGCCTCGAGGCGGCGGTGGCCCATCGCCTGTCGGGTCGGGTCTCCCGCACGGTGACTCCGGAGGCGGTCATCATTGACGTGCCGGAGCGCATCTCCTTTGAAGCGGCCTTCCCCGTTGTTACCGCCGCCGGGCTGGTCTCCTATCCCGACTCGGAAACGGTTTTCACGCCTCACGTTGTCCAGGACTTCACGCGTACGCTGCGCAAGATGCGCCTTATCGTGGACCCGGAAATCGCGGAGAGCGTCGGGGACGGAGGTGAACTCATTGCGACGGCCTTTGCGGATGCAGGCGGCGCCCCGGGCAGCGGAGCAGCGACGGCCCCGAGGGCCGAAGCCGCAATTGATCCCTCGCATTGATTGTATTAGATTGGGGTGTCCCGCAATCACACCAGGAGAGCTCAATGAAGTATTCCAAGTTGATGAAAGAGCGTATCCGCAGGACCGGGATTCTGTTCCGAGAGCTGGGATACGAAGTCATTGACGGTGAAATACTGGAAGATACCTATACGGCCGGTTTCGAAAGCAACGACGGCTTTCAAGGCGGCCTTTTCATCGATCGAGACAGCAAGTTTCTGGAGCTCGCATTCACCTTCTCCTTTGGACCGCAGCTCAGCGGCTATCTCCAGGACCGCATGGAGGATCTGCTCCAGATCTGCTACGAGTTCGGATGCTACCTGAACCTTGACGTCGGCGAGGCGGATGTCACCTTTTCCGTCTTCTCGAAGGTATACTACGCCGGTCTGAACTACTTCTCTCTGAAGGAAACGATCAAGGACTTCCGGGAGGCCGTGGACGCCATCCAGGATCTTCTCGACCTGACCCACGAGCTGGATCGGGGTACCGCAGATGGAGATACATAACCTCCTCGAGGACGAGGTCGCCCGTACCGTCAACGAGATCTGCGAAGAGGATGAGCGCACCGGAGACCGTGGCTACTGCACCTCTCGCCTCTGCCGTCTCGACGCAATCTGTTACGTGCTGAACCGCGTGCCACCGCGATACGTCAGCTCCGGCCGAGGGGCCGCCTACGTCGAGCGGAACTTCTCAGTGGATCAGCAGCTGGCCGTGGACATCGTCATGCTGGCTCATGAGGCGCTCAACCGCGTCACCTCGGTGCAGCGCTCCTACTACAAACAGGACCAGGGCGAGGCGGAACTCCCGGAGGAAGCCCCGGCCTACTTCAACTTCCCCACTATCAAGGGCCGCCTCTTCAACGCCGCGAACTTCGAGCCGATCACCGACGTGGATGTCTTTTTGCTGCGGGACTCGGAGCGGGTTGCAATGTTCGACTCCCGCTGGCAGAACCCCTACCGGCTGGTTGCGAACACCTACGGGACCTACTTCTTCTGGCCGCGACCCATTGTTGCCGAGGAGATCGGCCGGGAAGTGATCTTTCCCTTCGAGCTCTTCGCCGAACGGGAGGGCTTCGAGCCCTTCAGGCACTTCTTTTCCCTGAAGCTCACCGCATCGGGACACCTCGAAGAGGGGCTCAAGGCGAGCGGCGAGTACAACATGAACGACCTCTACATGCTGCCCCGGTAGCACGTGTCGGCCCTGCAGCACACGTCGGCGCGGCGGGCGCGCGGGCGCGCGGGCGCGGCGGCGTCACCGGGGGGCACCGCACGAAGGCGCGCCGCGCCCCGGCGTCCGGTGCTCTATTCCCTACTGATAGCTCTCGGTGTGAATCTGCACGTCCTGGACGCGGCCGAGGGCCTCGTGCTCAACGAACTCCAGGACCCGTTGCATGACGGACTCTCCGTGGGTGCGGGAGTTCGATACGACGGCGGCACCGAGCTGGGCGAAGGTGAGACTGTTGTGGAGATCCACTTCCGCGGCGGAGATGCGGAAGCGGCGGATGAGCTTGTCTTTCAGGCTCTTGACCACCCGACGCTTCTCCTTGATGGAGGTCACGCCGGGCAGCTCGAGCACGAGTTGAATCATTGAGACGGTCATAGTGCGATTCGGTTGTCTCCGCGCCGTCCGGTTTATGGCCGGGGCGCGGACGCCGTCGGGCTACCGGCTCATCGCGGCACCACCCGTTGGGAGTCCCGGCGCGCCGCCGGGCTTCCCGGCCGACGGGCTGCCCGGCCGCCGGGCTGCGGCGCTACTGCTCTTCGTTGAAGAAGTCCTGGATGTCGTCCATCTTCAGCTCGGAGATGCCCGCCTCGTCTTCGGTGCCGGCGCGATCCTTCAGCGGAAGGTAAACCTCATTGTAGAGTTGGGCAAGCTGGTAGACCTCGTCGTCCCGGAAGCGCTCGGGAATCTTGATCTCCAGGTTGTACCCCGCCTCTCCCATGCCGCGGCGCATAATGTGAATCGGATCGCTCACCGTCATGGCGAAGTGGGGACTGTAGTAGAACATGAACATCCCGACCAGCGCCACAATGATGATGAAGTTGATGATGTTCTGCCGCGCCTGGTCCGCGTTCAGGTCGCGGACGTCGAAGAAGACGCCGATCTCTCCGCTTTCGAGATAGCCATAGTCCACCGGACCGAGATAGGTGTCGATGTATTCCGCGCCGTAGCGGCTGTACAGCGCCTCCCCGTCACGCTCGATCCGAATGATCGAGGTCTCCGCCGCGGCGAAGTTCTCCAGGAACTCCCGGCGATCACTGCTCGTCAGCCCTTCGGACCGGACAAACTCAACCGCCTCATCGGTCTGCTCCTGGAAGCGCCCCTCCAGACTCGGCATGTCAATGGCCGCCGAGACGGCGGCGAAAAGGAGCAGCACCGCCACGACGATGGTGGTGCTCATGGTGGCGATCTTGGCGACATGGCGCTGCGCCATGGTGGAGTCGGTGTGCTTGATGCGTCGGAAGATCTTGAGCACGCGCAGGAGCCGGAGGATCCGGGCGATCCGGATCGCCTTGACCACCTTGAGGACGTTCACCATGCCGCCGAAACCGACCACGGATACGCCCCCGGCCGCAAGAGCCAGAACAGCAGGACCGGAGTTCAGCAGCAACAGCGGAACGGCCGCAATGAAGTCGATCCATCCCCGCTCATGGAAGAAGTACCGGGCGCCGCGGCGTTGCAGAACTGCAAAGTAAAGGCGCACCAGAAACTCAATGGTGAAGAAGATGTCGAAGCCGAAGCCGATGAACAGGAGAATGCGCCGGCTCGGCCAGGTCCAGCTGTACAGGGACGCCAGATCCTGGACAAAGGTCTGCACCAGGACCAGCACAATGGCCACAATGACGACGTTCTCGAGGAATGCGACGACCCTGGATCTCATGGTAGCCTCTTTCTGAACTTGCATCGCTATCCTACTTCCCCTGTTCCCGATTTCCCCTGTTCCGGATCCTACCAGCCGTTCTCCGCGGCCACACTGTACAGCTCGTCGAGCATCTTCACGTCGAAGCCGTAGAACTTGTAGTTCCGACGGGCAATGCTGAGCCAGCTCTTGTCCGGCGTGTCGGCGCCGCGGTCCACGCGCACCTGGGGCCGGTAGTTCTTACCCCGCGCGGCAAAGATTGCCGCCATTCGCGCCGTCGCCTCGACGAAGCGGTTCTCCGTGAAGGAGATATTGGCATTGATGGCGCTCTTGAGTACCGGATCCGGCAGCAGGGAGAGCTGCTTCTGCACCGCGCCGAAGGCGCGCTCGGCGTACTGCGCCGGAATCGTCCCGGCGACGTTTTCCTTCTGCTGACCCGCGGAGGAGGAGCTCGAAAGGACAATGGCGGGCTTCAGCAGCATGTTCACCTGGATGAAGTTCTTGACCTCCTCCTTGCTCATCTTGAGACGCTGCACCTTCGTCAGCTCGAAGTGCACGTAGGAGCGCCGCATATACGTCGCATCCACGTACTTGTCCGCCAGATCGTAATAGACTGCGGTATACGGACCGGTGAAGGCGCGGCGCCCGTCGGGACGCTTCAGCAGCTGGTTAAGCACCTGGAGCACCTGATCCCGGATCCGGTCGGAGGAGACGTTCTGCTGACGAAGGAACTGTACAAAGGAGAAGGCGACCCGGTCCTTGAGCATCTGTTCGAGCTGCGGCAGGAGCGATTGATCAATCTGCCGATACAGGGATTGCAGGAGCAGCGATTGGATCTGGCTCCAGCTCTTCCCGGGAAAGAAGGACGGGTGCGTCAGGGTTGGTGCCAACTGGCCGGCATTCAGGTTGAGGAACTGAATGATCTGCTCCTCTTTCTGAAGGGGCGTGAACTCCGCCATTGCCGGATTCTGCAGGAGGCGCGCCACGAAGGCTTGTGCTTTGTCTGCTTCACCTGCCATCTTAGTTGATTGTCGGTCCCTCACATGAGATTCATAAACCGTAAGAACCTGCATATTACATCACCGGGGACACGCCGAACAAGCCGACGCCGAAGCCGCGTCGCCAGGGCATTCGACCTCTCGCGCCGCCCGGCTCTCCTGCTCCTGCTCGTTGCGAGCCACCTTGCCGTTCCACACCTCATATTTCCTCAGGACGATGCCGACGGGCCGGCCGACGAGGGCCGCGCCTCTCCGCCGGGGTCGGTCCTGCCGGAGGAGGATCCCCCGGAGCTCTTCGACGTGCAGGTGGGAGACACCGAAGCGGATGTGTTCGTCCAGGGCAGGTGGGAGAGCACGCTCGCAGGGGCCGTCGGCATCGCCCTGCTGTCTGAGCCGGTGAACGGCAGCCGCATTGCCTTTCCATACAGCTTTCCCGGCATGGACCCGACGCCCTTCGTGAACACCGTCGACCTGACCATCTCCATCTGGCTCTTCGAGCACTACTACCTGGAAGCGACGGTGCTGGATGAGCTGGAGCTCGGGACGCTGGTCTTCGGCTACGAGGGAGGCGATGAGAACTCCATCAAGCGGGTGCGCCTGGGAAGCGACACCTTCGACCTGACCACGGCGGCCCTCGCGCCCTACCTCGCCACGACCCGGGGGGAAGAGCCCGCTCTCGGCGCATACCTCCTCGCGGAAGGCGAGAGGGCGTCCCACGAGCTCCTCCTGCAGTACCGCGCGGCGGAAGCGGCCGTGGACATCTACCGCGGCCTCAACCTGCTCACGGAGGAGACCATTGATCCCGCCGCGTACCTGCGCGGCCGATACTTCGTCCTCCCGGACGGAACCGTCGAGAATCTCACCGTCTACGTGGAGGACGCCCGGGGCGAGATCACCGCCTCCGACGGGCGCACCTACCGGGAGGCGAGCCCCGGCGCGGAGGTGCGGACCTCCCCCGACCGCGGTACCCTGAGCCTGACCGAGCGCGCCGCCGGCCGCGTCCTGGTCACCTACACCAAGGACGGCAGCCGCGTCGGCTCACCCGGCCTGGGCACCGACGCCCTGGTATACGCGGCGGGCGGTCGCCCCGCCCCGGACGAGGGGGAATCCCTGGATTTCTCCTTCCGGGACGACTCCTACCTCGGGGTCGATCTGGCCGACCTGGAAGTCACCGTGGAGGGTGTGCCGGCGCTCCTCCTCTACGACCCCGTCGCCTTCTCCCCTTTCGAGGCGCAGAACCGCTACGCCGGCGGCGCCGGCGGGGGCGCGGAGAGCACCGGGGACGGCGCGGGCGGCGGTGCCGGAAACAACGGGGACGGTGCCGGCGCGGACACCACGGGTGCGGACACCACCGGGGGCGACACCGGCACGGGAAGCGACGGGACAGCGGGAAGCGGCGCGGGCGGCGGCGATGTGGAGATCCGTCTGCAGCGCCGCGGATCCAGTCGCGATCTCGCCTTCCCCGGCCTCCAGGCGGTCCTCTCCGGTGAGGCCATCGTGATCGAGGGCGCTGCAGCGGGCATCGACGAGGATCCCCGCGCCGCGGCCAACCGCTACCCCTTTGCAGCCACCACACCGGCCTACCCCGAGCTCTACGGCCCCGCCCCGACGACGAAGGAGGACACCAGCGACTTCGTCATTGCCCTGCGCTCCCTCACCGAGGTCTCCGCCGTCACCCTTCCCCGACGGGTCGTGCCGGGCTCGGTGCAGGTCACCCGGAACGGTCTTCCCGAGTACGGCTACTCCCTCGATCCCGCATCGGGGGAGCTCACCTTCGTCACCCCGGTGTCGCCGCTGGATCGGATCGAGGTGCGCTACCGCGTTGAGGCTCCCGGCGCCGAGGGCGGCGACGCAACCCTGGCCTACGGAAACCGGATCGACCTGGGCCCGGACGCCACCTTCCGCGGCGTTCTCGGCGGCGCCGCGCCGATTCCCCGGGGAGGCTACACCACCGCGGCGGGGGAGCGCCCCGCCTCCACAACCGCAGCGGGACGCCTCACCTGGCAGCGAGGTGCCCTCACCCTGGAAAGCGACATTGCCGCGGAGCTCCGGGTTCCCGACGCCACGGGACACCTCCGTCTGGCGGGTATGGAGGAGCACGTAACACCCGTGCGCGTCTCCCCGGCGTCCATTCTTCCGGCGGCGCCGCCGGAAGACGCGGTTCCCGGGGAGCTCGCCCCTCCCGGGGACCCCGTCCTGGAGGCGGCGACCCGCGGCGCCCTCCGCTACCGGGACTACTACTTCGAGTCGGTCTTCGGGACCCGGACGCTCCAGGAGTATTCCTGGGCGGTGCCGCCGGAGCAGGTCTTCCCCTACGAAGAGGGCTCCCGCACCGGTCCATACCCCGTTGCGGCGCGGCGCGACGGCTTCACCGCACCGGTCATGGCCCTGGACTTCGTTCTGGACGAGCCGGCGGCCACGGTGACGGGCAGGCCCTCCTGGGTGGGTGGACGGATCCAGTTGCCCCCGGGGGAGCAGGACCTCTCCACCGCCGAGGGGATACGCCTGAGCTGGAAGGCAACGCAAAGCCCCTCCCTGGAGGGTGAGATTGCCGTGTACCTGGTTGCCGGCCCGACGAGCGAAGACACCGATGCCGACGGCGCCCTGGATGCCGGCTCGGGAGTCCTGGACCCGCGCTACTCCTTCACCGACGCCACCCGGGACATCACTCTGGAGGCGGGCGCCGTCGAGCCCGGAATCGGCCCCGCCGTAACGGAAGATGGAAACGCGAACGGCATCCTGGATCCCGCTGCGCCGGTGGTGACACGGCGCCTTGCCGTCGACAGAGCCGGTGTGCCGGAACAGTGGCGGAGCGCGGAGTTCACCTTAACCGATTCCGAACGTCGGCGCCTCGCCGCGACCCGGTCGATCGACATTGTCGTGGTCAACACCGGCACGTCCGAGGCGTCGGGGCGCATCCTGATCGGCGACGTGGAGTTTCAGCGGAGCGGCGCGGCAATCGATCCGCGCGGCGGAACCGTTACGGCCCGGGAGCGCCGGGTCGGCGACCTGGGTGACGACGGCGGCACGACGGGGCCCGGCGGCACGGCCCTCGCGACGGTGCGGGAGCGCTTCACCGACGTCGCCGGCGAGCCGGAGCGCCTCCTGGACATCACCTGGGACGGCCCCGTCGGCGACACCTGGACTCTGGAGGAGCGCGTCGCCCCGGCCGCCCCGGACAGCTACGAGGAGCTGGTGCTCTTCATCAAGCCGGTCGCCCTGTCGGCAAACGCAACACTCACCATTGAGATCAGTGACGATGCCGACGCGCGCCTCACCGCGACCATCCCTCTTGCCGCCACGGACCCCGACGTCCCCGACAGCGTCTCCGGAGCGGAATGGATTGCCGGTGGAGAGTGGCTCGAGATTCGGATCGATCCGCAGTCGGACACGGCGACGGTGAACGACCAGGCCGTCGGAACCGTGTCGGTCACCGGATGGACGCCCGACACGGAGGTGAGCCTCCTCACTCTCACTCTCGCCGGCGCCGACTCCGGGCGACTCTTCCTGGATGAGGTTCACTGGCAGGGGTCCCGCGCGACCGCGACGGTTGTACAGCGCTCCCGCCTCTCCGCACGTCCGGAGTGGTCCGTCAGTCTTGGGCCCGTACCACTCCTCTCCAACGTCGCCCTCGATCAGGAGGTGATCCTCCGCTCCGGCGACGCCCTCGGCGGGACCTTCACCGAGGGCAGCGTCACCTCCCGAAGCTCCGCCGGGGCGCAGCTTCCGTTTGCCCGGGTCACCGGCCGCACCACCGCCGGTTTCGCCGAAGGCGTCACCCGCCTGACTGCAGGCCACACCGTGACGGTACCGTCCCCGAGCTCTCCGGTTGCCGTGACCGACGTATTCGACGCCACCCTGATCGGCGAAGGCGGCGGCGGGGCCGCGGACGGAGGCGATAACGGCGATGGAAGCACCGACACCGCCCACCGAAGCAGCGCGGTCCTGCGCCTTCGGGGGACGGAGCTCCTCCGCGGAGAGGTCTCCGTCCGGCAGGATGGCGACGGGGTGCGCCGCGCCTGGAATCTGGCGGCAAGGGGTGGCGACCTGGTTCCGGGTTCACCCCGGGCGGCTCTTCGCCTCTCGGACCGGAAAGCCCCCGGCGCCGACGACGGCGTCGGCGGGAACTACCTCGACCGCTGGTCACGGTCCGCCCGCCTCTATCTGCCGGAGAACCTGGGCGGCGCAGCCACCCGCCGGGCCGGCGCGGAGGCCTCCTTCGCCCACACCGACGCCGTCGTCGGCGCCGCCGTCGGCGCTGAGGCATCGCTCTATCATCAGATCGCGGCACAGCGTGAAGACAGCCTGGCCGCGGACCTCTCGCTGCCGATCGCCCTTTACCGGGAGACACCGACGGCGGTCCGGATAATCCCTGCCTACACGCGTTCGCTGAACCTCATCCACCCTACGAGCAACGACCCCGGGCTCGACGGTGATGTCGCGAACTACGGCGAAAGCGTGGGGACCCAGGAGTACGCCTGGTCCGGTGTTCCCGTCGCGGAGCTCTTCACGGCGAGCCTCCGGGAGAGCTTCACCGCAGCTACAGCGGACGTACCGAATGCCGGGTACCGCGCGGAAGTGTCGGCGGAGATCGAGAGAAGTTCCGGGATTCGTCCCATCGATCTGCTGGTTCCGAGCTCGGGGCGGGCTGCGGTAGCGCGGAATCTCCAGCGGGAGGAGTCCGCCGTGTCGGATGCCAGGACGACATCGCTTCTCCTTCGCAGCGTAGCCATCAACCTCTTTGGCCGCGTGGGCGCCCGCCCCGTCGTCGATCTCTACCGCACGGATGAGTATCGCTTCCAGGCGGAGTTCACCCGGACCCGCGCCCTGGCCGCGCCGGGGCACTCCAGCTCGGTTTCGGGGACTCTGGATGGTCGCTTCTTTGGTGAAGGGGAAGAAGCCCTGACCGTGGTGCCTGCCGTTGCTTTCAGCTGGGGCGAGACGGAGGATGCGACGGCGACGCGAACCCTCGAGCCGAGCCTGGAAGCCACCTTCACCTGGAGCGTCCGGCAGATCCCGGAGTGGTCGCTGCCGGTGATCTCTCAGCCGATCACGGGGATCGTCAGCACGGAGCAACTGGCCGCCGACGGCACCTGGGACCTGCAGAAGGAGCGGCTGGACGCTACGCTTGTTGCGAGTCACACGAGTGCAGTACAATTCAGCCAACACGGTGAGATCGCTCTCGGCGTGGATATTGGAATCGGGCGGGAGGCGAGCGCCTACGGGAAGCAGCCCGCCGTCATCCTCGGCGTGCAGGGAACGCTGACCGGAACGCTGAGATTTTGACGTTATTCTGCCGATTTTGCGCGTTGGATTTTGTCCCTCTCGGGAGTAGAATCTGTATCGGGAGAGCATCGAAAAGGAGGAGTCGATGAACCTCAGAAACATAGTGTGCCTCTTCCTCGTATTGTTGATTGGCGCAGGACTGGGTTTCGCCCAATCGGGAGCATCCGGGGGCGACCGCGATAGCGAGTCGGCACCGTCGAATGGCGAATCGGACGGAGATTCCGGTTCCGGCGGCGGCATGGACTTCGGCTTTGACCTCGGAATCGGTGTCCAGACCTTCGAGGACTCGGAAACGGGTGATTCCGAGACGTATCAGCAGTTGAGTCTCCGGCCGGACATCGCCTTCGGGAAATTCGGCATTGGCCTCAACGTGCAGCTTCACTACCGCTTCGTCCCGGAAGAGGACGGCGACGGAACGAGGCTCGAGGTCCGGGAAGCGGACTGGGTGCCTGCGGAAGAGCAGCGCAACTTCCAGGGTGTCATGGCCCTCTACCTGCCGAAGATCTCCTACCTGCGGTGGGCGCAGAAGGGCGACCCCCTCTTCGCGAAATTCGGGTCAATTGACGACTCCACCCTTGGGAACGGCTTCATCATGGGGAACTACTCGAACATGCAGTTCCTTCCGGATCGCCGTCTGCTGGGGCTCAACCTGGACGTAGATGGTCGGCTCTTCGACTTTCCCTATGTCGGCATTGAGACCGCGGTGGGAAACATCACCGCCTGGGACGTCCTGGGGATCCGGCTTTTCGGCCGTCCGATCCTCTTCCTGGACATACCGGTCATCAAGAACCTGGAGGTCGGAACCACCTTCGTGCGTGACGGGAATCCCTACTATCATGCCGTGCGGGACCCGGATTTCACGGGCGAACCGCCGGCCGACGCCTCAGTCGGCGTATGGGGCCTCGACTACCAGTTGCCGCTGCTGTCCAGTCAGATCTTCACCCTGGCGCAGTTTGGTGACTTCGTTGTTCAGGGAGATGCGACCGGCGGCATGCTCGGCATTGGCGGAACTGCCTTCGGATTCATGCCCTACGGAGCGCAACTCCGGTTCCTCGGGGACAACTTCATCCCGGTCTACTTCAACTCCACCTACGATCTCTATCGCGTCCAGAAGTACCAGATCTATAGCGACGACTCATTGCCACCCGCCGTGGAAGGCCACGTCGGCTACTTCGCATCGCTGGGCTTCTCCTTCCTGGAGGACAAGATCGTCTTCACCGCGGGAATCGACGGACCAATCGGAGAGACTGAGGGCGCCGCGCCTCAAGTCACCGGCGGATTGACGATCGGACAGGGCCTCGTACCGGGGTTCTCGGCGCAGGCCACCTACACGAAGCAGGACATTCAGGAGTGGGCGGACTTCGCGTCCCTCGAAGAGTCCGTTATTGACGCACGGATCAACTACCAGACCGGGCCCGCAGTGATTTCACTGGTGTATAACCTGAGATACGACCCCTTCACGGATGAAACAAGCGCAGATGATCCCTGGGTCGTGACATCGGGCCTTGAAACAAGCATTTCGCTCTTTTAGGAGGCAGCCATGAGAATCCTTCGCATCTGCCTACTGATAGGAGGCCTCATCGCACTGATTGCCGGCGTTGCCGTCGCGCAGGATCAGGAGCCGGTGGCCATCCTTGAGTACTACGATGACGACTTCGAGATCGTCGTGCGTGACGCCGATGGTTTCGAATACAACTTCTTCCTCGGCATGGAGCTCGTACCGGGGGACACCATCGAGACGTTCAACTCTACGGCTGAGGTCCGCCTCGTGCCGAACGGTTCCATCGTCAAGGTCGGAACCAATACGGAGTTCACGATCGATGAGCTGCAGGGGCGCGGCGGGAGCAGCACCAACGGCTTCTCCGTTGCCGCCGGACGCATTCGAAACGTCGCTGCGTCCGTTGCGGGTTCCAACTACGAAATCCGCACTCCCTCAACGGTGGCCGGCGTTCGCGGCACCGACTTCGGTGTCGAAGTAAGCGCCGAACTGGACGGCGTGGCCGTGCTGGAGGGCAGCGTACAGGTCACCAAACGAGACACCGGTGAGAGCGTCACCCTCGGGGCGAACCAGTACGTGAACGCCCTGGCCGATACGTTCCAGGCTGTCGAGCTCTCCGCCGACCAGATGCAGGACCTCTTCGAGGACTTCTCCTTCGAGGAACTGAACCCGCAGGAGGTGCCCACCGACGAAACCGCACAGGCCGACGAGGATGCGGCTGAGGAAGAAGACGACGGGGTCCAGGATGTAGCTCCCCCGGCGGAGGTGCCCGAGCAACCGAGCCCCGAAGAGACCGCGGAAGGTGACGGCGCCGGGGAGGATTCCGCTCTCCAGCAGGCCGTCGCGCGAGCCGCCGAGATTCTAGGTATGGAGATCGGCTCGGTCACCCTGGAAGGTGACACCTACGCCAAGCTCGTCTTCCAGCCGGAAATCGAGCTCGGAAGACTCCGGGCATCCCTCTATCTGCCCTTCATCTACCAGCGCGATCTCTTTGATCCCGACGACTGGTACAAGCCCAAGGGCAACAACGAGTGGAACTTCGGCTTCGGCACGAACCCCGAGGGCGAGGAATACGTCTGGTTCGAGAGCGTCGAAGGCACCCGCGAGGCCGCCGGCGACATGCTTCGGGACCTGGCTCTGAAGTTCCGCTTCGTCGAGTTCGGCCAGCAGCGCGATCCCTTCTTCATCAAGCTGGGGAACCTGAACAACATGGTCCTCGGCCACGGCGTGCTGGTGAACAACTACGCCAACGACATCGACTTTCCGGCCATCCGGCGCGTGGGAATCAACGGCGGGCTGACGCTCGGCCGCTTCGGCCTCGAGTATCTCGTCAACGACCTGTCGGAACCGGAGGTCTTCGGCGTGCGTCCGTGGATCAAGCCCTTTGGTCCGGACCGCCGCCTCGCACTGGGCATCAGCGGCGTCATGGACATTGATCCGGCGGGTGACTTGCCCCCGACGCCGGAGGCGGATCCCGAAACCGGCGAGGTACCGGTTGACCTGTTCGCCGACGCGCGCGCAGCCGACCCGATCATGGCGCACGTAGCGGGAGATGTGGACCTGCCGATCATCGAGCGGGACGCCTTCTCGATCATTCTTTTCAGCGACTTCGGGACGCTCTTCCCGCAGATTCGCAACGACGTGACGACTACAACGACCGACGAGCCGGTGGAAATCACCGCCGGATGGAAACAGGACGCCGCCTTCGATCAGAGCGAAGAGGGTCTCTTCGAGACCTACGCCAGCATGAGCGGTGTCATGGGTACGCTCTTCGGCCTGGACTACCGGCTGGACTTCCGCTCCTACAAGGGCTTCATTACTCCGGGCTTCTACGACAGCAACTACGACCGGCGCCGCGGCGACTACGCAGCCGAGCTGATCGAGTACCTGGCGGACCCGGACGCAGCCGCCTACGAGGATGAGACACTCGGGATCTACGGAGAGGCGGGATTCGGCCTCTTCAGCGACCGGCTCACCTTCTCCGCCGGCTACATGTGGCCCTTCGGGCGCGACCAGGCGGGCAATATCATTGGTGCCGACGAGGACTTCCTGAAGCTGGAGCTCTTCCTGGCGCGGGATCTCACCCCCCTCGAGATCCAGGGCAGCTTCTCCTACGAGCGGACCGCCTTCATTCCGACACTCCTGAAGGAAGCTGAGGAGTTCGAGGATGCAACCCTCTTCGACTCCAACACCGTCCTCGAAGGAGAGCTGGTCTATCCGGTGGCGCCGACCCTCAACATTGCCGTCGTGGCGAAGACCGTCATGGTCCGCAACGACGACGGCACCATCAAGTACAACGAGGAAGGCCGACCGGTCGTCGGGCCCTCCTTCTCGGTAGAGACGCGACTGGGCTTCTAGTCCACGCGCACGGAAAACGCCGCAACGGCGATTCCCGGGCCTTCCGGCTTGCAGCCGGAAGGCCCGTTGTTTATCCTGAGCCGTCATGGACGGCTCCCAGGACTCGACAGACCCTACCACCTCCCCGGGCTCGACCTCGGCTTCGGGTCCGCACACCGACCGGCGCGTTCGCATTCTCGAGGACCACGTAGCCCGGAAGATCGCCGCGGGTGAAGTAATCGACCGCCCCTACTCCGTCGTACGGGAGCTCATGGACAACGCCCTCGACGCCGGTGCACGGACGATTGACGTCTACACTGAACAGGGCGGCCTCCGCCGCATTACTGTGCATGATGACGGAGCGGGCATGTCGGAGGAGGATCTCAAGCTCTGCTGGCGCCCCCATGCAACCTCAAAGGTGATCGCGGCGGAGGATCTCGAGAGCGTACAGACGCTCGGCTTCCGCGGAGAGGCTCTCGCGAGCGTGGCGGAAGTGGCACGCCTGCGAATAACATCGGTTCGGCGCGACGCCGACATGGGAAATCGGTTGGAAGTTCACGGAGGCGAGCTCATCGACCTGGCCCCGGCCCATGGTGACGCCGGGACGACCGTCGAGGTGCGCGATCTGTTCTACGCCATGCCGGCGCGGCGGCGGTTCCTGAAGCGACCCGCCGCGGAGAGTGCTATGGTGCGGAACGTCTTCATTGAGAAGGCGCTTCCCTTCCCCGAGCGCGCCTTCCGCCTCTACACCGACGGAGCGCTGAAGCTCTTCCTTCCGCCCGGCGACCTTCAAACACGGATCGCAACCGCCTTCCCGGATGTCGGCGCGGCAAAGGCGCTTCAGGAGGTCACCGGAACGGGCGAGGGCTTCAGTCTCCGGATCCTGACGACGGGACCGGAGTACTCCCGGAAGGATCGCAAGCTCATCCAGACCTTTGTAAATCACCGCCGGGTCTGGGAGTTCGCCCTGGTCCAGGCCATTGAATACGGCTTCTCCGACTACCTTCCCGGGGGGATTCGTCCGATCGCCTTCCTCTTTCTGGAGGTCGAGCCGTCCCGGGTGGATGTGAACATTCATCCGGCGAAGCGCGAGATCCGCTTTCGCAACCTCCCGGAGATCCACCAGCGCGTCACGAGACTGCTCCAGGAGTTCCTGCGACAGTACGCCCTGCGCTTCCCCGGATCTACCGGAGCAGGGGATGCCCCGGGCGCAAACACGCCGAAGCAACCCGGCTTCGAGGGCGACTTCGCCGCGACGCCCGAGGATACGAGCCGGCCGCCGAGGGAACCCCGATCGCCGGAATGGGACCGCTGGGACCGGGGACGGAGGTGGGACCGGCAGCGGCATTCATGGGTCGCGGACCGGCCATCGGCGTCTCAGACTCCGTACAGTCTGGGCGAGCGCTTCGAACCGCAGCCGTCCCGCGGGAGCGGCGGAACCGGCGCACAGGGCGTCCGCTATCTCGGCCAGCTCTTCAACCTCTTTCTTCTGGCTGAATACGGGGACACCCTCTACATCGTGGACCAGCACGCCGGACACGAGAAGGTGCTCTTTACCCGCTTCCACGAACAGACGCAGATGCAGACGCTCCTGGTTCCGGTGTCGATAGAGGTTTCTGCTGAGGAAAATGACATCCTTGAGGCCCGCGCCGGGAAGCTCGAGGCTCTGGGAATCGGCATTCGTCGGCGTGACGCGACCACCTGGGAGCTCCACGCGGTACCTGCGGTTCCGGGCATAGATGCCGAAGCTCTTGCCGAGGCCCTTCGCGAGCTTGCCGGAACGGCGG
Source organism: uncultured Spirochaetaceae bacterium (assembly GCA_964654185.1). GTDB lineage: Bacteria > Spirochaetota > Spirochaetia > DSM-27196 > PWMO01 > CAYFQV01. The sequence goes on along the minus strand of CAZZIE010000011.1, from coordinate 36,336 downwards.
AAGAGGTTCTGCGCGACCTCTACGCAACCATGTCGTGCAAGGCGGCCATCAAGGACGGCGATCCCGTCGACCCCGCCACGGGGCAGGCGCTCCTGGAGGAGGTGTTCTCCCTGGACAACGCCCACTGCCCCCACGGCCGACCGGTCTGGCACGAGATCACCCGGGAGGAGCTATTCCGCCTCCTCGGTCGCACGTGACGCGGCCCGCGACGCCTTAGATCTCGCCCTCTTCGGAAAGCAGACGCTCAGCTTCCAGGGCGGCCATACAGCCCGTCCCGGCGGCGGTAACCGCCTGACGGTAGACTTTGTCCTGGACGTCGCCGCAGGCGAACACGCCGGGAACGCTTGTCCTGGTCGACTTTCCGTCAGTAAGGAGGTAGCCGGTCTCATCGGCCTCTATCTGACCGGTGAGAAAATCCGTGTTGGGAAGGTGACCGATCGCGTAGAAGAGGCCCCGCGCCTCAATGACGCTCTCCTCTCCGGTGACGTTGTTCCGCACCCGCACGCCGGTCAGTGATTTCTCGTCGCCCAGCACTTCCGTTGCGTTGGTGTTCCACCAGATTTCGATCTTCTCATTGTCGAAGACGCGCTTCTGCATGGTCTTCGATGCGCGCATCTCGTCGCGGCGAACCAGCACGATGACCTTGCTGCCGAATTTGGTGAGGAAAGTGCTTTCCTCCGCGGCAGTGTCGCCGCCGCCGACGACCACCAGGGTCTGATTCCGAAAGATCGGGAGGGCACCGTCGCAGACGGCGCAGGCGCTGATTCCGCGCTGCCAGTACTCCTGTTCGCCGGGAAGATCCAGACGCTTTGCCGTCGCGCCCGTCGCAACAATGAGGGTCTTTGCCAGGTACTCGCCGCCGCTTTCGGTGGTGACCTTGAAGGGCCGACTCGACAGGTCCGCAGCGGTGACGGTCTCCGTCTTGATTCGCGTGCCGTAGTTCACCGACTGCTCCCGCATCTGCTGCATGAGCTCGGGGCCCTGGATTCCCGTTGTAAAGCCCGGGTAGTTCTCCACGTCCGTCGTCGTCGTAAGCTGCCCGCCGGCCGCAACTCCCCCGGCCATGAAACCCTCAAACATCAGCGGCTGCAGCTCGGCACGAGCCGCATAGATCGCCGCTGTGTGTCCGGCCGGACCGGACCCCACAATGATAACGTTCTCAATACCGTCGGCCACAGTATCTCGCTCCTTCCTATAAGTTCTTACTACAAGTTTTTACTGGAAGTAGTACTTACTCCATATTCGCCAGCATCTGCTCGACCTGGTCGCGGTTCTCGTAATCCGGCTTCTGCCGCAGGAGCCGGTCCAGGATATCCCGGGCGGCGTCCTTCTCCTCTTGCGTTATCAGCACTTCCGCAAGCTTCTGATACGCGACCCAATAGGTGTTGTCGACCTTGATCAGCTCGGACAACGCCTCCTCGGCTGCGGCGAACTCCTCGGCACCAACGTACGCGAGGGAGAGATTGTATCGCATGAGCGTGTCGTTCGGCTTCTTCTCGATGGCCCGCCGGAAGTGGGAAATCGCCTCGCCGAAGAGCTCCTTCTCCAGATAGACGTTCCCCAGGTTGTTATTCACCTCAAGGGAGTTCGGCTCGATTCTGTACGCGGCGAGCAGGAACTCAAGCGCCTGATCGTACATCCCCTGGTCGTCGAGGATGCGCCCCAACTCGACCAACGCCTTCACGTACCGACTGTCCCTGGAGATCGCCGTCGAAAGCGACTCGATTGCCTTGTCGGTGTTTCCCAGATTCTCGTGAATCTGACCCAGAGTGTAGTGGTACTCAGGAGGATCTGAGTCGATGTCTACAGCGGTCTGTGCGTAGGGCAACGCTTCCTCGCTCTTGCCCAGCTCGTGCTTCACCAGGGCGAGGTTGTAGTTGTTCACCGCGCTCTCTTCGTTGAGCTTTGCCGCCTCGGCGAAAGCTTCCTCGGCCATGTCGAGGTTTCCCTGACGGTAGTACGTTGTTCCAAGACGAGCGTGATAGCGCGCTTCGGTGGGCTCCAGGGAGGTTGCCGTTTTGAAGCGGGTGACCGCCTGCTGCAGATCCCCCTGTCCCAGGAGGATGTTGCCGATCTGATACTCGGCCCGGGCGTCTTCGCGAACGCGTGCAGCGAACCGATACGCCTCCAGCGCCCGGGTGTCCTGGTCTAGGCGCAGGAAGGTGGTTCCCAAATTGAAGTAGGCGCTGCGATAGTAGGGATCGATCTCAACACACGTTTCGTAAGAGCCGCGCGCTTCCTCGAACCGGCCGGCCCGGAACTGAGCGTTTCCGAGCTCATAGAAGATCGCCGCGTTGTCCGGATTGAGCCTGGCGGCCTTCTTGAACTCCTCGATTGCGTCCTCGGTCAGGTCGGTCTCGCGATACACTTGCCCCAGCGTGAAATGCGGTTCCCAGTAAGAGTCGTCACGGCGGATGGCCTGGTTTGCGTACCGGATCGCCTGTTGCCGGTTGTCGGAGTTGTCCGGGTCCTCTTCGTAGTAGCTCCGGGCGAGCCGGGACAGCGCTTGAGCGTGGTAGCGGTCCATCTGCTGCCGGTCGCGAAGCTGCACGTCCAGCACGTCTTCGAAGGAGCTCCGAGCCTGACGGAAGTTCGCATTATCGAGGGCCTCCGTACCGTCTTCAATGAGCTTCTGAATGGTCTGCTCCTTCTCCCGCTCCTCCTCGTTGAGCCTGGCGAGCCGCTCCTGCTCTTCCTGCCGTCGCTGCTCCGCTTCAGCACGACGGCGCTCCTCTTCCGCCTGGCGTTGTTCTTCGAGCTCCTGTTGAATGGCGAGCTCCGCCTCTTTGCGACGCGCTTCCGCCTCACGTGTCCTGGCTTCCGCCTCGGCCTGGCGCGCCTCGGTGTCATCTCGTTCATCGTCACCCTCATCCTGTTCCGCCGTTGCCGCCGCCTCCTGTTCCACGCGGCGCTTAGCCTGCAGGATCTCCTGCTTGAGGGACTGCGCATCCGAGTCGTCCACGTCTGAGATCAGAACCTCATCCACAAGGTCGAGAGCACGCTGATACTCCCCGTTGTCGAGGTAATCCCGCGCCAGGGTAAGCTTGTTCTGACGGAGCTGCTCCGCCTCAGAAGGGCCGCCGTCTCCGCGGAAGAGCAGAAACGCCCCCACACCGAGAATGAGCACCACCCCCGCGGCAATGAGTATCCATCGCAATCTGCTATCGAGCACTGTATCCCCTCCCGGATCGAGTCGCACACGTAACCGCGTGCACCCTCAGTCAATGATATCTACTTCTTCTTCTTCTTCCTGTATGTCCTCGGAGCCCCCGCCCAGATTCTGAGTCTGCTCGCTGGCACTGTCCAGAGAGTTGAGCACCGAGTCGAGAAGCGCCTTGCGCCGCTCTTCAGCTTCCTGTCGTCTACGCTCTTCCTCGGCGCGACGCCGTTCCTCCGCTTCGCGGCGGCGGCGCTCCTCCTCGGCTTCGCGGATGGCCTTCTCCTCCGCTTCCTGCTCGAGGAGAGAGATAAGCCGTTCGATCTCGCCCCGCTGCGGGGAGGCGGGTTCGAGATTCAGGTAGACCGTGTAGTCATCGATCGCTTCCTGGAAGTCCTCCTGGCGGACCTGCAGGTTGGCCCGATTGAGGAAGGCTTTGGCGAACCCGCTGTCCGCCTGGGCCGCCTTGGTATACATGGTCTCCGCCTCGTCAAGACGGTCGAGGGCGCGAAGATTGTTGCCAAGATTGTAGTACATGGTGGCCGCGCGCTCGTCGGCGACTTCCAGGCCTCGCCGAAGGATCTCAACCGCCTCTTCGTGATCGCCAAGCTGCTCGTAGATGTAACCGAGGTAGAGGTATATCTTCTCGTTCTCGGGTTCCTGGCTGAGGGCGTTCTCCAGGAGCGGCGCCGCTTCGCGGGGCTTGTTCTCCATGAATAGCTTCTCGCCCCGCTCAAAGAGCGTTGCGGCGAAAAGAGTTTGCGCTCCAAGGAGCGCGATGACTGCTACGGCTACTATGAAGCGACGCTTCATGGCGACTCCTTCATCCCTTGACTGCCGCCTGTCGCTCGCCGGAGACGCGGACTTTGACAGGGGTATGCAAAGGAACTAATCTGTGCGTACCATTCGCCGATAGCCATATCAAACGGTATCACGATGGGAATTCTTCTTCTTATAATCATCCTCGGTGTCGCTGTCGGATTTGTTACCTTCTTTGTTGTCCGATCGATTGTTGCACCCCAGAAAATCGTCACTCTCGCGCGTTTGCTCAAGCAGAAGAAGAGCGGACAGGCAATCCGGTTGGGTAAGCGCATTGTCGCACGAGACCCTCGCAATCCCGACGCCCACTACCTTCTCGCACGCGCATACATGGCGGAGAGCAAGGATGAGCTTGCCCTCATGGAGCTCAAGACCGTCAGCAGCATCGGTCAGTTCGGCACATACGTCCAGGAGATCCCGTTCCGGGAAAACATAGCAGAACTCTACACGCGATTCAATCAATCCGAGGAAGCCCTCAAGGAGTACCTCCTGCTGGCCAAGAAGGATCCGGAGAATCCGGACTACTTCTTCCGCATCGGGAAGCTCTTCGAGGACCGCAACCGCACCGATCGCGCCGCCAGCTTCTACAAGAAGACCGTCGATCTGGACAGCAACCACGCCGAGGCACTCGCCCGCCTCGGGATCCTCCTGTTCCGCGGAAAGCGACCCGCTGAAGCCTTGAAGTACCTCGACGGCGCAATCAAACGCAATCCCGAGAACTACGAAGCGTACTACTACCGCGGGAAGATCCAGAAGGAGCTCGGCGACAAGAACGCGGCGATCAGCGCCTTCGAGCGGGCGGCCAAGTCGCCTGAGTTCAAGACCAGAGCCCTTGTCGAGCGTGGAGCCACCCTCCTGAGCGTTGGAGAGGTGGACCGCGCAATCCCGGAGTTGGAGCGAGCGGTCCGCTCCGCCGGGGACAGCACCACCAACGAGGTTCTGTACGCCCGGTACTTCCTGGCGACTGCATACGAGAAGACCCGAAAGGTGGATGAGGCGGTCAAGCAATGGGAAGCGATCTACACCCGGAAGCCCGGTTTCAAGGACGTGGCGGAGAAGCTGAGCCAGTACCAGGACGTTCGGACCGACGACCGCATCAAGGACTTCCTCACGTCGGGACCGGATGAGTTCATGGAGTTGTGCAAGAAGGCGACCTCTTCAATGGGCTTCACGGTGCGAGATACGTCCAAGCTCGACAGCGGATGTCAGATCACCGCCGTAGAGCCGCAGTCGAAATGGCGGAACGCTCGGAAACTACCAACCATGCTCTGGTTCATCCAGGCGACCGAAATCATCGACGAGAACACCGTACGCAATCTGCACGAAGAGATGCGCAAACAGAACATGCACCGCGGCATTGCCTTTGCAAGCTCGACCTTCTCCCGGAAGGCCATGGACTTCACCGAATCTCGCCCCATTGACCTCTTCGGAAAGGACAAGCTCACCGAGGTTCTCAAGAAAGTAGATACGTAGCGAATGAAAATCCTCTGCGTTGCCGACCACGTGGACCCCCTGGTCTACTCCGCGAGCGTAAAGGAGCGCTACGCAGACATCGACCTGGTTCTCGGGGCGGGGGACCTGCCCATGAGCTATCTGGGCTTCATTGCCAGCAGCCTCAACAAGCCCGTACTCTTTGTCTTTGGAAATCACAATCTCGAAGAGATGCACCGGTTCAAACGAAGCGGAGAGATCCGGCCTCAACAGGACCAACTCTCACTCAACATTCAACACAGCTTCGGATCTACCTACGTCGATCTCCGTTCGGTACGGGTTAAGAATCTCTTGATCGCCGGCCTCGGAGGTAGCGCGCGATACAATAATGGTGATAATCAGTATACAGAGAGGCAGATGTGGTGGCGCGTAGCTCGGTTGGTGCCGAAGCTGCTCTTCAACCGCATACGATATGGAAGGTATCTGGACATACTCCTGACACATGCAGCACCCTACGGTGTACACGACAAACCGGATCCTGCTCATGTGGGATTCCGGTCCTTTCTCTGGATCATGCAGAGGTTCAAGCCGCGATATCTGCTGCACGGGCACATCCACCTGTATGACTTGAACGCAGAGCGGGAGACGCGGTACGAGGACACCCTCGTCATCAACGTCTACGACCACTACGTACTCGAGATCGAGGATCCCGAATGAACAGTTACATAGAGACCACCGCGCGAGAGGATTTCAACAGAGCGCGATTTCGGGAGATGTTCTCCCGCATCGTGAACGCCCTCACCCCGGAGAATCAGGAGCTTCTCTCACTCCGGGAAGTGAGGGACGTCATTCGCCCCCGAAGTGAGACCTACAAGGGCATGCAGACGGTGTCGATTGACCGCATCGCCGGCAGCGAGGGGCGTTACCGCGACTTCAACAAAGGTTTCCTGCCGAAGCGAGAGGCGTCGCGCGGTCGCTGGACGAGCATCGACAGGGCGCATCTCCAGTTTGTCACGCTTCCGCCGATCCGCCTCTACGAGATCGGCGGCATCTACTTCGTCCGCGACGGCAACCACCGGGTCTCCGTCGCACGTTCCCAGGGTGTCCTTGCGATTGACGCCGAGGTCACCTCCCTGACCACGGAGATCCGGCTCGATCCGCGAATGAGCCGGGCCGATCTGAAGCGCGCAGTCATCGACTATGAAAAGAGGAAGTTCTACGGGCGCACGCGCTTCGACAAGCTCTTCCCCGACTACGATCTGGTCTTCACCGAACCGGGCCGGTACGACGAGGTGTACCATCACATCGAGGGGCACAAGTACTACCTGAATCAGAGCTTCATCGGCGAGCTCTCCTTCGAGGATGCCATGGTGTCCTGGTACAACAACGTGTTTCGGCCCATTACCGACCTGATCGAGGCGGAGAACATCATGGCGCGTTTTCCCGGCCGAACCGCCGCAGACCTCTACATGTGGATTGTGAAGCACTGGGACGAGCTGAAGCAGAAGTACGGTCCCGACTTCCCGGTCCAGGAAGCGGCCCGGGACTACGCCAGCCGGTACGGCAAGGACTTCAAAACCCGTCTGAAGGAAGGCCTCGGCAACGTAATCAGGCGGCTGCGCCGCCGGTAGGGCGTCAGGGCCGGTAGGGCGTCAGGGCCGGTAGGGTCCGGAGATCCGTCGCGGGAGCGTGGTATCGGACCCCTGGATCTCCAGGTAGATCGTGGCGCCGGTGGGTTCGAGCTGTTCTCCCAGCAGATACTCCCAGCGATAGGTACCGGACGGCGCGGAGATCACGCGAGACCGCCTCCCCCGGCTGTCCAGAATCCGCAGGATGATCTCGTTTGATGGTCCGGTCAGAACCGCCCTCCCGTCGGACGGCTCGAGCCGGGGGAACTCGACCTGCGTCGGGTCAACCTCCGACTGCGCAACGGTAACCTCAACCTCGTCGCGCTCACCGGCAACGTCGATCAGAAGCAGCCGATAGGTTCCACCCGGGATCGGCCCGTAGTCCGCCATGGTGAGCCCGGAGGAGCCGACCCAGGTGTTCCCGCCCTCCTCCAGTCGCTGCCACCGGTCCGAGGAGAGCTTCCAGTAGAGATCGCTCTCATCGTGAATGACGTAGAGGAACTGCAGGTCGTCGATGCCGTCGTCGTCCCGGCCGAGAACGAACACCGATAGCTGCTCGTACGCCTCGCCGGTGTCGCGGTCATCTACCAGTTGCAGCTCGACCCGGGTATCCAGGAGCTCCGGCGGCGCGACGGTACAGCCGATAGCCCCAAAGAGCGCCGCGATCAGGGCGCCCACCAGGGCGGCTCGGGAGATGCGCTTCATGCATCGCCTCCACGGGATGAAGCCGGGCCGCCGGCGGAGGTGCCACGCCGACCCGTCGGGGACACGGGCCCGCCCGCGGCTGCCACAACCGTGGGGCCGCGCTCCTCCAGTACCCCGTCCTCTATGAGAGCGTCCGCCAGGGCGCGCGCCGCGCCGCGGGAAACCCCCAGCAGGCGGGCCACCTCCCGCACATGCAGCTCCCCCGTGCCCTCCGCGAGTCCCCGCTCCACGGCGCGGCGCCCGCGGGCGACCGCCTCCGCCGCGACGAGCCGCCCGGCGGCGAGGCGACGCGCCACCCCGCGCGCCACCAGGGAGTCGCCGATCTCGGTGAGGTTGCGACGCCTCTGTTCGAGATAGTCCACGCCGCCGGGACCGCGTTCCTCCAGCTCTCGCTGCAGTGCGCGTTCGGCGGGAGACAGACCGGCGTTCACGCTATTCGGGGGACCCTCTTTGTCCGTCGCTGAGTGGTTCATCTATGTGAGAACGGTGGCAGGATACACTGCGGGTCAGGATACAACGCGGTTGGAGACAACAAGCCCCTGAGCGCTGCCCAGGGGCGTGCATATCTTCCTAGTAACTCTTCATTCGCTCGAGCTTTCGCTGCTTCTTGGCAATCTTTCGCTCGAGAGACTTGCGCTTTCGGTTTCGAATAGTGGACGGCTTCTCGTAGTATTCGCGCTTCTTCCACTCACGGATAATGCCCTCTTTCTCGACCATGCGCTTGAAGCGCTTGAGGGCCTTCTCGAGGTGCTCGCCGTCATCGATCTGAACGTAAGCTATGTTCATCACCTCCCTTCGGGAATATCACTCTCGAATATATCCCGATAGATGGCCGCCCTGTCAAGCAATGCGCCCTCAAGAAGCTCTTTCGGCTCGACGGGAACGCCGGCAACGCGGATCTCCCAGTGCAGATGGGGCCCCGTGGCCAGGCCGGTCGCCCCGACAGTGCCAATGGGCTCGCCCCGGGCGACGAGGTCGTCCCCGTCCACATCGACAGAATTGAGATGGTAGTACAACCCGTAGACGCCGGGAAGGTGCTCAATGACCACGGATCCGCCGGTGACTATGCGGTCACCGACAAAAGCGACGCGCCCGGGGGCGGCGGCGTAGACGGGAGTGCCGGTTGGTGCGGCGAGATCGAGGCCGTAGTGGATGGCGTTGGCATTCGCGCCGTCGGCGTAGGCGAAGGTGCGGCGGTCGCCGAAGAACGAGCTCTCTCGAAACTCATCCTGAACGGGCAGATCGAAGGAGCCGTCGCTGTAGACGGCCCCGGGGTTGACCTGAGCCACCAGGGCAATGAGCTCGAGGGCCTCTTTGGTCTTGCGGGGATCCGGGTCCTCCCGGAGCTCCGTAAGGCTCTGATTCAGGGCGATGGTCTCCTGGATGAACTCGCGATCCCCGATCAACAGCTCCTCCCGCGCTTCGACCCCTTCGTCGCCGTCCATGAGGCGAACCTCGTAGGGACCCTCGGCGAGGGTGCTCGGGGCGCCGAGGAGGGCAACGGCCACCCGGATGTCCCGCGTCAGCGTGACGGGAAAGGAGGTCGTCTCGGCAATAACGGCACCGTCCCCGGTGGTGAGCGCGACGGTGCCGGGATCCTCAGTGACCACGCGAAAGGCGTTTCCCCGCACCACCGAGGCGGGAACCGCCGCGAAGGCGTTGGGGCTCTCCTCGGCGACGGCCGGGGACGCGAACGTCGGGGCCACGGCAAGGAAGACCATGAGACTAACTAAGACGGCGCGCCGGGCGGCCGGACCACGCTCGGCCCGGGGGTTGCCGCTACGGTCGAGCCGGTCCATTCCCTCGATCCGATCGGTCGTGCCGGTCGCCCCCGCCGGGCGGGGTAACAGGCGGCGGTAGATGCTTCGCATTGGTGAGATCCCTTTCATTGCCGAGTGATCCGGCGGTTGGTCTGGTTGTTGATTCGGCAGGTTGTCAAGCTTACGTTGTCTCGCCGTTTCCATCGCTTCGTCGAACATCCAGGACGTGGAGCTGCGGGGTCTCCCGGTTCTGGAAGAAGTTCTTCTGCACCTCGAAGAGGAGATCAATGCGGTCATCCATGGCAAAGTCGCGGTTGTACCGTTCCGCGGCGTTCCAGAAAACCGCCGGCCACTTGTAGGCGCCGGCATCCACCAGGAAGCGAAGATGCTGGTCCGTCTTGCCCATGAACTGGACGTCCCGCATCCGCAGGCCCCGGGCCATGAATCGCAAGGGCGGGTTGGCCTGGCCAAAGGGGGCAAAGCGCTTCACCACGCCCTCCAGGTCGGGGCTCAGATACTTCGGCGGAAGCTCTGCATCCACCGCAATGGAGGCTTCCCCGGCGGGGTTCAGCTCGATCCGGGCGGCAGCCTCGCGGATGCGCTCGACCAGCTGATCGAGGTTGTCGAGAGCAACGCTGAACCCGGCGGCCTCGTTGTGGCCGCCCCACTCTTCAAGGAGATCGGCGAGCTCCGACAGGAACTCCGTAGCGCCGAAGCCGCGGACTGAGCGGATGGAGCCGACCGCCCTCCCGTCGTTCTCCGTGATGACTATGGCGGGCACGTCGAATACCTTCGAGAGTCTGCCGGCAAGGATGCCGGTGATGCCCCGGTGAACGCGCCGTTCGACGACGATCACGAGGCGTTCTCCAAGCTCTTCGAAACTCGAGCGCGCCTGCTGCTGAATGAGCTCCCACGCCTCGTCGCCGATGCGCCGCCGCTCACTGTTGAGATCCACCACCTCGGTGGCCAGCGCATCAAGGTCGTCGGCCTCATCCCCGAGGAGCAGGTGCACCGCCTTGTCCGGCTCGCCGAGCCTTCCCGTGGCATTCAGCACCGGCGAGAGCTGAAATCCCACGTCGGTGGATGATATGGTCTTGCCAAAGAGGTTCTGCTTCTCCAGAAGCTTTCGCACGCCCGGTCGCGGCGACCGGGAGATACGATCGAGACCGCGCCGAACGAGAATGCGGTTCTCGTTGACCAGGGGCATCATGTCCGCCAGGGTGCCCAGGGCTACCAGGTCGACGGTTTCCAGATACTTCTGCTCGAGGGAGGGCTCGGAAGCCGCCACGAAGGCGAGAAAGAGCGCCCGGAAGACATCGAGCTCACCGGGACTCGCCTTTGCGTACTTCGCCAGGCGAGAAGCATCCCGCATGCGCAGGAGGCTCTTGTCGCGAAGCCGCGGGAAGATGTCCCAGATCTTGGGCGCCAGGTCGAGGAGATTCACCTCCACGCTGCTGCCGAAGACCTGGCGAATCAGCTGCTCCTGAGCGGGCACATCGTATGCAAGGACCTCATGGCCCTGCACAAAGGAGACGGTTCGGGCGTCCGTCGGGCGGGCAACCCCGGGAACCAGCGTCTCCGAAATGCGATCGATCTCGACCAGATTCTCGAGTTTCAGCGCCTCCAGAATCACCGTGTCGTTCCCCGGGCGGGCGTTGAGAAGGACCACCGGTTGCTTGTAGAAGTCGGTCTGTGCGAACTGGAGGGCCCAGCGCACCTTCGAGACGACGCCGCAGCCCGAGAGCCCGGCAAAGGGATAGGGAGAGTCCGAAAGTTTCGGATTGATCATTGCCACCGCCGGCGGCAGAAGCTCTCGCGGGTTGTGGTGGTCGATTACGATCGTGTCAATCCCGAGCTCGGCGGCGCGCTCGATCTCCGCGTGGTTCGTGGTGCCGCAGTCGACGGTGATGATGAGGGTTACATCCTTCGCGGCGTAGCGTTCGACCGCCTCCACGGTGAGACCGTAGGGATCGTCTCCCATGGGAACGGCCCAGTGCGTCTCCACGCCGAGCTCGCGCAGGGTCAGGACCATGAGAACGGTGCTCGTAATGCCGTCGACGTCGCGATCGCCGAAGACCAGCACCTTCTCCCCCTCGGACCGCGCCGTGAGGATCCGGTCCACCGCGTCGTCCATCTCGTCGAAGAGAAAGGGGCTGTGGAGGTAGGCGGGATCGTCCTCCAGAAAGTAGACGATATCTCCGCTGTCCGTTACGCCGCGGCGCGCCAGGATGGCCGCCGAAAGCAGATCAATATTGTACGTCGACGAGAGCTCACGCACCTCGTCGGGGGCAACTTGCGGTTTCTCCCACTTCATTGTGCGTTACTGCTGCACGATCTCCTCGAGGATCATCTCTCCGGCCATCTGCGCCCGATTACGTTTCCCCGCGGCTTTAGCCTTCGGGTCGATGGTGAAGGCCGGCACCCCGTAGTTGGAGTACTCCTTCACTGCGTCGGCCGTCGCGCCGTAGAGGGTGCACAGCGTCTCTCCCTTTTCGACGGCGTCTCCCGGCTTCTTTGCCAGCTCCACGCCGACGTGAGGCAATACCTCGTCGTCCGCCTTGCTTCGGCCGACCCCGAGATAGACTGCGGTCATGCCCAGGCGGTAGGCGTCGATCTCGGTCAGGACACCGCTCTCCGGGGCGGTGATCCAGGCGGTGTGCTCCGCCCGCCATGAGCCGATCTTCGAGAGAAAGTCGTCCACATTCCCGCCCTGCTCACGGACGTTGGCGAGAAATCGTTTCCACGCCTCGCCGTTGTCGATGACTTCCCGGCACTTCTCCTCCCCATCGCGAACGTCCTTCGCCTTGCCGCCGGCAACCAGCATCCACGCGGTCAGGCGCATGGTGACGGCCATGAGGTCCGCCGAGCGCGGATCCTCCTCCAGGCGCCCCTGTGGCGTCTCCCCCCGGAGACAGCGGGCGCTCTCCTCGACTTCGAGGAAGTTGCCCACCATGTAGCCGAGGGGGTTGTCCATGTTCGTCATGACGGCAATGACCTGCCGTTCCAGACTTCGCCCCGTCTCTACCAGATACGAGGCCAACTCACGTGCTGCTTCAGCGGTTTTCATGAATGCGCCCCGACCGGTCTTCACATCGAAGACGAGGGAGTGGGCACCTTCGGCGAACTTCTTCGAAAGGATGCTCGTCGTGATGAGGGGAATGGATTCGACGGTACCGGTCACATCGCGGAGCGCATACAGCTTTCGATCCGCCGGAACAATCCGCTCACTCTGACCGGTCATGGCGTAGCCCACGCTCTCAATGATCTCGCGAAAGCGATCCTGCGTGAGCGCCGTCGAGTAGCCGGGAATGGACTCCAGCTTATCCAGGGTTCCCCCGGTGTGGCCGAGGGCGCGCCCGCTCATCATGGGAACCTGAAGTCCGCAGGCGGCGGCCATGGGAGCGAGAATCAGCGATACCTTGTCGCCGACGCCGCCGGTGGAGTGCTTGTCCACGAGTGGCCCCGCAAGGCCCTGGAGGTCGATGGTCTCACCGGAATCAATCATCTCCCGGGTAAGCCACGCCGCCTCTTCCCGGGACATACCGGAGAAGTACGTCGCCATGAGCCACGCCGAGATCTGATACTCCGGGATGTCGCCCGAGACGTAGCCGCGGATGAGGAAGCGCAGTTCCTCCTGGGTGAGGGCTTCGCCGTTTCGCTTCTTGATGATCACGTCCAGTGCGCGCATGTGACACCCCCGTCGGCGCAGAGAATACCACGAAGGGGGCCGTGAAAACACGGCCGCCCGGTCGTCGGCTGTTCTCATTCCGGCGCGCCGATTCAAGCGCGCCGGCTGTGGACACCTTGCCCACGACATGATTATCGTGTAAAAGTCTATTACGTATTATTAATACATTAAGCCCATAGCAAGCCCAACGGGAGGCGGCGTTGGGCGGCGCAAGAAGGTTCTCCTCAGATGAAACGCGGACGCAACGCAACGTCAACTCAACCTCTACACCATCTCGTACCTCCATCCGATGACCGGGACCCCGATACCGGAGCAACGCCGTCGGCGGAGAGCGGGCTCGTGTCCGCCCTCGCCGAGCTCAGCCGCGCCGGAGAGGATCACCGGCGCTGGGAGATTCTCGGCCACACCGTCCTGGGACTGATGCCCAAGGGTATCGTAATCGTCAACTCCGTCGACGAGGAGGCGCGCACGGTCCGCGTCGAAGGAGTCCAGGGTATACCGAAGGCAGTTGCGCCTGCAGTCGAACGCGCTTTGGGGTTTCATCCGGGCAGCCGAGCCTATCCCCTCACCGAGACCTTTCGGCGCCGTTACAGGGAGGAAGGTCTCTTCCGCTTCGACGGCGGGTTGTGCGAGCTCGCGGCCGGCTTCGTCCCGGCAGCCGCCGTACGGCGGATTGAACGGCTGCTGCATCTCACCGGACTGTATACGGCCGGCCTTCTCCACCGGGGTGTGCTTCTTGCCACCGTCCACATCGCGCTCCAGGGAGCGGAAGAGTTGAGCGACCGGCGCCCGTTCGAGGACTTCCTGGCGGCGGCGGGACCGGCGCTCGTCCGTTCACACCTGGAGGAACGAGCCACGCGGACGGCCCGGGACCTGAAGCGGGAGATCGATTACAACCGCCTCCTCCTGAACACAAGCACCACCCAGGTGTGGTTTCTGCAGGATGAGGAAACCTACGGCGTCGTGAACCAGGCCCACGCCGACTTCCTGGGCATGAGTATTGAGGAAGCGTCCTTCAGACCGCTCGACGAGCTCTTCTCGCCGACAGAGAGTGAAATATGTCGGCAGGGAAACCTCCAGGTCTTTCGGACCGGATCAACTTTTCACAATGAGGAGTGGGTGGCCGATTCGACCGGCGAGCCCCATCTCCTGACCATTACCAAGACGCCTCACCTTGATGAGGCGGGTGCGGTAGCCGGAGTGGTCTGCACGGCCGAGGACATTACCGAAGAGCGGCGAACTCTCGAAGCGCTCCGGGAGAAGAGCAATGAGCTGGAGAGATTCTTCACTGTCGCGCTGGATCTCCTGGTCATTACAGACACGAAAGGCACCTTCCTCCGGCTGAACCGCGCCTGGGAGGACACTCTGGGGCATTCGGTGTCGGCACTCGAGGGACGGAGCTTCCTGGAGTTCGTCCATCCCGACGACACTGCGGCAACCAGGGAGGCCATGGGACAACTCGCCGGGGGCACCGAGATCATCGACTTCGTCAATCGTTATCGCGCCTCCGACGGATCCTACCGCTACATTGAGTGGCGCTCTCACCCCCACGGCGAGCTGATCTACGCCGCCGCCCGGGACGTGACGGATCGAATCGAGCGGGAGGAAGCGGCCCTTGCCGCAAGCCGGGCAAAAAGCAACTTCCTGGCGAACATGTCCCACGAGCTCAGAACGCCCTTGAACGGCATTGTCGGCTTCGCCGACCTCCTCCGGGACAGCGAGCTGCCGGAGCCGTACGGCAGCTACGTGGAGAGTGTCCACGCATCCGCGGAAACACTCATGACTCTCATCAACGATATTCTGGACTTCTCCAAGATCGAGGCGGGCAAGCTCCAGCTCGATATCAGCACAATCGATCTCCACGAGCTCCTCCGGCGCGCCCTGGAGACGGTCCGATTCTCCGCGGAGAACAAGGGTCTCGAACTCATCCGATCGGTGTCGCCCGACGTGCCCCGGTTCCTGCAGACCGACTCCTTCCGACTCACCCAGGTCCTCATCAACCTGCTCGGCAACGCCGTGAAGTTCACCGACTACGGATTCGTGCAGCTGATCGCGAAGGTCATTGAGGAGGACGATGATTACGCGACCCTCTACCTGGCCGTGCGCGATACCGGAATCGGCATTGAGCCACGCCACCAGAGGCTCATCTTCGAGTCCTTCACCCAGGCGGACCCCTCGACAACGCGGAAGTTCGGGGGAACCGGTCTCGGCCTGGCCATCTCGAGCCGCATCCTGGCGATGCTCGGCACCTCACTGGACCTCGAGAGCTATCCCGGGCAGGGGAGCACCTTCGGATTCACAATCCGTCTTGGAACGGCCTCCCCACCGGTGGCAGACGAGGCGACCGGGGAGGGTCCGACGACCCGTGCCGACGTTCCGGTCGACGCAGAAACCGTGCGGGGCCGCGGTCAGCCGCAGCACACCCGGACGCGGCCGCTTCGGGTCCTCCTCGCGGAGGATGAGCGAATCAATCTGCTCGTAACGCGCAACCTGATCGAGCGCGCGTACCCGGGCTCGCATGTCGTGGTCGCCGCCGACGGAGCCGAAGCAGTGCGGGCTTTCTCCAAAGAACCCTTCGACCTGATTCTTCTGGACGTGCAGATGCCGCACCTGGACGGATACGAGGCGGCACGGCAGATTCGCGAAGATGAAGCAGGGCATGGACGCGTCCCGATAGTCGCGCTGACCGCCGGCGTCGTCGACGGTGAACGGGAGCGCTGCATCGAGGCGGGTATGGACGACTACGTCAGTAAGCCCGTCACCCTGGAGACCTTTCAGCGGGTAACGGCGAGATGGACGTCGGATTTGTAGGCAATGCGGTGACACTCCGGGCCGAAGGCGCGAGGATATTCAGACAGGTACCGGTCCAGGCAAACCAGGCAAACCGGCCCGGCCGCTCAGAGCCGTGCCCCATCAGTCGTCACGGGCAGCATTGAATCCACCGTTGCAGATCGGCGCTCATATCCTTACCTTAGGAACGCCGTGAGTAACACACAAGAGATACAGATCGAAGAGCGGCTCATTCCCGCCCTGAAGAAGCGGCGCGGTGTCGCAACCGTCGGCGACATTGTCGCCGATACCGGCCTCCCCGCGGACGATGTCGAGGCCGGCCTGCGCCGTCTCCTGGGCATCTACCGGAGTCATCTTGATGTCGATGATGCCGGAAACCTCCGGTATCGCTTCGATCCGAAGTTCACCCCGTATGGCGACGCACCGCGGCGAACCTGGTACAAGATCCGGAAGGCCCTCAAGGAAGCGGCGGCGATCGCCTTCAAGGTGTGGATCGTTCTCATGATCGTCGGCTACACCGCGGCCTTCGTCCTGCTGCTCCTGGCTGCGGGGCTGGGCATGATCGGCCTCACCATGGCCTCCGGCGACGAAGGGGGCGGCGAGGGGCTCGGCGAGCTGGGCATTCTCCCCCTCTACTTCATGATGCGCGTCCTGGAGTTCATGTTCTGGGTCAGCCTCTTCGACAACAGCGGCGGCGGCATGTTCGGTCGCCGGATCAAGAAGCGCCGGAGCAAGAAGCCGGACAAGCCCTTCTATCAGAAGGTCTTCGACTACGTCTTCGGCCCCGCCGAGGCGAGACCGGATCCCCTGGAGGCGCAGCAGTTCTTTGCCCGGCTGGTACGGGAGCACGACGGCGTCCTCACCAGTGCCGACTGGGCGCGATACACCGGCCACAGTCTCTCCCAGGCGCGGGACCTCCTCACCGCCTGTGCCCTCCGGTTCCGCGGACAGGTCGACATGACCGACAACGGCACCCTGCTCTTCCGTTTCGACGAGTTGAACGTCTCCGCGGCGGGCAACGGGTTGAGCGACAACTCGACCAGTTCGGGCGGCGGCTCGACCAGTTCGGGCGGCGGCTCGCCCGGTTCGAGTCGCGGCTCCGCCGGTTCGGGTCGCGGCTTCGGCGCCGCCCCGGCAAGAAGGCCGCCGCTTGCGCCCATCTGGAAGCGGGAGTATCGCCTGCCCCCGGTGACCGGAAACAAGCGCTCGACAAACGTCTGGATCTCGGTGCTCAACGGCTTCAACATGACCATGGGCGCCGTAGTCCTGGTGGGCGTACCGACGACCACCGCAGCGGCCCTTGCGGCCCTCGGATGGATCCCCCTCACCTTCAGCGCCCTGCTCTTCTCGGTGCCGCTGATTCGACGCATCCGTCACGGCAAGAAGCGCAAGCAGGCAAAGAGGGAGATGGAGTGGCGAGAGCTCCTCTCACGGGTCTACGACGCCGCCGAGGAGGGAGCCGCTCTGGCCGTCGGGGAGGTGCCGGCGGACCTGCAGGCGCGCCTCATGACGGAGCTCAGCGCCGAAAGCGAGACCGACGAGGAGGGCCGGGTCAGCTTCCGCTTCCCGGAGCTCGCGGCGGAGCTTGCCCTCTCACGGTCCCGCCGTGCCGTCGGCGACGCCGAGGCGGGACGGTTCGGACGAAGCATCTTCTCCACCGACGACGAGACCGCCGCCATGAACGAGAAGGACGCGGAGGACTTCGACGCCCGCCTTCAGCGAGAGCTCGCCGTCCAGACCTGAGGGGTGGACGCGGCGGGACGCCCGTCGGCATCGAGCCGCAGGCTCAATACTCTCCTGCTCTTATGGTCGAAGTCGTGTCGGCTTGCGACTGCCGGGACCTCCGGTTTAGACTACGCTCATACGTTACAGGTGACATTGCCGACGCGGGGCAATGCTGAAAAGGGAAGACGGTGTGAGTCCGTCGCAGCCCCCGCTACTGTAACCGGGAAGATGTCCCCAGGGGCGCCGTAATCGTCGTGTCGCCATCCGCCGCGCGGGTGGTGCTGGAGCGGTTACGGAGCCCGGCCACTGGAGGGATGCGCGTGAGCGCGCCTCCGGGAAGGCGGGATCACATTGTCCGACCCGGAAGCCAGGAAACCTGCCTGTACCGCAACCTCACTCACCTTCGGAGGGAAGGATGACGCGTACCACTCGTCTCATCATGGCCGGCGCACTCGCGCTGGCAATCGTTCCGGCGCCTCTCGGCGCAACGGGTACTCAGGAAAGCAATCAAGAAGAGGACAAGGGCAGGTCTCAGGAACCCGCGGGCGGGGGCGCGGCCGAGGCCGGCGCCGTGGAAGCTGCGGGAGCCGCAGGGGCGCCCGCGGAGCGGACGGGCGCGCCGGCGTCGGCCTCCGTCGAGGCCTTCAAGGAAGCGGGCGCCCGGATCCCGGAGGTCGGCCGCCACGCGCGGGGCTTTCAGGCGTTCCGCGCGGGGGAGCTGACGCTGATCGAAGTGACGCGCCCCTGGCAGAACGCCGCCGCCCGGGACACCCTGCGCTACCTCCTCCATCCGCGGGGAGAACAGGCGCCTCAGGTGGACGGCGTGGATCTGGCGGTGGGCGTACCCATCGATTCGATCGCGACCATGTCGACGACCTTTCTGCCGCACCTGGACGCCCTGGGGCGTCTGGACCGTCTCGTCGCCGTTGATTCCATTGCCTACGCCTACAACGGGGAGGTGCACGCCATGGCGGCCGACGGAGAGCTCACCGAGGTGGGTTCCGGCCCCGGCGTCGACGTGGAGCGCCTCATTGCCCTTGATCCCGACCTCATCATGGTGAACAGCTACGGCGGCGACTGGGACGTTCAACCGGCCCTGGAGGAGGCGGACCTCCCGGTGGTGGTCAGCGGCGACTGGGTCGAGAACGAGCCTCTCGGCCGCGCGGAGTGGCTGCTCTTCACGGCGCTCCTCTTCGACGACCTGGAGGCGGGCCTGGAGATCTTCGAAGGGATCGAGGGGGAGTATGAGCGCCTGGCCGCGCTTACCGAGGAAATCGACCGGAAACCGACGGTCCTGGTGAATGCGCCCTACCAGGGTGACTGGACCGTTCCCGGCGGTGAAAGCTACGCGGCGCGGTTCATCCGCGACGCCGGCGGCCGGTACGTCTGGGCCGGGGACGAGTCTACGGGCTCACTCTTCCTGGACGTGGAGAGCGTCTACGCCGAGGCGGGGAACGCCGACATCTGGATCAACCCGGGTGTCTGGACGAGCCTGGACCAGGGTGCGGCGGAGGACGAGCGCTTCACCGCCTTCGAGGCCTTCGAGAACGGTCAGGTCTACAACAACAACCGCCGCATGGGCCCGGGCGGCGGCAACGACTACTTCGAAAGCGGCGCCCTCCACCCGGAGCGCATCCTGGCGGATCTGATGCACATCTTCCATCCGGAACTGCTGCCGGAGCGCGAGCTCTTCTACTACCGGAAACTCGAGTAGGACGACTGCGGTCATGAAACACGATCGGAGCCCGGAGTATACAGCGCGCACACCGAGCGGGCACAGGCTGGACCGCACCGCGCCGGACGACGCACGGCAGGAGGCCGGTCCGCCTCGTCGACGTGGGAACCGCGGCCCTCCTGCCGCCCACACCTCACCGCCCCCCGCAGGCCCGCCGCGCCACGGCGCGGTGATCGGCGCGGCCGCCGCACTCGTGGTGGCCGCCGTGCTGGCACACATTGCCCTGGGGTCGGTGCGGATCCCCCTGGCGGATACGCTGCGCATTCTCACCGGCGGCACTCCCGGCGAGGAGATGTGGCAGCGCATTGTCCTGCAGTTCCGCCTCCCCCGTGCGCTGACGGCGCTCTTCGCCGGCGCCGCCCTGGCAACGGGGGGCCTCCTCATGCAGACGCTCTTCCGCAACCCTCTGGCGGGACCCTTCGTCCTGGGCATCAACGCCGGGGCCAGTCTGGGCGTCGCGCTGGTGGTGCTTGCCGGAAGCACCATTGGAGCGCGGCTGGTCGCCGGGAGCGGCCTCCTTTCCGCAGTGGGAATCGGCGGAGACGCCGTCGTGGCGGCGGCCGCAATCATCGGCTCCGCCGGCGTCCTGACGGTGGTGCTCCTGGTGAGCAACCGCGTCGGCAGCGCCCTGACCCTCCTGGTCCTGGGCGTCCTCTTCAGTTACGCCGTGAACGCCGCGGTGAGCGTGCTCATGCACTTCAGCATTCCCGAGGAGATTCAGAGCTACATCAACTGGACCTTCGGCAGCTTTGCCGGCGTGACCCTGCGGCAGCTGCCGATCCTCGGCGGCGCCGTCCTGGCCGGTCTGGCCGTCGGCATCGTCCTGCTGAAGCCGCTGAACGCCCTCCTCCTGGGCGAGGGCTACGCAGCCAGCATGGGCGTGCGGGTGCGCCTGGCTCGCACGGCGATAATCGCGGTGACGGCGCTCCTGGCGGGGATCGTCACCGCCTTCTGCGGGCCGATCGCCTTCATCGGTGTGGCGGTGCCGCACCTCGCCCGGGCGGTCCTCCGGGAGGCGGATCACCGCACCCTCCTCCCGACGACGGCCCTTCTCGGCGCCCTCATTGCCGTCGCCGCGGATCTGATCGCCGCCCTCCCGGGTGTCCGCACGACCCTGCCGCTCAACGCGGTCACGGCGCTGCTGGGAGCTCCCATCGTCATCTGGGTGGTTCTGCGCAGGGGCGGTCTGCAAGGAAGCTTTTCATGACGATGCTCACGGCCTCCCCCTCGCACGCCCCCTCGTACCACTCTCCTCCGGAGCTGACCGCGTCCGGCCTCTCGTGCGGCTACCCGCGATCCCGGAGAGTCGTCCTGCGGGAGCTCGATCTGGAGATGCGGCGGGGGCGCTTCTTCTGCATAATCGGGCCCAACGGCGGCGGGAAGACAACGCTCCTGCGTACCCTGGCGGGGCTGCTTCCGCCCCTGGCGGGGACCGTCCGGATCGGCGGCGCGTCCCTGCAGGAGCTTCCGGCGCGGGAGCGGGCGCGGCGGCTGAGCGTCGTGCTGACGCAACTCGCGGCGCCGGGGTATCTCACGGTGGAGCGTTTCGTCGAGCTGGGGCGTCACCCCTACACCGGCCTCCTGGCGCGACTCTCCGGGGTCGATCGCCGCGCCGTCGATGATGCCCTGGAGCAGACCGGCATTGCACCGCTGCGGCGCCGGTGGATGGCGGAGATCAGCGACGGGGAGCGCCAGCGCGCCGCGGTTGCCCGCGCGCTGGCGCAGGCGGCGGACGTCATGATTCTGGATGAGCCGACCGCCTTCCTGGACGTTGCCGGCCGTGCCACCGTCATGTCGACGCTGCGCCGCATTGCCCACACGACGGGTCGCCTCATCGTCACCTCCAGCCACGACGTGGAGCTCGTCCTGCGCACCGCCGACGTGGTCGCACTGGTCGGCGCGGAGGGCTCCCTCCGCCTGGGCAGTCCGGAGGATCTGGTCCTCTCCGGCGCCATTGAGTCCCTCTTCCCGGCGGACACCCTGCGCTTCGACGCCCGGACCGGCACCTTCCGGCTCCCGGAGCCCACCGGATCGCCGGTGCACCTCATCGGTGAGGGGCTCACCGCCGAGTGGACCGCCCACGCCATTGAGCGCGCCGGCCGACCGGTGGCGCGTTCCTCCCCGACCAAGGCCGAACACCGCCTCGGCGGCGGCGCCCCCCACGAGTCGTTACCCCCCACGGCGGCGCCGACCGTGACGGTTCATGAGGGAGACCGCCCGGCGTGGTCCGTGGGCATCGGCACAGTATCAGAGACCGTGTTCACCATTGAGGCGCTCGTGGAGATGGTGCGGGAGTAGCTGGGGCCACCGGGAACCGGCACGGGCAAGCTGCGCTCGGCGCGTCCGGCCCGAGCGCGCCCGCAGGTTGCGGTATACGTTGGGCGCCGCATTTGTTATCTTGAGCGCTCACCTATGACAGATCAACGGAACCACGAAATCGAAAAGCGCCGCACCTTCGCGGTGATCAGCCACCCCGATGCGGGCAAGACGACGCTCACGGAGAAGCTTCTGCTCTTCGGTGGCGGCATTCATCAGGCCGGGGCGGTCAAGTCCAACAAGATCAAGCGCACCACCACGAGCGACTTCATGGAGATCGAGAAGCAGCGCGGCATCTCCGTGGCGACGGCGGTCATGACCTTCGAATACGACGGCAAGCTCGTGAACATTCTGGACACCCCGGGGCACAAGGATTTCGCCGAGGACACATACCGAACCCTCTCCGCGGTGGACAGCGTCATTCTGGTCGTCGATGCCGCGAAGGGTGTCGAGACGCAGACCGAGCAACTCATGAACGTCTGCCGGATGCGCAACACCCCGGTCATCATCTTCGTGAACAAGCTCGACCGGGAGGGGCGTCCGCCCATGGAGCTCGCCGACGAGCTCGAAGAGAAGCTCGACATCCGCGTGCGGCCGCTGTCGTGGCCCATCGGCATGGGGCAGCGCTTCAAGGGCGTCTACAACCTGAATGAGGCGAGCCTGGACCTCTTCGAGTCCGCCAAGACCGAGGTTGAGACGGAGCGGATCCGCTTTGACGACCTGACCGACCCGCGCCTGGACGAACTCCTGGACTCGAGCGCCGATCAGCTCCGGGAGGACGTGGAGCTCATTGAGGGAGTCTATGAGCCCTTCAGTGTGAATGAGTACCTGGCCGGCCGTCTGGCGCCGGTATTCTTCGGCAGCGCCCTGAACAACTTCGGCGTTCGCGAGCTCCTGCACACCTTCCTGAACATTGCGCCGGCACCCCGGCGCCGGGAAACCACTGCACGGGTGGTGGAGCCGGATGAGGAGCGCTTCAGCGGCTTCATCTTCAAGATCCACGCCAACCTCGATCCGAAGCACCGCGACCGCATTGCCTTCATGCGCGTGTGCTCCGGCCGCTTTCAGCGGGAGAAACCCTTCCGCCACGTCCGGCTGGGCAAGGACGTGCGCTTCTCCATGCTCTACAGCTTCATGGCGCGGAAGAAGCAGACCGTCGACGACGCCTACCCCGGCGACGTCGTGGGCCTCTACGATCGGGGCAACCTGAAGATCGGCGACACCCTCACCGAGGGCGAGGACTTCTACTTCCAGGGCCTTCCGAACTTCTCCCCGGAGAACTTCAAGGAGGTGATCGCCACCGATCCCATGCGCTCCAAGCAGCTCGACACGGGACTTCGCCATCTGGTCGAAGAGGGAGTGGCGCAGCTCTTCATTCAGGACAAGGGGCGCCGCAAGATCCTCGGCACCGTCGGGGAGCTTCAGTTCGAGGTCATTCGCTACCGCCTAGAGAACGAGTACAACGCGGCGTGCCGCTTCGAGCGCCTACCCTACCGGCGCGCCTGCTGGCTCACCGCGGATGACCCGAAGGAGCTCGAGAGCTTCATGCGGGTGCGCCAGAGCCAGATTGCCAACGACAAGGACGGCATTCCCGTCTACTTTGCCGAGTCGGAGTGGATGCTCGACTCCATGCGGAAGATGTACCCGAAGGTGCACTTCCACTTCACCTCGGAGCTCCACAAGGCCGAATCGGAGTACGCCCTCCGCACCGCGACCGCCCAGGCGGGGTGACGGCCGCCGCGCCGCACGGGCGCCCCGGCGCCCGCTCGGCACGCGACACCCCGCGTCTGCCGCACCCGCGTCTGCCGCGCCCGCGTTGAACGACCACCGCCTTCCCCGTTTTTCCACTGGCCCCTCGTACGCGGGCGCGCTATGATGCCGCCGGAAGGATAAGGAGGGCGTCAGTGACCACGAACAGCAACAACGGCCCCGAGAGCGCGAACCCGTCGGCCGGAAGCCGCGCCGGGGCTTCCAGCGCCGCGGCCAAACCGACTCTGCCGCAGGGCTTCTACCGCACCACCATTGTCATTGGTCTGGGCTTCTTCACCATGGGGCTCATGGATCCCCTCTATGACACCTTCGTGCCGATCTTTCTGGCGGACTTCGTGGAATCACGCTCCGCAATCGGCACGATCATGACCCTGGACAACATCTTCGCCGTTCTGCTGATTCCGATCGTCTCGGCGTGGTCGGACCAGGTGCGTACTCCCATCGGCAGGAGGATGCCCTTCATCATTGTCACCCTGCCCCTGACCGCCATCATGTTCGGCTTCGTCCCGAGCGCCGCGCGGATCTCCCTGCTGGCGCTGGTGATCGGCCTCTTTGCGCTGAACGTCTTCAAGCAGTCTGCGCGGGGGCCTGTGGTCGCCCTCATGCCGGACACCATCCCGGGGGAGTTCCGGTCGGAGGCGAACGGCGTCATTAACCTGATGGGCGGGATCGCGGCCATTGTGGGCACGGTGATCCTGGGACCCCTGGCGGCGGTGTCGATTCAGCTGCCCATCATCGGCGACAGCCGGCGGCAACTCCCCTTCCTGATCGCCGCGCTACTGGTGATCCTGGCGACGATTGCGGTCTTCCTCTTCGTGAAGGAGCGGGAGCGCGCCAAGGACGAGGAATCGAGAGTGCCGCTGCGGCAGAGCCTCCGAACCATTCTGCGGAGCGAGGAGCGAAGCGCCTTCTTCGTCCTGCTCTCCCTCTTCCTCTGGTTCCTCGGCTACCAGGGGGTCCTCCCCTTCCTGGGGCTCTACACCGTCGAGGTTCTGGAGTTGAGCGAGGGCTTTGCTCCCCTCTCGGCAGGGATGGTCGCAGTGGCGTATGCGATCTTCGCAGTCCCATCCGGCATTGTGGCGCACCGTCTGGGCCGCCGCCGCACCATCCGCGGCGCCCTCACCGGCCTCATTGTCATTCTGCTTCTGATCTTTGTTCTCGGCGCCGCCGCGGACGCCCTGGGCCTTCCCGGCGGCGTACGGGTTGCCCTCTTCTGGGGGCTGCTCTTCCTCTTCGGCATCCTCTGGGTCTCGGTGATCACCAACTCCTTCCCTATGCTCTGGCAGATGGCCGGCTACGCCACCATGGGCATCTACACCGGCCTCTACTACTTCTTCTCCCAGGCCGCCGCAATCGTCTCGCCGCCGATCACCGGCGGCATAATCGACCTCTTCGGCTACCCCGCCCTCTTCGTCTTCGCCGCGCTGTGCATGGCCGGTGCCCTGGTGCTCATGGGCCGCGTCCATAGAGGAGAGGCAGGAGAGGGACCTGCGGTCGATGTACACGATGCCGGCGATACGTCCGCGGGCGCCGAGGCGTGACCGCACATGCTGTCGCAGTTCCCCGCGGCGGATGCCCCCTTTGCGCTGGTGTTCATTGTTCTGCACCTGGCGCTCATGGGGATCCGCCTGCGCTTCCGCCTGGCGGCGGGGGACCTGAAGCGGCCGCTCGTAAACCGCGCCGAGGGGGTTGGCAACGTCGTCGCCCGGTGGGCCCTCGGCAGCGTCCTGATCGCCGCGATTGTGGCGTACTTCCTGGTACCCCGTGAGTGGGCGTGGATGTTCGTGCCGGTGCCGACGGCACTCCGCGTGGTCGGCACTTCGGCATCGACCCTGAGTCTTGTACTGCTGGTGTGGGCGCACAAGGCGCTGAACCGGGAGTTCTCAAGCACCCTGGGGCTGAAGCCCCAGGACCACCTGGTGACCTGGGGCCCCTACCGGCACCTTCAGCACCCGATCTACCTCGCCTTCTTCACGCACTTTCTCGCAACGGGCCTCCACACCCGGAGCTGGCCGATCGGGCTGCTCGGCATGGCGACGATTCTCACCCTCATGACCACCCGGCGCCTGCGAGAGGAGGCGCTCCTGCGCCGCGCCTTCGGGGAGCGCTACGCAGAGTACCAGGCCGCCGTGCCGCGCTTCCTGCCGCGGGTAGCTACTGCGCCTCGTAGGCGCCCATATCGAGTGCGGAGCCGCTGACCCGGGGGTTCCCGGCGCGGTCGCGCGGAAGCGTCTCCGTCGTGTCGCCGTCGCCGTCCAGGTCCGTGGCATCCGCCGGCAGGAGGGTGGCGTTCCCCGCATCGATCGCCGGCGAACCGCTCTGCAGTGAGAGGTCGCCGGTGTCGTCGCCCGTGCCCCAGAGACCGTCGCCGCCGACGGCCGGAGCGGCCACCAGCAGGGGATCGGCGTTCAGGTTGCCTGTTCCGGCAACGGCACCGGCGCCCGCGATGGTGTAGGTGACCGTCGGCGACCCGCCGGGTACGTCGTCTCCGGCGAACACGCTGTTCGAGATCTCGCCCGCATCCATGACCACCTCTTCGCCGCTCGACTGGGAATTCGCAACGAACGTCGACGAGGAGACGACGTGCGCGCCCGTCGTCGTCCGGATGGCCCCGGCGGCGCCGCCGGTGCTGGAGTTTCCGTAGAACTCGCTCGATGCCACGGTCAGATCTCCCGCCGCGGCGAAGATTGCCCCGCCGCCGGTGGCGGAGAGGTTACCGGCGAAGCTGGACGCCGCAATGGAGACGTCGGCACTGCCATCGTTGCCGTAGATCGCCCCGCCTTCGTCGGCCGAGGTGTTGCGGAAGAATCGGGTGGTGTGGATCCGGCCCACACCGTCAAGGTAGATGGCACCGCCGCGTCCGGTGTTCTGCGCCTCGTTGCCTTCAAACAGAGAGTCCGCGACGGTAATGGTGGAGGCTGTTCCACCCTGGACGAAGATGGCGCCGCCTCCGCCTCCCGAGCCCAGGCCGGCGCGGTTGTTCCGCAGTTGCGACCCTTGGACACGCAGAGTGCCTGCCGCAACCTGAAAGATGGCTCCGCCCAGACTGTCGGTGTCGTTCCCGTCGAAGACGCTGTCGCGGACCACGTGAGTTCCCGTCCCCAGTCGCAGGGCGCCGCCGCTGCGTCCGGATCCGGATTGCGTCGCGTTGCCGGTGAAGGTCACACCTGCCATGTCCAGGTTGGAGTTGTTCGACACGAAGATCGCCCCGCCGTGACCCGCCACAACTAATGGGTCACCGTCGTCGATCCCGAGCCCGTTCTGCAAAGTGAACGAGCCTCCGCCGTCCGACCGGAGCGTCAGGGTTGCCGAACCGTCTACAAGGAAGTGGCGACCCAACTGGTTGGCGTCGAGTACGATGTCGTTATTCTGAGCATCAATGGTAATGGAGTCCGAGACGGTGAACCAGTTCGGCGCGGCCGGCAACGGATCCGGCGCCGTTATGGTGTAGCTGCCGTCGAATATGATGGTGTCACCGTCTGCTGCCTGTGAGAGGGCCTGGGTAAGACTGCCTCCGCCGGTTGCCGCGCTCTTGGTGACCCTGAGTATTCCCGGCTCAGATTCTCCGGTGAACTCGTACGCACCGTGATCCACGGTACCGTTGATCACGCGGGGATTGCCGTCCAGGTCTCGTGATTCCGGCTCGGTCGTATCGCCGTCTCCGTCCAGATCGGCGAAGTCCCAGCGCAGATGGGTATCCCCGCCACGATCCACAGCCGGCGAGTTACTCTGCAGTCTCAGGTCGCCGTAGTCGTCGTCTGCAGTTCCCCAGACACCGTCGGTTCCCTTCTGTGGTTTTCGCACAATGTAGGGTTCCTCCAAGCTGTGGGTGTTGCCGTCCTGCTCGACGAGAGTGGCAAGCCCCGTATCGGTATCTCTGAAGATGTTGTTCTTGAAATTGTATGAACCCGAGCCCGAGGAAAAGAGCCTGTAGCTGGTATCGATACCATTTCGGTGAAACGTTGAATTGACGATCGCGGCATCAACTCCGTCGAATCGGATGGCCGAGCCGTTGTAGATCAAGCCATTGGGAACGAGATTCCCGACAAAGACCGATGTGCTCACAACCAGTTGCGGTCGCGGAAACTCTGAAAGCCAGATGCCGGCAATTGCACCGCCGTGGCTACCGGTACTATTGCCGTAGAACCGCGAGGTGGTAATGCGCGTCCTGCTGGCGGTGCTCCCGGATCTGAGCGCACCACCGGCACCCGAGGCCGAATTCCGGACGAATGTGGTTCCTGAGATAATGGCGTCCTCGGCGAACGTTCGAATGGCACCTCCATCCGAACTCGCGGAGTTACCATCGAATGTCGCACCCTTCACTATGAAGCTGCCCGCCGACGCTGCCACGGCAATCGCGCCACCGTAGGAGCCACCGGAGTTGTTCTTGAATGTACCGCCGGTAATCGAGACGTCGCCGAGGGCGGAGATCGCACCGCCGCTCGAGTCATCGCCTTGGCCAGCCGTGGTTTCGTTATGCAGGAAATCCACGTATTCGGTTACCAATGAAGCGCCGGAGTCAACAAAGACGGCGCCACCCCGGACACCCTCGCTTCCATCCTGGCCACGACCGTTTCGTAACTCGAGCGATCCACCGGCATCCGGATCACTCTTGAGGGTCAGCGTCGCCGGGCCCTGAACGTGGAAGTGGCGACCGGCGTCATTCGCGTCGAGAACGATTGTGTGACTTCCCGCATCAATGGTGACCGACTCCGAGATCGTAAACCAGCTCGGCGGCGCGGCAAGCGTCGCCGGTGCCGAAATCGTGCGGTCCTTGTCAAAAAGTATGGTATCGCCACTCTGTGCGCCGGACAGGGCTGCTTGCAGGCTGCCCGGTCCGGTGGGCTGACTCGTCGTGACGAAAAGGAGAGCGTTGGACGTAACCCCGGTGATCTCCACCCATCCTTCGGAGGCGTTCGCAGGACCGAACTGGTTGGTCGCCCGGATGCGGTAGTCATACGTAGTTCCGCCCAGGGCGGCCGTGTCGACGTACCCAACCGCCGTGGCGCCCAGAGGCGGATCAATGTCGATAGTCTGCCAGGTGGATTCGCTGCCCAGTTTCCGTTGGATCTCGTAGAGCTCGTTCACGGTACTGACATCGCTCCAGCTCAACGCGACCTGGTTCACTGCCGTGGTTGCGCTCACATCCGTCGGCGGCTCCGGCGCCATCCCGATTTCCGCGGATGAGAGAGCGAGCGTCTCCTCAGTGACCACGTTGTCGTAGACGTGGAGTGCCTCCATGACCACCGCCACGAACCGCCCCTCCCGGCCGAACCGGAGTTCCAGGCGGTAGACCCCGGCGTCGAGGCTCGCCTGGTAGGCGATCTGGCCGGAAGCGACAGCGCTCACGTCCAGGTCGCCGGAGATGTCCTGAGCCGCACCGCCTTCGTCCTGAGGAGTGAGAGTGGCGCTCTGCACCGCGTCGATCAGGCTCGGCGGGTCCCAGCTCACCGTCAGGTCGACCGTGCCGGTGCCGGCGTCGGTGGGCGCAACCGACACGCTTACGCTGTTCGCGCCGCCGACTGCGACATCAATCTGGGCGGAGCCCCTACCGATGACTGCGCCGCCGGCATCCACCGCCTCCACGATCACCGTCCAGGTACCCGCGGGCACCTCGGTGAAGTCGAAGGTGGTCCCGGCGCCGGAGAGGGAGATATCGTCGAAGCCGTCGCGGCTGAGGGTCACGTGGTACTCGTCGATCCGGGAGGCCACATCGGGGATGATCGACTGCGCGCCGTAGCCACCGACGGAGATCCGCACGTCCGCGACGGGCCCGCTCGCCGCCTCGGCATCCTGAACCCGGAGCGCGGCTAATACGCTGCCGAGGGGGTTCATGCAGCCGGCGAGAACCAGCGCAGCCGCAATTGCGATTCCAGCCATGCGGAGCGCGGCCGGACCAGTAAGCATCGTTCCCAGAGAATTGATTCCTGAACGATTCATTCGTGACTTCATCTGTGCGCCTCTCTACTGCACCGTGTCGACGACATCGAAGCTGAACGACGCTGAGTACCCTTCGGCCACGAAGAGGGTGACCGTGTGGGTGCCGTAGCCCAGATCGGCGGTAGCAATGGTGGCCGAGGCGCCGGCGGCGGTCAGGGCCGCGTGGGTGTCGGAGCCGTCGAGGTACCAGGTGTGGCCGGTGTAGGGACCGCTCACGGAGACCGCCAGGTCGGTTCCCTTGAGCACCTCGTCGCTTGCGCCGGCGAAGAGGATTGCCGGGTAATCAGGATTCTGGAAGTCGATGCTGACGGTCCCCCCGGGCATCCAGAAGGCGTACAGATCAATGTCGGCGTCGGCGAAGGTTATCGCGTCGCCCTCCTGGTAGATCGCCCCGCCCTGGTCGGCGGAGGTGTTCCAGCCGCTGAAGGTGTGGTCCGCTTTGGAAAGGCCGCCGGTGTTTCCGAGGACCGTGACGGTATCGCCGCTCTCATAGGCGGCGGTGTCCGTGGGGACGGAGCCGGCATCGGCGCCGTTGGGATGGTAGGTGACGCTGAAGGTCGGCGGCGGGTCGTCGGTGCCGCCGCCGCCGGGATCGGACCCGCCGGGATCGTCCGAGCCGCCGTCGGGGTTGGAGCCCCCGGCGTCGTCGTCTCCCGGCCCGCCGTCGTCGGCGGCGGTGCCGTCGTCATCCCTGCCGTTGCCGGGGTCGGGGTCGCCGGCGTCGTCCGCGGTTGGATCCGCGCCGTCCTGTGGTCCGGTTGGAACCGGACAGCCCCCGAGAATCAGTGCCAGCGCCACGACGAGCACTGCCACACCGGCGATCAGCTGCCACGACACGCGCTTCTTGCGTACCAGTCCCATTTCGCGGACCTCCCCGCCTTCAGACTGCTTTGAAGTTTAGGCGCCCACGGCGAAAAAAACCTTATAACTTTCGTCACCATTTCGAGTAAACTTAGGTGCGGTGGTGTGATATCGATCTGTTGTGCGGTAGTCGCAGGGCGTGGGGTATGCGAGTCAAGAGATGTCTGTGGGTTGTGGTTCTCCTGGCGGGCCTGGTACTTGGTGCCGTGGCGGAAGAGACGGAGCAGGCGGTCGACGGCGCGGGCGCGGCCGACTCCGCGGACGCCGAGAAGGGCATCATTGACCTGTCGGAATGGTCCTTTGCTGAGTCTGGGATTGCAGAGCTCGTCGGAGAGTGGGAGGTCTTCTGGGGCCGGCAGCTCTACCCGGAGGGGTCGAGGGCCGCAAGAACCGGGGAGCCGCCGTTGCCCGCCGGTGAGTCGGACGGGTACTTCGACATGCCGGGCAGCTGGAACGACTGGGAGCACGAGGGCGAGCCGGTAGGACGAATGGGGGTCGCCACCTACGCCGTCGAGGTGCTATTGCCCCCCGACGTGGAGCGCGCGGCCATGTGGATCCCGAACGCCTCAACGGCGTACAGCCTCTGGGTCAACGATGACCTGGTGGCCCGGAGTGGCACCGTCGGCGGGTCCCGGGAGACATCCGTCCCCTTGTATCGAATGAATATCGCCCAGTTCGCCGTGCCGGATGGGAGACTGGATGTGGTCCTGCAGGTCTCGAACTTCCACCACCGCCGCGGCGGCATGTGGAAGGCGATCAAGCTCGGAACACCCGATCAGATCCGTTCTCTCGACGGAACGGAGACCATGTACGATCTCCTGCTCATCGGCAGCTTTCTCGCATTCGGCCTCTACAACATCTTCCTCTACGCATCCAACCGGAAGCAGTCTGTGGCACCGCTTCTGCTGGCAATCGTCTTCTTTGCGATGAGCCTCCGGCTCTTCGTAGTCGGGCAGATGCTGGCCAGCCGCCTGATTCCGGGATTTCCCTGGTGGCTGCAGCTGCGCATTGAGTACCTGTCCGCGCCGATCGTCTTCGCCATGTTCGCCTGGCTCATCGACCGGATCTATCCGGGATGGATCCACCGCTACATCATCTACGCGATTACGGCGTTCGTGGCGGCGAACCTGTTCATCATTCTGGCCTTTCCGATCCTGGTGTACTCCCTGGTCGTGTGGATCTACAACTTCACCAAGTCGTTTGCGCTCCTGGGGATTACTGCGTGGTTCCTGGTGCAGGCACTGCGCGGCCGGAGAGAGGCGTGGCCGATGATCGGGGCCATTGCCATCTTTCTCTTCATTACCCTTGGCGAGACCTTGCACTACACGGAGATCCTCCTCTCCCGGGACTTCGCACCGCTGGTGTTCCTGGTGCGCCTCCTCGGGATCGACCTCTCCAACAATAACGTGCTCTATCTCCTGTCGACGGTAATCACCCTCGCCGTCATCATTGCCTGCGGCAACTTCCTGGTCCTTAAGATCTCCCGCTCCTTCCTCCACGTTGAGAACAGGCTCACGCCTCTGCCGGTTACGCAACTCGCGAGCGACTACAAGATAACCCGGCGGGAGTCGGAGATTCTTGATCTCGTGGCCCATGGGTTGAGTAACAAGGAGATCGGGGCGCGGCTCTTCATCTCGGAGGGAACGGTAAAGAACCACCTCTACCGGATCATGCGAAAACTGAACGCCGGGAACCGGACGGAGTTGGTTATCCGGCTGCGTTCCTCTCAGCCCGAAGCGGTAGGGGCCGGGACGGGCTCACCGGCGTAACGCCGTGGGAAGACGTCCTGCAAGATCGGGGCCGCAACGGACGACGCCGGTCCAAAGAGGAGCCCGCCGTTCCCGGGGGGGCGCGCTCCCGCCCCCCGGGAACGGTGCCGGGCGTCGCCCGGCACCAGGGGGAGGCATTGGTCCCGGTTACTGCAGTTTCGCCTTGAGCTGTATATCGACCCCGGCGAGAGCCTTGGAAACCGGGCAGCCCTCCTTGGCCTGCTGGGCGACTTCCTGAAACCTGGACTCATCAATGTCCGGCACCTCGGCTACAGTGGCCAACTGAATGGTCGTGATGGCCAGGTTCTCCGCGTCCAGTGAGACCTTCGCCTCGGTGGTGATCTTCTTGGGCACGTAACCCGCCTGCTCCAGCATGAGGGAGAAGGCCATGGAGAAGCACCCCGCGTGGGCGGCGCCGATCAGCTCCTCCGGGTTGGTTCCTGACCCATCCTCAAAACGGGAGCCGTAGGAGTACTGTCCCTGGAACGCGCCGCTTCCGAGCTGGAGCGCGCCGGAACCCTTCTGTACGGTATCCTGCCATGCTGCCTTTGCAGTGCGTGTAGGCATATCTTGCCTCCTTACTTCGTCGTCTCGGCTTCGAGGGCCTCGACGGTTTTCTGATACTTCTCGTGGATCATCTGCATGTCGAAGTCGAAGAACTCCTTCAACATGCGGTCCAGCTCCGCCTTGTCGTAGTGGCGTTCGGTGTCGGGGAAGAAGCGCTTGTCCTCTTTCTCAATGTGCTGCGGATAGAAGTCAATGAGCTGACCGATTGCCTCAAGGACGCCGCTGAGCTTGCCGGAATCGCCGGCAACCACCGCGTCCTTGGCGGCAACCAGCTCGCCGGTAACCTCTCGACCATACTTGTGCTCCTCGATCAACTCCCTCATCAGCGCATCTTCATCGCCGGAAAGGGGCTTCTCCTCCAGGCTTTCGAAGAGAATGTCCTCCTCCTTGCCGTGGTGGGTCCGGTCTGCATAGGTCCCGATGAAGTCCACCATATGGTCGATGAAGACGGGGTCCAGGTCTCCTCCCGCCTCCAGGCGCTTCTTCTCCACGCTCAGAATCTCAATGGCCCGCTCGATGAGTCGGTGCTCTATCATCAAACAGCCGCGAGGCTTGAGACAGGTGTGCTTGCGCATCTTATCCTCCTCCCCGCACCGCCTGCCGGGGCGGGCTGAGTCCCGCCGGCTCCGGCGGCGCGGCTGTGTCGGTCATATGCGACTCATGCGGTTATTGCCGCGACGTCGCTCTCTACATCCGTGGTTCCCTTCAGACCGAAGGTGTCCACGATTACCTGCTTCACGTTCTCCGAGACGAAGGCCGGCAAGGTGGGTCCGATACGCACGCCCTTGAATCCGAGGGCAAGGAGCGCCAGGAGCACACAGACCGCCTTCTGCTCATACCAGGCCACCGCAAAGTCGATCGGAAGGTCGTTGACATCGTCCAGACCAAAGGCGTCTTTCAGGGTCAGGGCGATGGACGCAATGGAGTAGGAGTCGTTGCACTGCCCGGCGTCAAGGATGCGGGGGATGCCGTTGATCTCGCCCAGGTCGAGCTTGTTGTACCGATACTTCGCGCACCCCGAGGCCATGATGACCGTGTCATTCGGCAGGCCCTTCGCAAGGTCGGTGAAGTACTCCCGCGACTTCATGCGGCCGTCGCAGCCGCCCATGACCACGAACTTCCGGATGGCCCCGGACTTCACCGCCTCGACCACCTTGTCGGCGAGCTGCTCCACCTGGTGGTGCGCAAAGCCGCCCACGATTTCGCCCTCTTCGATCTGCTCGGGCGGGTCGCAGCTCTTTGCAAGCTCAATGATCCGGGAGAAGTCCTTCGGCTTGCCATCCTCCCGATCGGGGATGTGCGGCACCTCGGGATACCCCGCCATGCCGGTGGTGAAGATGCGGTCCTTGTAGCTGTCCCGCACCGGGGTAATGCAGTTGGTCGTCATGAGAATGGGACCGTTGAAGCTTGCGAACTCCTTGTTCTGCCGGTGCCAGGAACCGCCGTAGTTGCCGACGAAGTGCTCATACTTCTTGAATGCGGGGTAGTAGTTGGCCGGAAGCATCTCGGAGTGGGTGTAGACATCCACCCCGGTACCTTCAGTCTGATCGAGAAGCTCCGCCATGTCCTTCAGATCGTGTCCGGAGATCAAGATCCCCGGCCTGTTTCTTGTGCCGATGTGTACGCGAGTGATCTCGGGGTGGCCGTAGGTTTCAGTGTTGGCTTTGTCGAGGAGCGCCATGGTCTTCACGGCGGTGTTCCCGGTGGCGACGAGAATCTCCGTAAGCTCATCCAGACTACGCTCTTCAACGGTGGCGGCGAGCTCGTCGACAACCTCCCGATAGATCTCCTCATCCTGGTAGCCGAGGATCCAGGCGTGATCGCCGTAGGCGGCAATACCCTTCAAACCGTAGATGATGAACTCCCGTAGACTGCGGACGTCCTCATCTTCCGTGGCCAGGACCGAAGCGGCGGCGAAGGCTGCGGTCAGCTCCGCCTCGCTGCCGGCGTCGAAGGCCGCCGCCTCGGGCAGCTTCTCGCCGACTGCGTAGGACGCCGCAAGGGCGCGCTTTCGTTCAAGAGCCTCGAACGTGAGGTCGGTAATGCGCTTCGTGTCGAAGTTGGCGTTGGTAATGGTCGCGAAGAGCGCCTTCAGGATGAAGTGGCCCTCTTCGGCAATGGATTGCCCCAACTGCGCCTTCTTCCGGGCAAGGTAGGCAAGCCCCTTGAGGGCGTAGACCAGAACATCCATGTGATTGGCGGTAACGTCGTCCTTGCCGCAGACCCCACGGGTGGTGCAGCCGACGTTCTTTGCGGCTTCCTGACACTGAAAACAGAACATGTTCATGAACTTCCTCCGGGCACGATGAATCGACAAGTGTCTCCGGTCACCAGGCACCACCGCACGATTGGCGGCATGAAGCCGTCGGTGAGGCGTGAAACCGTCCGCGACGGCAGCGACTCCGGCGCCGGACTGTCGTCGCAAGCATACAAGACAGGCCGCCACGGCGCCCTTAACCTGGGTCAAGTCCTCATCTATGAAGATTCGACAGGAAGAGCGCGCGAGGTCCATAACCCATTGGGCCGATATCGGTGTTCACGAAACCGTACGGGCGCTTCACGCTGCGGCCATTGCCGCAGCGGGGAGCGGTGCAGCCGAAGGCCGGGGACGCTCCGCCGTCACTAGGGGAACCGGCTCATCATCGTCACAGCGCCTCCCCGAAGCGCAATGAAGAGCTCTTCCTTGCGAGAAACTTCGAGTTTCTCATAGATATGGTGGACGTGGGTGCGGACCGTCGCAAGTGAGACGGAGAGTTGCTCGGCTATCTCACGGTATCGATACCCCTCGTACAGCAAAAGGACGATCTGATTCTCCCGCGGGGTGAGACGCTGCGCGATCGTATCGGAGACTGCATGCGACTGCGGTATCTCCGATAAGATTCGACCCGCTCCGGGACTTGCCGGGACGGCGGAGACTCGTCGTCTATTGCGGGATATGTAGTAGGCAATCGGGATCGATACCCCGGTTACATAGAGAGGATGTGCCTGCGCCCAGAAGGAGATGCGCGGATCGAGAAACGGCAGTCGCCAACCGAGGAGGTCGCCGATCGCAATGAGGGGGTAGACGATGAGACTAAGTGCAGCAATCGTGACGGCCGTCCGCGATGACGGGAAGAGCTCCTGCGTTTTTCGCGTGATCAGTATCCCTCGACCTCCCGCGTAGAAAAGGAATGCCATGATCGCTCCGTGAATGACCGGAATGTATGCGCGAA
Source organism: uncultured Spirochaetaceae bacterium (assembly GCA_964654185.1). GTDB lineage: Bacteria > Spirochaetota > Spirochaetia > DSM-27196 > PWMO01 > CAYFQV01. The sequence continues at coordinate 463 of CAZZIE010000011.1, read as the reverse complement.
TCAGCACATGGCCGACCACGACCAGCACCGCCAGGATGATGGTAATCCCGCCGATGGCGGCCAGTCGCCCCGGACAGCGAGAGGTAACACCATTGAGCTCGTAGTGTCGCAGAACAATGTAGTTCCAGAAGAACGCGATACTCACGATGTTCAGGTCATACAGGATCGAAACCACCTGCAAGCTCCGTCCCTCGTATCGGTTCCAGAGATAGTAGTCAATGATCTGCAATGCCGTGATGAGCGTAAGCGGAACGAAGGGGAACGCCAGCGACCGCACACCGGGATCAATCGGCTCCGTCCTGACGGTGAAAAGGAAGACGACGGCAAGCACGCCGAAACCGAAGTTCAGAAGTAGCAAGATGTAGAAGAACGTATCCATGAGTAGTTACATTATAAACTCATTCCCCATAACCTACCCACAACCCTGTTGATTGAAGCAGCACAACCTCCACCGCAGTAGAGA
>CAZZIE010000010.1:49116-53534 GCA_964654185.1 uncultured Spirochaetaceae bacterium | reverse complement strand
GGGCAGTCCACGAGCTTCGGACGGTGGCAGAGCCCGGGCCGCTCCATGGAGCAGACCGACTCGAATGCGCTCTTTGGCAAGGTTGTCTATCCGGTGGAGCAGGACGGCTCGGCGTTCACCTACACGGTGGAAGCGAGCGCGCCCGACTCCGGCTGGGTCGGCTACGGCGTGCACTTTCTTGCAGAGGGCTTCAACACCGCGAACGGCTACGGCTTCGGTCGCTCATATCTCCTGTGGGTCACTCGTGATCCCGCGAACAACCAGACCGATCGCGGCTATGTTCAGCTCTATCAGTCCTTCAATGATGTGCACATGATCGAGGTTGCAAGCGCCGTCCTCCCGATCTCCAGCTTTGACGAGCTTCGGGCGACGGTCCACGCCAACACCGTTGAAAATGAGATTGAGGTCTTCCTCGAGGGACAGTACGCCTTCACGTTCCCCGCGCAGGACCTCTCAGACGGGGCCGGCTCCGTGGCGCTCCGCGCGCTCGGACCGGTGACCTTCACCGAGATGGTGGTGCGGAGCCAACCGTAACCTCACACCTCTTTCGGCGGCCCCGACGGGGCCGCCGATTTCGTTGGTGGGGGGCCTTCCGAGAGGCCCTCTCGAGAGGCGATATCCGGCTATCCAGGCAGAGTGTTCTCACGCGTCGCGGGTCCCGGGAGTGTCGAGGGATCCAGGTGTGTCGGAAGCCCCGGCATTGTCGGCGATGCCCTCCGGCCAGACCACGCTGAACTCTTCGAAGACGACGGGAATCTGATCGTTCATCGGAAGTCCCAGAGCGCCGTGCTCGAGTGCGTAGGCGCGCCGGTGTCCGGCGAGCCAGTCGTCGCGGCTGCGGTCACCTTCGCCTTCTCGCCGGGCAAACCCATCCGTGACACTCTCCATCGGGGCCACCCACATCCGGTCGGTCCGGATGATGCACTGCGCCTCACCTGATCCGTCCAGAATGATCGAGTGCTGCCCCACCTGTGGCATCGCTTCGTGCTCGACGAGCATGGCTTCCAGGCTGGTGGCGGTCGCGCGCTTGTCACCCCGCACGACCAGCTGGAGGAGCTCGTCCGCCATATCCGGGCCGATGCCGAAGGCCCACGCTTCGACGTCCGTCTTCAGGAGCTCGGCGGACCGATCGGGTTGGGCCATGAGGTACGCCGCCCACATGCGTCGGGCGGATGCATTCATGCCGTCGGACGGTACGGCGGCGCGCGCCTCGATCTCTACCAGGCACCCGGGGAGGGTAAACCCCGCTACATGGACCATCGTGACGAGGGGATCGTGGCTCTCGGCCTTCCAGAACTCCTGCCACGCCTGTCGGGCCGCCTCAGGATCCTGGCCCGCCTTCAGGTAGAATCTTACCTGGTAGAGGTTGGCTCGTTCGCCGCCGGCCTCCTCGAGGACGAGGTTGACGTTGGCCAGGGCCCGGGCCGTCTGGACCCGCAGATCGGTGGACCCGACGATCCGGCCGTCGGCATCGACCCCTTTCTGGCTTCCTACTTCGATGAGGCGACTCCGCGGCGTTATCAGTGCCCCGTGAGAGGATGAGGCGCCCTCCGGCACGGAGCCGGGATTCAGGTAGGTGATTCCGCTGTCCATGGGGGACTCTACCACGCGGACCGGGGCCTGTCGGCCCGTTCCACCCGTCGGCTCCATACGGGATCCGAAGGCGCCCGGTCAGGTGGAAGCTCAGTCCCGGCGTCGTGATCGGCTTGCGCCGCCGCCACCGCCGCCGAAGACGATCATCATGCCGAAAAGGAAGCCGAAGTTGTACCAGCCGCCGTTGTTGTGGACCTCATACATGGATACGTTATCCGAGAAGAGAGAGATGATGAAGGTGACCGGTGCAATGATCCCGTGCCAGAGTCCCGGGAGAAAACCGGCCACTTCGCCTTCCTCATTCTCAGAGCCCACCAGATCGTTCGGGCCGGCTGCGCATCCGGCAACGGTCAACGCCACCAGCACAGCCAGATACACCAGCACCACACGCTTCATGGCTACCTCCTGACGGCAGGTGTACTGCATCATACGCCACGGCGCAAGCCTACAACTACGCCGGCGACGGTCTAGGAGAAGAGCTTGGTGATCAGATCCGCGTAGTTCTCGTTGATCACGTGGCGCTTGACTTCCTGCTTCGCCGACAGCTCCTTGCCCACTTCGAACTGATCGGCGAGGAGGCGGAACCGGAAGATCTGCTCGAAGCCCCGGAAGCCGTTCCTGCCGCTGACGAGCTCTCCGATCTCGCGCTCAATGACTTTGGATGCCTCCGGCATTTGGATGAGCTCGGACAGGCTCTTGTCGGTCGTCTCGAGCGCCCCGGCCAGCGCCTCCTCGTTCGGAACGATGAGCGCCCCCAGGAACTTCTGGTCCTGCCCCAGGACGATTGCCTGGTCAATGAGATCGCTCTCCCGGAGCTTCTGCTCGATCGGCAGGGGTTCGATGTTCTCACCACCCCGGAGCACGATCGTGTCCTTTGCCCGGCCGGTAATCTTGAGCTCGTTGTTGCGGGTGAGCATGCCCAGGTCACCCGTGTTGAACCAGCCGTCCTGGGCCAGAACCGCCGCAGTCAGTTCCGGCTGATTGTAGTAGCCGCTCATGACCTGGGGACCTCGCACGAAGACGACGCCCTGTTGCCCCGGGGGCAGAACCTGACCCTGCTCGTCCCGGATCTGGCACTCGGTGTCGCAAATCAAGTTTCCCACGGTGCCGGGTACGGGCCGCCATTGCCTCCGGACGGCCAACACCGGCGCGGTCTCGGTGAGTCCGTAACCCTCGAGAAGAAGAATCCCCGCGGCCCCGAAAAACTCGTCCACCTGCGGCGGCAGGGCGCCGCCGCCGCTGACTCCTGCGACGAATCGTCCGCCCAGACGCGCCTTGATCTTGCCGAAGACCAGGGCGTTCCCCAGGGCTCGGAGCGGCCACAGGAGGAGCCAGGGGACAATGCCCGCCAGGAAATCGAGGAGGCGCGAGCGCGGTTTGAAGTCTGGCTTTCTGCCCCGGACGAGATCATCCAGCTTCTTGTGGACGCCGCCTATGGACACGAAGAACCGGAAGAGAGCCCACTTGACTCCGCCCTGAGCGCGGGCGTTCTTGATGACCCCCGAGCGTACCGACTCCCAGATCCGCGGCACCGAGGCCATCCACTGGGGTCGGACTGCGGCGAAGTCGGCAAGCATGATCTTGCCGACCGGCTTGGAGTAGGCCTGGGCGGAGGCGCTCCCGAGGGAGACGTATTGCATGATCCGCTCGAAGCTGTGCCACACCGGCAGCACGGCGAGCCACACGTCGCCGGCCCGGATCTTCAAGAACGTCGGGATGCACTCCACCTGATGCAGGAAGTTATGGTGCGTCAGCACAACCCCCTTCGGCTGTCCGGTGGTGCCGGAGGTGAAGATGATCGTGGCAACGTCTTGGGGTGATCCTTCGGCGATCTCCTTCTCAATGGCGTCGGGTCCTTGCTGACCCAGAATGCCTCGACCCGTCTCAATGATCGCCCCGTAGGTGGTTACGTTGACCTTTGCCAGAGCGGAGCGCGTGTCGGCGTCCTCGGCGTCCAGCGTGAACCCCTCGTCGAGAACAATGAGGGTCTTCAGCTCAGGCAGCTCCTTCGCGACGGATGCGACCTTCTGCAGCTGCACTGAGTTCTCGACAATGACAACGCGACAGCCTGCGAAGCTGAGAATGTACTGCAGCTCCTGCGGCATGCTGTCGTTGCCCCGCGGCACGTCTGCTGCACCCAGAGAGAGGATCGCCAGATCGGAGACGAACCACTCGCCGCGGTTCTCGGAAATGAGACCCACGTGATCTCCCCGGGACACTCCCAGGTCGCGAAGACCTGCGGCGAAGGTAAGCACCTCCTGATAGAGCCGGGAAAATGAGCGCGGGTGAAACTCGCCGGCCTCGTCCTTCAGATACTGTGCGGGCGTGTCGGGATAGTCCGTCCGTATCTGCTGGAGGAGCTGGGGGATCGAAAGATCAGTAATCGGCTTGGTCATTGTAGGAACCCTCGATTGTCGGGAAATGGTTTCGGTCGGCGACCGACCAGTCTGAGAACAGGGTAATCCCTCTTTGTCATCCGTGCAATCAAAAGCGTGCGGGACGCTTCGACGCGATCCCTGGTCTTTACAGCGGGGCGAAGGCGCCGTACAGTCGCCTCACAATGAACAGATACGGTAACGGTGGTCCGGAAGGCGGCGCTGCATCCGGAGCGCGCATGTCTCTCCTCGGCGATGCTCCGCGGCTTGCGGCGATAGTCGGGCCGGTCATTGCCGCGGCGGTCATCCTGACGGCGATTTGGCCGGCGGCATTCTCCTTTCTGGGGAAGTTCCGGGGCGTCGGTATTGCCGCGGGCATTGTTCTGGCGGCAGTCGGCCTTGTCTTCTGGTTTTCCGCCACGGTCGGTCTGATCCGGGCGTTCCGGCAGG
>CAZZIE010000010.1:38532-49016 GCA_964654185.1 uncultured Spirochaetaceae bacterium | reverse complement strand
CGGGTTCGGGCGCTCATCCCGGTTCCCCGGCTCTTCCCGATTACCGCGGTACGGGCTGTCCGGGGAGCGGGCATCCTCGCGCTGGCCGGCGCGACGGCACTGCTTGCCTTCTACGTCGTCGTTCGTCCGGTCATGCTCGGTCTGGGCGTGAGCGCGGAGGAGCGCCGGGCCGAGATGGCCGGGGACGAGCTCGTCCGCAACGTGCGCTCCGGATACACCCAGGCGGTCACCATTGGTGCGCCGCCCGCGGAGGTCTGGAAGTGGCTCATCCAGATCGGCTACGGCCGCGCCGGCTGGTACAACGTGGATGCCATCAACCGCCTGGCCGACCGCAACTACTTCTATGAGGGCACCACCTCCGTGGACCGGATCATCCCGGAGCTCCAGGACCTCCGGGTCGGCGAGTCCGTTGCCATTGTGCCCCAACTCGCCATGACCGTCGTGGAGCTCCAGGAACCGCGGCGACTCCTCCTTGCCGGCGACCCCGACAACCCCGATGCCGAGATGAACGCGGTCTGGCTCTTCGAGCTCCGACCGGCTCCGGAGCGCGAGAATGCGACCCGCCTCATGGTACGCTTCTCGAGCACCTTCACCGGCGGCCTTGGAGCCCGCCTCGCCAACGGCTTCGTCAATGAGATCGGCGGCGCGATCATCCAGCAACCGGCCATGTTCCACGGTCTGAAGATCCGCGCAGAGGCCGGGGCGCGGTCTGAGGGGCCCTCGCCCGCACAGGCCGGCGTTGGCCCTCGGTATTGAGTACCCCGGCCACATCGTCATGAATGAAACTCTTCTCGCCCGCGCGGGCAGCGCCGCGGCGGAGCAGTTCCGCGCCTCTCTGGAGGGGCGGTGGCAGCGGATCGGCGGCGCGGAGATCGCCATTGATCGCCCTGTGGACTTCTATGAGAACGATGCCTACGGCGCCATTGTCTACGGACGGGCGGCCCTCTTTTTCGTGGCGCTCGAGGAGGAGTTGGGCCGCGACCGCATGGCTGCGTTCATCCGCGACATCGTGGTGACGTACCGCTGGGACTACTGGACCACCGCCGACTTCGCCGAACTTCTGCGCGACCACGCCGACTTCGACGTAGAGCCGTTCCTCGCGGAGTGGGGTGTCAAGTAGCGGGAACCGCCGGGTGTTCTCAGGCGTGCCAGTCGACGTTGTAGGCGCGGACCTGCCGATGGATGCCCTTGAGCTCGACGGGGCCGAGGGGTGTGCAGGGGAACTCGTCCCGGACCAGTGCCCATGTGGCGTGGCTTATCAGAATGGTGTCCGTCTCGCAGGCGGCTTCCAGGCGCGCGGCCAGATTCACCTCCGTCCCGATTGCCGTGTAGTCCAGGCGATCCGCGGAACCGAATTCGCCCACGGTTGCGTAGCCGGTGTTGATACCCATGCGGATCCCGAGATCCCAGTCGTAGCCCTCATTGAACCACTGCTTCCGGAGCTCTTCGACCTTGCGGCACATCTCGATTCCCATGCGCAGACAGGTCCGTGCGCCCTCTGCGGGGTCCATTGCCCTGGGTGCCCCGAAAAAGACCATCATGCCGTCGCCGCGGAACTTATCGATCGTTGCACCGGCGGAGAAAGCAATGTCGCTCATGGCCGAGAGATACCCGTTCAGAAGCCGCGCGAGCTCTTCCGGCTCCAGACCATCAGTGGCCGCGGTGAAGCCGTGAACATCGCTGAACATGACGGTGATCTTTCGCCGCTCGGTTCGCGGAGCGAGGTCACGGCCCCCTTCAATGATCTCGTCGACAACACCCGGCGGCAGGTAGCGTTTGAGCGTGGCGGCTCGTTCCAGGCGCTCCGCGTGGTCGGCGACGCGCTGCTCCAGGGTCTGGTTGAGCTCCTGGTTTTCCGTAAGGCTCTTTTCCAGGGCAATGGACTTTGATTCCAGCTCCCGGTTCAGCTCTTCCAGCTTCTGGGCGTCGTCGACCTTCTCCCTGTAGCGGGATCGAAGCTCATCGGTGTAGCGGGAGACCCAGGGCTCGGCAAGGGCTTCTCCCAGTGCGGTCAGGCTTGTCAGGTCCGTATCGGGCGGGCAATCAACAAAGAGCGCGCCGACCAGCTCGTTGTCCTTGAGGAGCGGCGTCACCGCGCTGATGTTGATGCTGCGCGTCGCCTCCGGCCCATCTTGAGTCCACGCTGCTTCCCGCAGGCCCCGGAGCCATACCATTCCCTCGCCGTTCGGTGCCAGCACGACGTCCCGCGGCAGGAAGGGAGTCTCATCCCGAAAACGCCAGATCCCTTCGATCCCTTCTTCGAGAAGGGCTATCTGCGCGTCGCCGAAGAGGGTTGTAACGGAGTTCCGGATCTCTTCGGCCAGGGTGGAAAGGTCCGGGGTCGAGGCGAAGGCGTCCCGGGTGTGCTCCGCGTAGACGCGGCGCGCCCGCTCGAGAGCCGTGCGGAAGAGCGTGTCGGTGGGAAACGCCTCGGCGAGCTCGCCGAACGCCGTCAACGCTTCTCCAGGGCGCCCCTGTGCGACGAGCTCCGTCGCCGCGTCGTAACGATCCCAGCGCTGCACATCTTCCGGGGACAGCTCGTCGTGTCGGCCGACTATGGCAAAGATGTCGAGGTTGGCGAGAGGGCCTCGCGGTACCTCACGCTTCTTCACAAAGACCGTCCGGTACTCGTCGGCTATCAGATCCCGCACCTCACGCCGGACGTTGGGTCGATTGCCCGAGAGCTTGCCAAGACCTTCGAGGGCGGCTCCGTAGTTGACGTGATCTCCATGTGCGGTGTAGCTGGGCATGTTCGCAGTGGCAAAGTTGCCCAGCCCAATGGGTCCGGTGTTGAAACCTGCACCCACGTCAAGATCCAGTTCCCGGGCGAAACGGTGCACCGCGAGACCGAGGGACGCGGCCGCAAGGGCCTGTTCCTTCTCCGGCATGGCTACCGGCGCCCCGAAGATGACCATGGCCTCATCTCCGACGAACTTGTCCACGTACCCGCCACGGGCGAGAGCCTCCCGGGTCACGATCTCGAGGAGCTCGGATATCGTCTTCCGGGCTCCTTCGTACCCGGCGCTATCCACCAGTCTCGTGGCATTCCGGATGTCACTGAAAAACACCGTGGCGATCCGCTCCTCCGCCTCCTGGCGGAGCGGCGGGTCCAGACTCTTGATCGCTTCGAAGACCTCCGGGGACACGGTGTGGTCGAAGATCCGGTGGAGTTGTTCCGTTGTGTAGGGCGTTCCCTCTGCGGTGCGCTTTCGTGCCATGATTGCACTAGATGGTAGTTGAATGCCCGGGCGCCCGCAACGGCAGGCGCCCGCAACGAAGGCCGCCCGGAACGAAGGTCGGCCGGAACGAAGGTCGCCCGCCGGGCGCACCTATCGCCGGGTGACCCGGATGTTGCCGGAGCTGGAGTCCAGCTCCAGCACGGGGCCGCCGTTGCCGACGCTGCCCTCAACGTCGTCGCTTCCCATGTCGCCGCGCATGGTGACGGGGAAGTCCACGGCTATGTTTCCGGAAGAGGTCGAGATGTCCAGGTCGAAGTCGCTGTCCTCAGGGAGTGCGACGGTGAGCTCTCCGGAGGAGGTCTCGATCGAAGAATCACCGGTCAGGCGGGCAAAGCTCATCCGGACGTTCCCCGAAGTCGCGTCGATTTCCACAGCGCCGTCGATGCCCTCAACGACAATGCTGCCGGAGGAGGTTTCCGCGTCCACGCGGCCCTGACTACCGCCGAAGCCAAGGCGGATGTCCCCCGACGAGGCGTCGGCTTCAACATCGTTCTCTATCTGATCTGCAGTGATCGAGCCCGATGAGGTCTCCAGAATGCTCTCCCGGGCCTCCACGGTGCCGAAGCGGAGCTCGCCGGAGGAGGCCTCGGCGCGGAGGCTGGTCGCGGCGATTCGATTCGCAGTGATGTTTCCGGAGGAGGAGTGAAGCTCCACTTCGTCGACTTCGAGCTCGCCAATGTCGATCCGTCCGGAGGATACATCCAGGTCGACCGTCGCCAGCCGCGCTTCGTCGAGGATCACCCGCGCCCTCGAGGCGTCCACGCGGTAGCTGCCCTCCCAGCTGCGCGGAACTGAGACGGTAAGGGTCATATCTCCGGACATGGAGAGGAACGCCGTCGGTCCGGAGCAGGTGGTGATCTCGGCGCGGACGGTCCCGCCGCGGTCGCTCACCTGGAGCTCCGGCAGGCAGCGCAGGCGATTGCTTCTCACGTTGCCGGTCAGGGCAACCTCGATGCGGCCACTGCCGGATTGTTCGAAGACGATTTCGGTGTCGATGTCGTGGCGGATGACAAGGCCCCAGGTCGAGCGCTGATCAATGACCTCAATGGAGTCGACACCGCCGGCACGGAAGGACTCGCTGAAGTCCAGGTCTCGAGCCGCGGCTACGCCGGCAACCAGGCAGATCAACGCTACCGCGAGGCCGAGACGGCCTGGGGGTCGGGAGATTGCCCGCAGCCGGGAGCGGGCGCCGACGCCGGCGTGTCGCGAGTAAGGGATGGTCGTGTTTCGCATAGGTACGTTCCTCTTCAGTGATCAGGTGATTGTCCAGATGAACGAAGAGAATGTAGCACACCTCCCCTGACCCGCCCACACGCATACACGCACGCCGGAAACGGGAGCCCCGGGGTGAAATGCGCACCCTTGTGGGTGCGGCCTTGCGCACCCTTGTGGGTGCGGCCCTGAGCAACCCTGTGCGCGCGGCGACCGCGGCATTACGTTGAAGGAAGGAGGAACACATGTACTATCTCGAAGGAGAACGTGTGGCGGAGGTCCTGAAGGGCCTCATCAGTGAGAAGCATCAGCGACACCATCATGAAACCGACCTTACCGTTCGCGAGGTCTACCGCGTGACCGGGGGTGGTGCCGTGGACTTCGGCGGCTCTGAGGAAGTGGTGGCGCCGCGGGAGCGGCTGGAACCGAAGAAGGAGAGTCCCGACGACACCTACGGGTGGTGGGTTCTTCCCGCGGGAAGCTACGTCCTTCGCTTCAACGAGGTGCCCGAATTGCAGAGCGAGCAGATCGCCTTCGTCCAGCCCCACGAGCGCCTCATTCGCGCCGGCGCCATGCACGCCTCGTACTACTTCCGGGAAGAGCGGGAGTACATTGAAACGACGATTCTCGTCGGCAGCGGCGGGATCCACATCAAGGAGAACGCCCGGGTTTCGAAGTTGCTGGTTCTCCAACTGCGCGAATAGCACCTACTCGGAACTCTGTTGATAGCAGGTGCCGGAACCTGCGGCGTTATCATGACTTGGTGCGCTTCGGGAGCTCGAGAGTCGCTTTTCGCTGATCAAACACGGTAAGCTCTGTTCGCAAGTGGATTTGCCGGTTCACCGTCAACAGGGTTCCGGGTAGGTTCCAGCTATCGATGCCCCACCGGTATGAGGTAGAGGGGCTCGGTGTCGAGGGCGAGACGGGACTTCACCTGATCGTCGTTGAAGGCGCCAATGGTGACGAGCCCGAGCCCGAGCGCTTCGGCCTGGAGGGCCACGTTCTGGGCGGCGTGACCGGCGTCCATGTGGACGTAGCGCTCAACGCCGCGGGGCCCGTAGCGCCGGCGGGTCACCGCGTAATCAGCGCCGAGAACGATTGTTGCCGGTGCCCCGGCTATGGCCCGCTGGCCGAGGGCGGCGCGGTGCAGTTCATCGCGAAGGTCGCCCTCGCGCAGGCGGCGCAGGCGGTGTTCTCGCCACAGGTAGCGGTACACCCCCGGGGGGAGCTCCTCCACATTGCCCGCCACGACGTAGGCCGTGAGGGGATAGAGGCCGCCGGCGGAGGGCGCTGCCCGGGTCGGCCCGCTCACACCGTCCACGGTTACTCCCGTCGCAGCCCAGAGCAACTGGCCCACCTCCTCCAGGGTGAGAGGTCGCTCGTTGAAGTTACGGATGGAACGGCGGTTGTGAATTGCGTCCTCGACGGAGACCTCACCATCCCGGGACGGTTCGGGTAACGAGACCGTCTGGGAGTGGCCCTGCGGCGTCGCCAGCGCCAGGAGCACCACAACCGCCGCAAGGAGTGCCGCATCTCGTGGCTCCCGGGCGGAGCGGCTGCGAGCAAAGCCGCGGGTTATCGGAGGCGGGTGTGCCTGAAGCGGATGTCTCACGAACACGGACGCGCGCATGGGAATCACCGCGGGCGTGCAACCACGACCTGGGATGGAACGCCGAAGGAGGACACGACCCGATTTTCCTCAATCTCCCACAATGTCTCGTGCATGTAGGAGGTGATGTCGATGGGTCGACAGCCGCCCACGGCCGTTCCCGCCACTCGTTGCACCTGGGACCAGAGTCCGCTGATGGTTCGCTGCAGGGTGTTGGCGCCGCGAGTGAGGCACACCAGGCAGAGCAACCCGTGAGTTGCCAGGAGGCGGTGCGCCTCCACCAGGCCGCGGTAGATCGGCTCTTCCGGGAGGAGATCGAAGACGTAGGTCGCAACGAAGCGGTCGTAGAAGCCCTTCGGCTCGTCGAAGTGCATCTCGCCGTCGGTCTGAACGACCATTGCGCGGCGGGCGAAGTCCGCCAGATTGTGCCGCGCCAGGGCCGCCATGGTCTCGCTCACATCCACCCCGAGATAGCGCGTAGTGGTAGGGAAGCTCTCGGTGAAGAGCTTGCGGGCTAAGCTGCCGGTTCCGCAGCCGAGCTCGAAGACGTTGCACGCCGAGTCGAACTCCCCGAGGTTCTGAAGCTCCGCACGGGCAGCGTCCTCGTGGCGGTGGGCGTCCTGACGCTCCCCGTAGCGATCGTAGAATCTGCGCGCCTGCTCCGGAGTCAGTCCCTCGTTGGTTTGGCTCATACTCTCAACATACTGCCGCCGCCACGGGACCTCAAGCCGCCACTGGGCCCCAAGCCGCCACTGGGCCCCAAGGCACTACGGGACCCCAAGGCGCAAGCTTGCCGGGCAAGCTCGCCGCGGGTGCAGCCGCAACCGCGTTGACGGAAGCTAAGCAAATGACTGATGATTGGGCGAAGAACACTCCCGCTCCGGCGGTTCCGGTCCGATCGAGAGGAAGACCGGGCAGAGGACCGACTGCGGAGCGGCCCGGGAGATCGTCATGAAGTCGAAAGTCCTGCGAACCCTCATTCTGGCTGCCGTCATCCTGAGCCCTCTGATTGCCCTTGCCACCTTCGCGGGTGAATGGGCGAGCGAGGGTGTGACCGCTCTGGCCCTGGCGACGGCGGCGGGGGTGACGGCGTACGTCCTCCTGCTCAACCTCTTTGTTGTGGGAGGTCCGACCGGCAGAATCGGGCGGGCTCTCGGCCCTCAGAGGCTGCTTCGGCTCCAGGTCGGTGTGGCAACTGCGGGGACCCTCCTCGCGGGGCTTCACGGCGCCGTGAAGGCGGCAATCCTTCCGGGACTCCTTCTCCACGTGCACTCCGGGCAGGCGGCGCTGGTCGGGCTGGCCGGGGTCGCGGTCGTTGCCGCCGGTGCGGCGGCAGCGCTGCCGCAGAGGGGCGGACGACTTGTGCGGCGCGGCGCCGTGGACATGGCTGAGACGGAAGGCGGCCATGCCGGAGCGTGGATGATTGCACGCCGCCTTGCCGGGGCGACCCTCCTGGTGCTCCTCTTCCACGTCTTCACCGCGCTGGCGGTCTCCGGGGAGCTTCTGCGCACGCTGGTGCTGGGGGGCTGGTTCGCTGCGGCGGCCGGCGCTTCGCTGGTGCGCGTGATCCGGGCGCCCCGCCGTGCCGAGACTGCGGCGCCTATCGAAACCAAGCGCTGAGACACTCCTGCGCCGTGGTGATGTGAAGGTCAATGACCTTCTGAACCGGGCGCTGATATCCCCCGGCCAGGTTCCACACAATCGGAATCCCCGCGGACCGGGCAAAGCGAAACACCGCCCGGTCCCGGAGCTGCATCTGCTCGGTTGAAAGTGCGCCCCCGAGCGGATCGTTGACGTGCGGGTCCGCTCCCGCCTGATAGAAGAGCACATCCACGTCGGAGAAGTCACGCTCGAGCGCCGCCTTCAGGGCGCCAACCCAGCGGTCCTCGGTGGTGTCCGGGGCGGCCGGCGGCTGTGCACCGCCCGGTCGCACATCTCCAAAAGAAAGATGAGTTACATAGTCGATGCCGACGCGCCTGATGATGTCGTCCGTCCCGTTGCCGTAGTGCACGTCCAGGTCGACAATGCCGATCCGCCGGGCGGCGCCCTCCCGGTGCAGCATGACGGCCGCGATCATGAGGCCGTTGAAGGTGCAGAAGCCCATGGCGGCGTCGTACTCGGCGTGGTGGAATCCGCTCGTCGGTGAGAAGGTGGCGCTCTTCCGGGTAAGTGCGTCCACCGCGGCGTGGTAGAAGCTGCCGTTGGTCCAGGGAAGCGTTTCTGCAACCGCCTGGAGGGTGTTGCCGAAGCCGTTCGGCTTCTCCCCTCGTAGAATGGCCTCCACATGGGCCCGGTCGTGGGCCAGGGCGATCTCGTCGACGCTGAGGGGGCGCCACTCCGAAACCACCTCTACCAACGGCTCCGTTTCAAGGGCGTCGACCACGGCCGCCGGTTTCTGTGCGCTCGGAGAGAAGCTGTCGTTCTCCCGGGCGGTCTGATTGGGGTTGTAGTAGGTGCGAAGGGCGGATGTGCGCATGGTGCATGCTCCCCGGGGCCTATGGCATCCATCGGCCTTTGGCATCGACACGAATCTCTCTACTGCTCGATCTTCGTCGATACCCTCACAGGATTGTTACGTTGACTATGTATCATGATGGACGATCCGGGCAAACCGCCCCCTGAGGTACTTGCAGCCCTCCTCGAACGCGTATCCGAAGCGGTGCTGATTACCGACACCGAGTTGGACGAGCCGGGCCCGCGGATCCTCTACGCCAATCGCGCTTTCGAGAAGATGACCGGGTATCGTCGGGACGAGGTGGTCGGACGGAGCCCGCGGCTCCTGCAGGGGCCGGAGACCGAGCGCGCCGTTCTGGACCGCGTGCGCGCCGCCCTGGAGGCGGGCGAGTCCTTTGCCGGCCATGTGACGAACTACCGAAAGGACGGTGAGTCCTTCGAGCTTGAGTGGCGGATTGAGCCTTTCACCGACCGGGCGGGCCGACTGCAGTACTTCGTCGCCCTGCAGAGTGACGCTACCGGGGAGCGAGCCCGGCAGCGCTACAGCGACCGTCTCGAGTTGCTTCACCGGATCTATCACGACGTTTCCGCTCAGGGGCTTTCCCTCGACAGGGTGCGCCAGGGCGTTGCGGACGTTGCCCTCGAGATGACCGAGGGTGAGGCTGCCGTTGTAGAAGAGCCGGAGGACAACGGGATGGTCTATCGTGCGGCCGTCGGTACCGCCGCCGGACATGAGGGTCTGCGCCTGCCGATAGATCGGAGCATTTCCGGTCTGGCCTACGTCCGGCAGGAGACGCTCGTCTGTGACGACGCCGAGACGGACGAGCGCGTTCAGAAAAAGGAGACGGCGCGTCGCATCGGGTTTCGCTCGGCCGTTCTCACCCCGCTCATGCACCAGGGGACGTGCTACGGCGTCCTCAAGGTCTACTCCGGCACGCCGAACATCTTCACCCATGAGGACGTGCAGACCCTCGATCTCGCCTCGGGAATCCTGGCGGGCGCTCTTTTCGATGCCGCCGCCTTCGAGGAGGAGGTCGAGCGCCGGCATCTCCTCCTGGATGCGGTGCCCATGCTCATTGCGTTCATCGACACGGATCGCCGGTACCGGGAGGTGAACCTGGCGCACGAGGCCGTGATCAGCCGATCGGTGGCGGAGATGCGCGGGATGCTCGTGTGGGAGGTCCTGGGCCTTGAGAACTACGAACGTCTTCGGCCCTATCTGGACGGTGCCTTGCGCGGCGAGAGTGTAAGTTTCGAAGTCACTTTCGCGGGACTACCCGAGGGGGAGCGCGACTTCCGGGGCAGATTGGAGCCTCACGCGGACGGCTCCGACAGGGTGGACGGCTGCTACCTGGCGGCGCAGGACTTCACGGACCTGCGCTACGCCGATATCGACTACCTCACGGGCATCTTCAACCGTCGGAAGTTCGAGGAGCTCGGACGGTATCTCCTCCAGAGCCGCGAACGCAACGAGCTACCTCTCAGTCTCCTGATGCTGGACATAGACCACTTCAAGAACGTCAATGATACCTTTGGCCACAGCGTCGGCGACGATGTGCTTGGCCAATTTGCTCAGGTGATCGCCGAGACCCTCCGCAAGGTGGATGTAGCCTGCCGCTGGGGCGGCGAGGAGTTCGCCGTGCTCCTTCACGGAGCCAACCTGGCCCGTGCGGAAGCCTCCGCGGACAGGTTGCTGCAGGCGATTCGCGCCGCCGACTTCGGGGCGGCCGACGGGGTCACCGCCAGTATTGGGGTGGCTGAGGCGCGCGGGGCGGACACCCTCCGCGATGTTCAGGAGCGCGCCGACCAGGCGCTCTACCGGGCCAAGAAGGACGGTCGTGACCGCGTACGGACCGCGCAGTAGGGCGTCCCGGGCAGGTGCGGTCGCTCCCGCGCGCCGGGCAGACCCGCGCGCCGGGCAGACCCGCACGGCGGGCAGACCCGCACGGCGGGCAGACCCGCACGGCGGG
>CAZZIE010000010.1:31883-38432 GCA_964654185.1 uncultured Spirochaetaceae bacterium | reverse complement strand
CGGGCAGACCCGCACGGCGGGCAGACCCGCACGGCGGGCAGACCCGCACGGCGGGAGACTACACTTGGGGAGAGTACCGGCAGGTGCTCAGAGGCGCAGAGTCGGAAGCGAGAAGGAGGAATCATGCCTGCAGGAATCGAACGTGAGTGGCAGGAGGGCAAGATCTGTCAGATAGCGGAAGTGTGCTGGAACCTCGAGGAGACGGCGGAGCGATACTGGCACACCATGGGATTCGGACCCTGGTACTTCTGGGACTTCGAGACTCCCGACCTCCACGATGTCTTCTACCGCGGAGTGCGGGTAGAGCAGATGGGCTTCCGCATTGCTCTGGCTCAGATCGGCGACGTCCAGTACGAGCTCATGCAGCCGCTCTACGGCATGGGCATCCACCGGGAGTTCCTGGACGAGCGAGGCGAAGGGGTCCATCACATCAAGGTCTACTACCCGGACATCCCGAAGGCTCTCGAGGAGTTCGCTGCAAAGGGCATCTACCCGCTGCAACAGGGCAAGTACGATGAGGACTGGCACGTCTACCTGGACACCGAGGAGGCGTATGGTATCATCTGGGAGATCGGCAACCAGGGCCGGATTCGGGAGCCGCAGAAGGTGTTCCCGGCGTGACCCGGGACCGCAGCCACCGCTGCAACGCGGCGATGAACCGCCCGCCTGTGCAACGCAGGACGCGCGTGGTATTGAATCCGGACCGGAAATGGCGTACGGTTAGCTTGCTCAAAAAGTGATACGTTCTTCTGTGAGGACATAGTGCACTCAGCTTACTCGGGTGAGTAAGTAGTACCACTCATCGCAGAGCCCGCGCCCCCCGGTGCCCCCGGGTGCCCCCGGCGTCCCCGGTGGTCCGGCTCCCCGCAAGCCTTGCGGAGCGCAGGATAGAGGTTGTCCATGGACGACTACGAAAAGAGCGTTCGAGACGCGATCGACCGCACCCGCCTGGCATATGAGACCTTCATGAGCAATTCGGTGCTGCGAGGCAGCGTGCGCAACCTCTCCCTGGATGATACGCAGTGGCGTGAGATAGAGCATCTCCTCTCGTATGGTGACGAACGTTGGGAGCAGGAGATCGATGTCTACGAGCTCTTTGCGGCGATTCGTGCCATGCTCAGCTTCGCCCACGCGCTGGTCACTGAAGCTCTTCCGCGGATGAAGACCGAAATCGCCCGTCCCCGTGCACACATCTCCCAGGAGAACCGCGTCGTCCTCCGCATGACCGTTACGAGTCTCCAGGACAATGTGAAGACGCTGGTGGAGCGTCTTGGCGAGCTCTATCGGGTCCTGCTTCCCTACGACGAGAAGCACAACGGCGAGCCCCGGGCGTTCCACAAGCAGTTCCCCGACCTGAAGGACTCCGACACCTGGGACGTGGAGCGCCGCATTGAGGCGGCGGAAGAGTCGGAACAGCAGGAGCGGTACTGACCGGGTTCTCTGTTCCGCTTGACGGTACCGGCGCAGCCCCGCAAAGTGAAGCGCATGATCACCTTCAGCGTTCCAGGCGACCGGATCTACCGGATCGGCCACCTGCTCTGCGACTTCAACGGCACCCTCGCCGTGGACGGCGCATTGCTACCGGGGGTGGCGAAGGCTCTGACCCGTGCGGCGGAGTCCGTGTCCGTGCACATTCTCACCGCCGACACCTTCGGTACGGCCCGGGAGGCGACGGCGGATCTGCCCGTGCAGGTCGAGGTATTGTCGCCGAACGACCAGGTCGCGGCGAAGGGACGCGTGGCGGAGCGTCTCGGAGCGGAGCACGTCGTGGCCCTGGGCAACGGCCGGAACGACGAGGCCATGCTCCGCACCGCGGCGCTGGGCATCTGCATCCTCCAGGCGGAAGGGGCCCACGCGGCTACTCTCGGGGCGGCCGACCTTGTCTGCGCATCGCCGGTCGACGCCGTGGAGCTCCTCCTCAACACCAAGCGCCTCGTGGCGACGCTGCGCAGATAGCGGGCGGAGAGAGCACGCGTGAGAGGAGCCACTCTCAGAATCACTACCCTGGGTCGATGTCTACGGCGCCGCGCCACAGTCGGCGTCGCAACGCTCGCCATGGCGGCTCCTCTGCTGTCGGCGGGCTGCGCCTCGGTGCCGGAGGTTGCGCGGTGATTGGCCGGCGCCGTAGAGTGTGACCATGGCGGTGGACAACCTGGGCAAGCGCCTCCGTCAGGCGCACCTTCGCAATCTCTCCCCGGAAGAGAAGATTCGGCTCAATTTCGAGGAGGCGAGACGCCTCGCCGAGGTGAACCCCGGCTACGCCTGGCGGCGCTTCGTCGCTCAGTGGCGCCGGCGCAACGGAGGTACCCGTGCGGACGGGTGATCTGGTGGCGCAACTAGAAGAGGCCGGTGTGAGTGTCGTGATCATTGGCGGGGTGGCCTTGCGCCTCTACGACAGTCCCCGCGTCACCCAGGATCTCGACCTTGCGGTGCGAACCCTCGACGTCGATACCGTGCTCGAGAAGATGTACGACCTGGGGTACGCGCTGGTTACCCGGGTTGATGAGGCAATGGCGCACCTCGCGCCGACGTGCGCCGCAGCGGAACGCTGGGTTAATCGAGCGAATCCGGGCTCCCTGAGCTTCGTTGCCGCCCCGCCTGAGCTCCGGAGCCGGCTGGAATCGGAGGCGGCAGAAGACTCTCTCGCAGTCGAGCACTCCTCCATCCATATTGAGTCGCAGGTCGACTTCATCTACGAGCCTCCGGTTCCTTTTCCGCGTCTGAAGGCGCGGGCCAGGACGGTGGACCTGGGCGGCTCCGGCGCTCTGGTTGCCGCACCGGAAGACCTGATCGCCCTCAAGGAAGCGCGATCCGACCGTACCTCCGATGACGACTCCGACATATCCTACCTAAGGAAGCTCCTGGCAGACGGTACCGCCGGCGACTGAATCGTCTC
Organism: uncultured Spirochaetaceae bacterium; assembly: GCA_964654185.1. Classification (GTDB taxonomy): domain Bacteria; phylum Spirochaetota; class Spirochaetia; order DSM-27196; family PWMO01; genus CAYFQV01. Next base: position 35,536 of record CAZZIE010000010.1, on the reverse strand, counting down.
ACGGTTCTCCTGCTCATCGCCTCCGCCGCGCGGGCGCGCTGTCGCCGCGCCGCGGCACGGGTGCGGCACGGGTGCGCAGGGTCCGGAAATCCGTATACCAAAAACCTTCCAGATTCCTTTTGCGGCCTCTTGACGTACCGATTAATCGAGAATAATATATCGATAAATGAATCACTACTCAATCCGGCGCGATTGAGGGGGTCGACGGAGTACGTGCCGGCGCCCCGATAGAAGGAGACAGCCATGCAACAAGGCCTTTCATTGAGCGAGATCCGCATCGGCGACTCGGCGTCCTTTTCCAAGACGCTCACCGAGACGGATACCTATCTCTACGCAGGCATTACCGCCGATCTGAACCCTGCGCACATCAACCAGTCGGCGAGTGAGGATACGCGCTTCGGCGGCCGGATTGTTCACGGCATGCTCTCGGCGGGGCTGATCTCCGCGGTGCTGGGCATGCAGCTGCCGGGTCCCGGCACGATCTACGTCGGGCAGGAGCTCTCCTTCACCGCTCCGGTTCGCTTCGGCGACACCATTACCGCGACGGTCACCGCCGCGGAGAAGATCAAGGAGCGCTTCCTGAAGTTGAAGACCGTCTGCACCAACCAGGAGGGCGAGGTGGTGATCGAGGGCTACGCAACCGTCATGCCGCCCAGGCCGGCGGCGCGGCCGGCCCCGGGAGCGGGCGCCAATGGAGAGGCCGGCGCTGACGCGGCGACGACCGCCGACGCGGCAACGGCTGCGGGCGCCGGTGCGGACGCCGACGCCGGCAACACCGCAGGCGCGACGAAGAACGCCGGCGCGCCCGACCGCGAGGCCGTTGCCCAGGAGGTGAGGTGATGACCTTCGAGCTCAGTCCTGAACACGCAACCCTGAAGAAGATGTACCGCGACTTCGCCGAGGCGGAGGTCGCGCCCATTGCCACGGAGATCGATGAGGAGGAGCGCTTTCCCACGGAGACCGTGGAGAAGATGCGCCCGGTGGGCTTCTTCGGCATTCCCTATCCCCGGGAGCTCGGCGGCGCCGGCGGGGACTACCTCGGCTACGCCCTTGCCGTGGAGGAGCTCTCCCGCGCCTGCGCGACCACGGGGGTCGTCCTCTCGGCGCACGTCTCCCTGGCGGCGGGGCCGCTCTTCGAGTTCGGCACCGACGGCCAGAAAGAGGAGTTCCTGGTGCCGCTCGCGTCCGGCAGGACCCTGGGCGCCTTCGCCCTGACCGAGCCCAACGCCGGAACCGACGCCGCCTCCCAGCACACCACCGCAGTCCTGGATGGAGACGAGTACCTCCTCAACGGCACCAAGATGTTCATTACCAACTCCGGCTACGCGGACACCTACGTGATCACCGCCATGACCGACAAGGCCGCAGGAACCCGCGGGATCTCCGCCTTCGTGGTGCCCGCGGACACGCCGGGGTTCTCCGTGGGACCGAAGGAGAAGAAGCTCGGCATCCGGGGATCCGCCACGGCGGAGCTCATTCTGGAGGACGTCCGGATTCCGGCAGGCAACATCCTCAGCGGGGAGGGGAAGGGATTCAAGATCGCCATGAAGACCCTCGACAGTGGACGGATCGGCATTGCGGCGCAGGCCCTCGGCATCGCCCAGGGGGCACTGGATCGAACCGTGGAGTACGTGAAGGAGCGCCGGCAGTTCGGCCGAAGCATCGCAAAGTTCCAGAACACGCAGTTCGAGCTGGCGGACATGGCGGCGAAGGTGGAGGCCGCGCGGCTTCTCACCTACAAGGCGGCGTGGTTCAAGGACGCCGGCAAGCCCTTCAGCGGCGAGGCGGCCATGGCCAAGCTCGTCGCCTCCCGGGCCGCCATGGATGTGACCACCCGGGCCATTCAGCTTCACGGCGGCTACGGCTTCACCCGGGAGTACGAGGTGGAGCGCATGTTCCGGGACGCCAAGATCACGGAGATCTACGAGGGCACCTCGGAGGTGCAGAAGATGGTCATCTCCGCCGGACTCCTGAACTGAGCTCCTGAACTGAGCTCCTGAACTGAGCCCTGAGCGACATCAACGCGACCGCGACATCACCCCGAGCGACATCAAGGAGACGCGAGCAATGAACATAGTTGTCTGCATGAAGCAGGTACCCGATACCACGGAGGTCCGCCTGGACCCGGAGACGGGCACCCTCATCCGCAAGGGCGTGCCCTCCATCATCAATCCCGACGACAAGGCGGGTCTGGAGGCTGCGCTTCGCCTGAAGGAAGCCGCGACGGCCGGCATTGCCGGGAGGACCGCCGCCGGAGAAGCCTCAATTAGTGCCGATGCCGACGGCCCTGCCGGCGGCCGGTCGGATGTGCACATCACGGTGCTCTCCATGGGGCCGTCCAAAGCGAAGGACGCCCTCCGGGAGGCGCAGGCCATGGGCGCCGATCGCGCCATCCTCCTGAGCGATCGCGCCTTCGCCGGCTCCGACACCTGGGCGACCTCGAGCGCCCTGGCCGGGGCGCTCCGAAACCTGGAGTACGACCTCATCATTGCCGGACGCCAGGCGATCGACGGCGACACCGCCCAGGTGGGGCCGCAGATCGCCGAGCACCTGGGCATTCCGTCGGTGGCGTACGTCGAGGAGATCGAGCGGGAGGAGCGCTCCCTCGTGGTGAAGCGCGCCTTCGAGGACGGCTACCACCTGCTGCGGGTTCAGATGCCCTGCCTCATCACCGTCCTCAAGGAGATCAACGAGCCGCGGTACATGCGCATCGGTGCGGTGTATCAGGCGTGGCGGAACGACAGCGTCGAGCACTGGACCCTGGACGACATTGATGTCGACCCGGCGCACCTGGGACTCAAGGGCTCGCCCACCAAGGTGAAGTCCTCGGAGAAGAAGAAGATCAACCGCGCCGGTGAGAAGCAGGAGCTCGCCCCGAAGGAAGCGGCGCGCTTCATTGTCGACCGCCTCCGGGAGCGCTACGTCCTCAACTGAGGCCGGCCGGGCCGGAACCCCGGCGCGAGACAGCACGGCACACGACAGCACGACACGAGAGGAGCAAACAGCATGGAAGCGAAAACATATCGGAACGTCATGGTCGTCATGGAACAGCGCGAGGGAGTAGTGCAGCCGGTCTCCCTCGAGCTCCTGGGGAAGGCGCGGGAACTCGCGGATGTCCGCGGGCAGGACGTCGTCGCGGTGATCCCCGGGCGCGGCGTTGAGTTGCTGGCGGACACCGCCGTCGGGCACGGCGCAGACCGGGTCGTCGTCATTGATGACGATGTCCTCGAGCCCTTCACGAGTGAGCCCTACACGAAGGCGGTCGTGGCGGCGATCGAGACGGAGACACCGGAGATCGTCCTCTTCGGCGCCACGGCGATCGGCCGCGACCTGGCGCCGCGGGTCGCCGCCCGGATCTACACCGGGCTGACCGCGGACTGCACGGCCTTGAGCATCGACCCGGAGTCTCAGAATCTGCTCATGACGCGGCCCGCCTTCGGGGGCAACATCATGGCCACGATCATCTGTCCGGACCGGCGGCCGCAGATGTCGACGGTGCGCCCCGGCGTCATGGTGCGCCCGGACTTCGACGCGCGCCGGACCGGGGAGGTGGTGAAGCTCGACGCCGGCCTCAGCGCGGCCGACCGCAACGTCGAGGTCCTTGCCGTCGTGAAGGCCGACGACCGGCGCGTCAACATTGAGGACGCCAAGGT
>CAZZIE010000010.1:0-31873 GCA_964654185.1 uncultured Spirochaetaceae bacterium | reverse complement strand
CCCCGCCGGCTCGACCCGATCTACACCCTGGCCGGCCGCCTGTCCGGAGAGGTCTCCGGATCGCGGGCGGTAATCGACGCCGGGTGGCTGGAGAAGGATCGCCAGGTCGGCCAGACCGGCAAGACCGTCCGTCCCGGCGTGTACATGGCCCTGGGCATCTCCGGCCAGATCCAGCACCTTGCCGGCATGGAGGAGAGCGAGTTCATAGTCGCCGTGAACAAGGACCCCGACGCTCCCATCTTCGACGTTGCCGATATCGGGGTGGTCGGAGATGCGACGAAGATCGTCCCCGCGGTCCTTGCCGAGCTCGGCATTGCGCCCGGGGCCGGGGCCGGGGACGGGGCCGGGACCGGCGACGGAGGACCCACCCCGACGGTGGACGACGGCGCCGCAACGCCCGCACTGCAGGAGGTATGACCGAGCGCCGGCGGCCGATCAACATATGTTGATCGGCCGCCAATGTGCGGCGCTTCCGAATCAAACAAGGTTGAGATACGCGGTCACGTGCAAGACTGAACCTGAGATGAGATTTCCGTAAGTACAAATGAAGGAATGAGTTACGCCTGTTCCGCTCTGAGCTTGTGTCTTGGTTCGGGAGTTGCTGGTAGCACCTATTCCGTCGCGTCGTAAGAGGCGGCAATGTGTGGGGGCTCAATCGTGAAGGATCAAAGGTTCGAAAGCCGCAGCGCTGTTCGGTCAACTCTCTCAAGACAACGTACCATGTGGCTGTGCCTGTTCGTAGGGGTACTGTCTGTTGTCGCTTGTTCGTCGCCCCTGCTGGGTGGCGGTTCGGACGATCCTGGAGATGACGGGGCGGTTGCTCGGCTCTCGCGGCTGTTCTTCAGTCAAGGGACCCTGGACCCGACGTTTGCGCCCGAGCACTTCGATTACGATCTGGACGTCGCCGAAGGTGTCACCAGCGTTGCCCTGGAGCTGGAAGCGGAGGTTTCGCAGGCGCAGATCTCGGTGGATGTCCCTTCAGGAGGACAGTCCGGAAGCGGTACCGGCTCGTATTCCAGTTCCATTGATCTTCAGCAACACGCGAACACCTTTTCGATCGTGGTAGGCGTGACTTCTGCAGATGGGTCGTCATCCCTCACGTACAACGTGGCGGTGAATCATCAGGCCGCAGTCTCGGAAGCGACTCCCGCCGAAGTCGCCGAGGGTATCACCGAGATCGCCGCGCCTGCGAAGGGTGCGACGCACCTCACTCTCCCGGAGGTGCCCGAGGGATTCACCATCGCCATTCAGTCATCTTCCGACGAGTCGGTCGTGACCACCGGAGGTACGGTGTATCCGCCCCGAATCGACACAACCGTAACCCTGACGCTCAGGATTACGCGTACGTCGGACTCCACTGTTGCCACCACGGCGGGAATCGATGTCGTGGTGCCGGCTGCGACGGATGCGGCGCAGGGCACACCCGACAATCCCCTCACCATTGGGGATGCTTCGACCCAGAATCTGAGCTTCGACGGCACGGTGCCGACCGGATCGGTCAGCTACTATCAGGTTACCGTGGACCCGGAACGGTTCTACGATTTCCTCGTCGGCGGCAGTGACGTAGGCGTGAACCTGAGTGCCTACAGCGCGTACAGTAGCGGAGAGTTCAGCGGGCCCCTCGGTATCAGTTACTCGGATGGGCAGCGCGATGCGGATCCGCCGGCGGAAACGGTCTACCTGATCGTTACCGGTTCCCAGAGCGCAACCGCCGACAGCACGGGCTTCACTATCTCCGTGAACCAGAGATTCCGCAACGAAGGGAACCAGACGAATCCAATTGACATAGGGAACGCGTCGACGGAGATGGTGGCTCACGACGGAAGCGTACGGTCCAACAGCTGGTATGAGGTGGCGGTATCCGACCAGCGCACCTATACAGTGAACCTTACGGGACTCGACGTGGAAACGGGCAAGGCCGTCAGTTTGTATTTGTACGAATCCGATGGTACGACGGTTGGTGCGAGTAGCCAGAACAGCGGAAGTGAAGATGAATTGATCTCCGATTACACCCCTGACGCCGACACCATGTATGTGCGGGTGGCAGGGAACAGCGAGACATCCTTCTCTCTTACTGTGCAGCCAGGCGGCTCTGCCTACCAGAGCGATGGCACCGTGAGTGATCCTGTGGCCATTCCCGATGCGGGTGACCACGAGCAGACCCTGTCCGGGGAAGTCGCCGCTGGAGAGTACAGCTACTACTCGGTCCCGGTTGAGACGAACGCGACCTATCTGGTTGAAGTGACAGGGCTCGGAACGGAAGTCGGGTTGAACGTGTACAGCGATAGCTTCAGTACGCTGCTTGATTTCGACTACACTTCGGGGACGGCCGACAAGGTGGTGGAGAACGTAGTTGCATCCGGTAGTGCCCTGTACATCAGTGTGGATGCATCGGGGCAGCCGTCCGGCAGCTCCTACCAGGTCGTGGTCACTCCGGTAGGATTCGGGACGCCAACGAGCCCGTGGGTACTGGCGGATGCGAGCGTCTACATCTCGGAGACAACCGGCGACTATGATCTCAAGTTCTTTGAAGGCGGTACGAGCTATTTTGCCGTCCCGGTGGATGTTACGGCTTCGTACGGAGTTCGCCTGGAGAACATTGACGGCAACTACACCGATGAGCTGTACGTGTACGATCAGCCGGACTTCTCGGCCAGCCCGGTTGCGTTCGAGATCAATGACTGGGACGACTCGTTCATCGCCGTCTCCGGGATAACTCCCGCGAGTGGGTACCTCTACATCCGTGTCGTCACGGACAGACCATACTCGGTCAATGCTCCGACGAGACTGCAGGTGATTCCACCCGCTCTGAGTGCAGAAGGTTCGAGTAGCGCGCCGCTGTCGATCGGTTCGGCCGAATCGGTGGAGGTCACCCACGCCGGCGTCGTCGGCGGCTCCTTCTCCGACCCGATTAGCTACTATACGGTATCTGTGGATCCGACGCTCTTCTACAGCGTGACGCTTACCGGTCTCGAGCGGAATGCCAATCTCCACGTCCACGCGGCGCAGCCGGACGGGACCGAAGGGGCGCTCTTCCGCTCTTCCACTGAAGCAGACACGACGGATGAGATCGTCGCGGATCTCGACTTCACCGAGGACGCACTGCACATCCAGGTCCAGTCCATGGATGCGGAGGGTTCGTACTTCGACCTAACGGTCACTCCCGGCTCCGCGGCGCCGGTGAGTGAAGGTACGGACAGCGCCCCGATCGACATTGGCAGCGCAGCGGCCGGTTCGACGACCTTTGGCGGCACGGTGGCCGTTGCAGACAGCAGCTACTACGTTGTCACGGTGGCAGACACAGCTGCCACGTACACGGTTACCCTTCAGGCCTCTCTTGGCCTCGGTGCATCGATCGAGATCTTCGACGGAGCGGGTTTCACAACCCTGCTTGACCAGGGCTTCTATCAGGACCCCAACACGGATGTGACCGTGGCCGGCGTGGATCCCACCGGAACTGAGATGTACATCCGCGTCGACGGTCTGGGTAGCGGGGACGGAGGTGCCGAGTACAACCTCATCGTGACCGAGGAGTAGTGGAGCTGATGGCCGGGGCGGCTGCGAGCTGCTCCCCGGCGTGACCCGGACAACTGGTCGATAGCGCCTCTGAGCCTTGCTTCGGGGCGCCGGCGAGCCTACGCTTGAGTCATTGGAGGCACCCTCGAATGGCACGTCGCCGGCGCTTCGTATCGATCTCTACGAAGGTCAACGCCCTGATCATCCTCGCTCTCGGTGCGGGAATCGGGCTTCTGACCTTCTACCTCGGACGTGAGCTCTTCACGACCATAGAGTCCGCATCCCAGGAGGGGCTGGAGCAGCAGTCGGACCTCCTTTTCGAGGCGATCGCCCAGCTCATGCTGCCGGGAGAGGCGGCCATTGCCGTCGACTTCATCGACGCGGTGCAGACGATCAATCCGAGCTATGAGATCCACGTCCTCCGCCCCAACGGCAATGAGGCGTTCATGGACAACGAAACCGTGCGTGAGATCAACGATCGTCTCGGACGCCAGGCCTTCGCCTTGAAGCCGGACCCGCAGGAGCCGACCTACCGCGTCCAGGATGAGCGCTTCGACCGGGCCGTGGGACCCGACGCGGAGACGGTGACCTTTGCGGTCGAGGAGGAGGGCCGGCGGTTCTATCGCATATACCGGCCCCTGCCCAACATGCAGGAGTGCGTTGTCTGCCACGGCACGAGCGGCAACGTCCGCGGCGTCATCGATATCAGGAACGATGTCACCGCCCGGGTAGAGCGGCAGCGGAACGTTGTCATTCTTGCGGGCTCTGCCTTTGCCGCTGCGGTGATCATTCTCTCGGTTGTGCTGACGCAGTTTCTCCGCCGCTCGGTTGTCCGGCCCATCCGCAGCATTGGTGACGTCTGCCGTGCGGTGACGAACGGCGACTTCTCGGTCCGCAGCGACGTGCAGAAGCGCGACGAGATCGGCGAGCTCGGCGGCACGGTCAACGACATGGTTGTGGGCCTTCGGGAGCGCTACGAGCTGGGGAAGTTCGTCTCCTCGTCGACGATTGCCGCGATCGGCGAAGGCCACGTAGGCCAGCGCGTAACCGCGGCGTTGCTGTTCAGCGACATCCGCGGCTTCACCAGCTTCTCCGAGGGGCGCGACTCCGACGAGGTCGTTTCCAACCTCAATGAGGTCTTGAACACTCAGAGTGAGATCATCCAGGAGCACAACGGCGACATTGACAAGTACGTCGGGGACGAAGTCGTAGCCCTGTTCCTCGGGGAGAACGCCTCAGGTCATGCGTGCCGGGCGGCCGTCGATATTCAGCGACACTTCGCGGAGCTGCCGGAGGATGCCTTCAAGGGCCTGCGCGTCGGCATCGGCATTAATCTGGGTGAAGTGATTCTGGGAATGATCGGATCCGAGCGGCGTGCCGACTACACGGTAATCGGAGACGCCGTCAATACCGCAGCGCGCCTCTGCAACGCGGCGAAGCGCGGCGAGATCCTGGTGTCCAGGCCGACCCGCGACGGCGCAGCCGAGATCGAGGACCTCACCTTCGACGGGCCCTACAAGCTGTCGGTGAAGGGAAAGACGTCGCCACTGGTGGTGTACAAGCTGAACGCGTGATCGGCGAGCCGAAGGCCCGGCGGTTCCGGGGCCGTGCTACCATTCGATCAGGAGGCACCGGATGAGCAGTGGAACGGATGGCGGCGCCGAGCAGGCCGCCGTTGAAGCGGCGGAGGCGTGGCTGGCGCTGGTGGATGCCGGCCGGTACGAGGAGAGCTGGGAGCAGGCTTCGGGCTACCTGAAGAGCGTCGTCGGCAGGGAGCAGTTCGTGCAGTCTCTGCGCGCCACGCTGCCTCCCTTCGGGGAGGTGAAGTCCCGGGAGTTGCAGTCCCGGCAGTACGCCACCAGCTTGCCGGGTGCGCCGGACGGGGAGTACGTGGTGCTCCAGTACTGGAGCAGCTTCGCCCACAAGGAGTCCGCCGTCGAGACGATCACGCCCATGCGCGACGAAGACGGCACCTGGCGCATTTCGGGGTACTACATCAAGTAGGCGGATGCCTGAATCCGGGGTCGTCGGTGCCTGCCGAACGAGTGTGGCTGTCGGCCGTCGGCGCGGTCGGACGAGTGTGATGCTTGCGATGTGCTGCGAATAGCAGCATAATGCAGGCATGGCAACTTCCATAACCATCCGCAATGTACCCGACGAGACCCGGGATGAACTCGCCGCCCGGGCGGCCCGGACGGGGTCCTCCCTCCAGGAGTACCTTCGGTCCCGTCTCATTGAGCTGGCGAATCGTCCCGACCCGGCGGTGTTGATGGCGGAGGTCCGAGAGCGGAAGCGTCGAACCGGCAGCCGGATTGGCCGGGAGGAGATTCTTGCCCACCGGGACGCGGATCGTGCGCAGTGATCGTCGTTGACGCCTCCGTCGTCGTTTCCGCCCTCGTCGATTCCGGGCCGGACGGGAGGTGGGCGGATGAGATCCTCGAAGAACACGACCTTGCCGCAACGCACCACGTTCTGGTGGAGAGCATGAATATTCTCCGCCGCGCACTCATCAGCGAGCAGATCTCCAGCGACATTGCTTCAATGGCGAAGGGGGATCTCATGGCTCTTCGGATTGAGCTGTTCGCCTTTGAGCCTTTTACGGATCGGGTGTGGGAGTTGCGACACGAGACCACCGCCTACGACGCCTGGTACGTCGCCCTTGCAGAGACTCTGCAGGAACCGCTGGCCACACTGGACCTGCGCCTGACTCGTACGAGCTCAGCTCGCTGCCGCTTTCTGACTCCTTGACCCGCCGCCGGCGAGATGGTATTGACGGGCGATAATGGATTCGCTGGTTCAACTGAGCGCAGAGATTCGGTCGCTGCCGATTGCCACCGTGCTGGTGCCGGTGGGTGGTTTTGTTCTCTACTGGGTTGTTTCGCGGCTGGTGCGGCGACGGGTGCGGCGCGCCTGGGCGCACACACTGGTGCTGCTACTGGACGTGGTCGTGATTCCCGCGCTGGTTCTTGCGCTGGAGGTGCAGCTCACCGGGCTGGACGGGGAGTTCGCGGCGGTTCGCAACACCCTCTGGGCGCTCCTGACGGTGTCGATCGCCTGGCTGGCGACGCGGCTTCTCCGCCGCTTCCTCTGGAAGCGGTACTTCACGAGGCGCTATGGAACGGAGGCGCCCCGGCTTCTCCAACACCTGGTATCGGGCGTCCTCTATCTGGCTGCTTTAGGCATCGTCCTGATAGTGATCTTCGGGCAGTCGGCCGGCGGTTTCCTGGTCTCCACCGGCGTCATTGTCGGTGTGGTCGGCCTGGCGCTGCAGCAGGTCCTCGGCGACCTCTTCTCAGGCATTACGATTGCTCTTGAGCAGCCCTACGGCGTGGGCGACTGGATTACGCTGCCGAATGATGTACGCGGCGAGGTGATCGATATCACCTGGCAGGCGACGTACCTGCGCTCCTTCAACAACGGAAAGGTCGTGGTGCCGAACAGCTACATGACGCGGAACGTCGTGCACAACCTGTCGCGGCCCGACCGCTCCTACGCCACGTGGCTCTACGTGTCGGTTGATCGCAGCTATCCTCTCGCCACGGTACGGCGCTTGCTTCTGGAGTCGGCGCTGACCTGCCGCGCCGTCCGGGATGATCCGACGCCGGTGGTCAACGTCACCGACGCGTCCGGCAATCCGGTGCGGTACGTGGTCTACGTCTACTTTCGCGACTTTGTGTCGCACTTTGCCGGGATCAACGACCTCTACATGAGCATCCACGCGCACCTCTCCCGGGCGGGCATCTCCACCTCCGCCGGGAAGTACGAGGTTTCGACGGAGCCGGCGGAGGAGCGCACCCTGCAGATGCCCTCCCTCCGGGAGGAACTCCGGCACACCGAGATCTTCTCGGTCCTCTCGGATGAGCAGGTCGACATCCTGGCCGAGCACTCCTCGTATCACACCTTCTATCCCGAAGAGACCATCGTCACCCAGGGCTCCGATGACACCTCGCTCCTCATTGTTGTCTCCGGTGTGGTGCAGGTCACAAAGAGCGACGACCGCGGCCGGCAGGTGGAAGTGGCGCGCCTCGGCTCCGGCGACATTATCGGAGAGATGTCACTCCTCACCGGCGAGCGCCGCTCCGCAACCGTGACCGCCATTGTCCAGACCACCCTCATCCAGGTGACCAAGGAAGCACTCGAGCCCATCCTCCAGGCCCAGCCCGCCCTGAGCGACGCGTTTGCCCAGGTCATGCTCGACCGGCGCCTCAAGACCGAGCAGTTCCTCGAGTCCATGAAGCAGAGCGACAAGGCCGCCTCCGACTTCGTCAGCGACTATGTGGAGGCCTTCGTCCGGCGGATTCGCAGGTTCTTTCGGGTGTAGGGGTGCAGGCCGCGGCGCGGGGGTGGCCGCTCATAAACGGCGTGCGTTAGGTCTCCGTCGGGTCTATACTGACCGTATCCAGATACACGGGAGTACTCGTGAGTCGGTTCGTCCGGTTTGTTCTCTGCGGACTCCTGGCTGCACTTGCAGCCTTCTCCTGCACCCTCGTCTCGAAGCCGGATCCGCTTCTGCAGACCGTCGAGATTCAGGCAACGGCCGACGGCGCTGCGTCGCGGGCACAGCCGGATGCGGAGTCCCGCGGGGACGGGGATGCCGACGTTGAAGCACTTCCCGGGGTTGGAGAGGCCGAGAGCGGGAATCTCGTCATTGAGACTCAGTCCGATTATCTGGAGCAAGGAACCGACGGGAGCGTTGCCATCAACGGTCCTGTTCTCGTTCGATCCGAATCGGGGGCGCCGGGCTCCGGCGTGGAGTTGCCCGGCGCATCTCTGGTAGTAGGATCCGACGGGTCGTTGACCGGCACCGCACTGCTGCCGGTGTTCGTGTCCGACCTCTTTCCCGGTTTCCGGTGGTCCGAGAACCGCCTTGCCATTGTCGAAGTGAAGCTCGGCTCAGAGATCGACTTCGGATACCCCAGTGGAGATGCCGGGCCCGTTGATCCGGACACGCAGTACCTGGTGTTCAGCATTGATGACGACATTGGAGCCGATGTTGCCGGCATGGATGTCGACTTTCCCGCCCCGCCGGGGTCACCTTCCGGCGGCGTGATTCTCGTCGTCGATCCCGACGACCCGATGTTCTACATCAGTGTGAGTGCCGACGGCTTCGAAAATCTGGAGAAGGCGCTTGGTTCCTCCGGCTCGGGAGGCGGCTCCGGTTCCGGCGCCAGGTCCCCCTCCATGAAGGGGCTCGGCAGCTTCGACAAGCTGGACGGCTTCGGTGTCGGGTGGTCCGACAATGCGGGGCTGCATCTGCCGCGCCTCTATACCTGGGGTCTCGAGCGGTACGGTCTTCCCCCGACGATTCCGGTTCATCAGTACGTGCGGGGCAATATTCCCCTCAGCAAGGTAACCGGGCTGCCCCTGGCGCTCAGAGGCAGCATCGGCATACATCTGAATCCCTGGGATTACGCAACGGATAGCGCAGAGTACCAGGAGATCTACCCCGGGGCGGCCGATCTGGAGTTCGCCATGGGGATGAACGGCACGGTGATCTTCACCCACGACCTCATGGACTTCTTCCCCTTTCTGAAGAAGCCCGAGCTCGGCGGTGCAACCGCCGTTGCGGAGCACACCGACCACTACAGCCGCGCCTACTTCTCGGCGGAATCGACGCCTCCCGACGTGAGTGACGTCGTCAACGAGGAGTGGGAGCCGGAGTCCCTCAACTTCGACACCCTGAACGAGTTCCTGGATTTCGCGGAGATCGGGAGCATTGATTACAAGGGCCTGTTCGCAGACATTCGAGATGAGGCGTCCATGCTCTTTTCACCGCATCCCGGCGCGGACTTCTCCCTGGCCGGATACGTCTCCAGCGACATTGAGGCGTGGCGCTTTGCCGCTAGGACCACCTACGACTACGCCCCCGAAACGATCGTCGAGAAGGTCTTCGGTGTCGACCTGGGCTTCGGCGACTCAACGCTGGCAGGGACCGTGGATATGAGCAGCGAAGATGGCCTGGTCGTCGACGGCACCGCCCCCCTGGATATCGGCCTCTTCGGGCTGGAAATGGCGGGCGGCAGCGTGCTCCACGCCGAGGTCTGGGACTACGCGAACTGGCTCATGCGGTATGAGAACGACATCACTCTGGCAATGCCGGCGCTCGACGGCTTTGAGATCACTCTCGGTTCGGGTGAGCTCAGCATCAGTCCGGAGGAGTTCTACCTCCTTGCGGAGTTCATGGAGCCGGCCTTCATGTCGTCACCAATCACCGTCGACGGCACCATTCAGCCTGCCCCATTCGACTTCCTCTTCACCGGGACGGCAGAGAGCATGCGCATTGCCGGCGTACCCATGGGAGCGGTTGAGATCGTCGTCGGAAAAGACGAGGGGATCGGTCTCGGAGGGACATTGAAGGTGCCGGGCCTCCGAGACGGGGACGGGGCTGAGATCCGCATCTCAGGGACGTACGATCCCTCTTCGGGCGGCCTGCTGATGGAGTTCCACGGAGACATCACGGTCTTCGGCTTTGACGTACTCGACGCAGATCTCGTCATTACCGAGTCCGGATTGGAGATCGGAGGTACCCTTTCGATCGGCGATTTTCTCAGTGTCGGAGTCGACGGGTGGTACAGCACCGGCGACTGGGAGCTGTCCGCCTCCGGCGGCATATCCGTAGCAGGGGTCCCCCTGTCCGACGCCACGGTCCGCCTGAAGCGCAGCGGCGTTCATATCGACGGGGATTACGACCTGGAGTTCACGGATGTCGGCGTGACCGGCTACGCCACCGCCTCTCCCCCGGACGTCTACCTGTGGGGCGGCTGGTCCGGCGGCCACATTGACCGGGATTGGGCCGGTGATTACGGCGCCGAAGCCTCAGTCAGGGTGACCATCGGCAGCTCCGGCGCGTCGACGGATGTGGAGATTGAGGCGTGCTTCATTGACTGCGTAGACGTGTCAAACGGTTTCGAGATCACCGGTAGCGGTATTGAGTTCCGCGTCCTGGGAAAGAGCTTCACCATAAACTGACGGATTGTGCCGCGATCACCGGCCGGCCGTGCGGAACCTGCGCGCAGGGAGCCGGTGGTAAGGGAGGCGGTGATAAGGGAGCCGGCGCTTACGGAGGCGGTGGTAAGGGAGCCGGCGCTCACGGAGGCGGTGGTAAGGGAGCCGGCGCTCACGGCCAGAACGCCAGTTTCCCCTCGAAATCCTGTGCGACGCTGTCGCGGCTGAAGTAGAGATCAACGGTGCGGATCTCCAGCCCCATGTCGCGGCCGATGACGATCTCTTCCCACGGCGCGAGCATGTAGTCGTACCGGTCGGCTCCGACATCGACCTCCTCTGCATTGACCCGCACGTACAGGTACCCGCCGGACGCGTTGGTAATGATGCCGGAGCGCACTTTCTCACTGAAGCTGTACCGGGCGGGACGCACGCCCGGTACGGGGGGCTCTCCGTCGAGGGCGGGGTTCACGGCGCCGCTGTCCATGATCGGGATCGGCGCGTCGGTACTCTCCTCCGGGGTACCCGCCGCAAAGGCGTTGACCGCCACAATAGCGAAACCCGCAACAACCAACAGGGGGAGAATGGAGAAGGTACGCATGAGTCATGATACCCCTGCATGTCGCATACTGTCGATCCACGGTTTCCGGACTTGTCAAATGGCCGGGCCGGGCCTAGAGTGCTAGCTACATGAAACATAGGACGATGGTGACGTACAGGCTCTCTTTGGTGGCGTGCACGCTTGCCGTCGCGCTCCTTGCAACAGCCTGCGCGCCGATTCTCCAGGATGTAGATCCGCCGCGCTTCACCGTGAATGTGTCGGTCGTTCTGGCTGCCGGTTCTCCGGAAGTCGACCCCGCCGACGTGGGGGAGGTGCGCATCAGCCCTGAGGCGGCGAGTTACGCCTTCGGTGAATCTATTGACATCTCCGCCCGACCCCTTGCCTCCGGATGGGTCTTCCGTCGGTGGGAAGGGGATGTGTCGGGTCCCGGTGAGGCGCGACATGTAGAGGTTGTGTCCGACTTCTCCGCGCAGGCGGTCTTCGAACAGCTCGATACGGAAGGTGTCGGCCTGGACCTGCAGGTCAGCACAGACCATTCCGACCGGCTGGCGGACGGTGAGGTCCCCGGTCGGATTCTCGCAGTCTCGTTCTGGTACAACGCAGCGGGAGATCAGGTCGTCATGCTGGAAGCGGAGGCGTCCCGCGGCTGGGGCTTCCAGGAGTGGTCCGGTGACATTGCGGATGCCCTGGAAGTGGACGGCAACAGCATTACCATTACGCTGGATGAGGCGCGAACGGTTGAGGCGAAGTTCACACCAAATGGCCTGCCGGTACGGCTCACCTTGAACGCCCAGCCGGAAGGCTCGGGTTCCTTCGTGCTCACCCCGGATCCTGAAGGTACCGAAAACGGCGACGCGGTGTATCTCACGGGAACCCGGGTAGCCGTCACACCGACGGCGGGCAGCGGCTACACCTTCAGCCGTTTTGCCGGCGACGAAAGCACAACAGCGGGTACGCTCATCTTCACGATCCAGGGGGATACGAGCGTAACCGGGGTCTTTCATGAGGTTCGCAGCGTGAGCGAGATTGCAACGCTTGATCGTGCCGAGAGTCTCGCCCCGGACGGAACGCTTCTCGCGCGAAACGGCGACGTTCTCTACCGCGCGGGCTCCGTGCTGGAGGTGATCGACGCGACTGTCGGCGGTGCGGGCAACTTTCTGCTTGAGAGCATCCAGCTGGAGAGTCCGGCCCGGGACATTGCCCACGTTAATGACACGCTGTACCTGAGCCTGCAGTCACACGGACTCTGCGTCTTCGATACCTCCTCGGACTTGGAAGCGCCGTCCCGGCGGCTGACCTATCTCCCCGCAGATTTCGACAACGCGCCGGAGCGGGTTGACGTGCACGGACTGTACGTGGACCCGGCGACGCCGAACACCGTCTATCTCACCGGAGAGATGGGGACGGAGGTGGACGCGGACGGTCACCTTGCCGGCGTTGACGGGGTTGTTGTCCTGGAGGTAGACGCCGCCGCCGGGAGCGCGACCGAGCTCGGATCCCTGGAAACGAGCTTTGAAGCCCTGGATCTGGCTGTGGATACGGGCAGCGACACAGCCTGGGTGGCGGCGGGCACGGACGGCGTGCGCGGTCTGGACGTGGCCGCCCCCGGTTCCATCTCGGAGATTTTCGGCGCCGATCACCAATCGGGTGCGCCTGCCTACACTGATCCGTCGGGTAACGAAGTCGAGCCCGCTGCGCTGCAGGTGCTCCTTGATGGCACGATGCTCTACGCGGCTTTCGGAATCGGCGGGATGGACATTCTGAATGTGAGCAATCCCACGAATCCAACCGTGGCGGCAGAATACCGGCCGGCGAGTTGGGACGAGCGCTTCATCAGGCGTCTGGTGCTGGATGGCAGTACTGTGTACGCCGCCAAAGGGTCCCAGGGCGTCGAGGCGATCGACGTATCCACGCCGTCGAGCCCGTCTCGGCGTTCCCTCGCGGCAACCACGAAGTCTGCCACGGATGTGCTCTTCGACGGGAGCGGAACTACCGACACCCTCTTCATCAATGAGCGGGATCAGGGCGTCCACGCTCTTGATGCATCGAACCCGGCGACTCTGTCGCTGTCCTCGACAGTCGGAAGCTCACTTCCGCTTATGAGGGTGATCCGCGACGTAGCGGCATCCGGTGATACCGCATATCTCGCGGCGGGGTATGAAGGCGTCCTTAGTGTGTCCGCAAGTGACCGGAGCTTCGTCGAGGCAACGGCCACAGATACGGCCGGGCCCGCCCTTGCGGTTGCTGTTACCGACACGCATCTCTTTGTGGGTCGAGGAAGCGAGGGGCTCGAAGTCTTTGATTCGGGTTCGCTTGCCTACGTGTCATCCCTCGGCGGGGACCCCTTCGGCGACGACAACGTCACGGACATTGCCGTCAATGGAGATACCCTGTACACGGCGGGAGGGACCGCCGCGCTTCATGTGGTGGCCGGCGCGGAATCGGGGAGCCTGGCGTACTCCGGCTCCTATGATCTCCCGGCGGGTGCGAATTTCGATCGAAGCGAAGCGGTTGCTGTTGATGGTGCCCGGAACTACGCCTTCGTTGCGGCGGGAGCCTCGGGCCTTCTGTGCCTTGATCTAGCAGCTCCCCTTGGCGAGGTGACGCCGTATCAGGTCTTTCCCGAAGGCTTCGTCTCGGATGTGCTGTTCCTTCCCTCCGACCCGCCGGGTGCAGAACGCCTGGTCGTGGCCGTCGGCAGCGCCGGCGTGCTGGTTCTGGACGTGAGTAGTGCAACCTTCGATCCGGCGGCGGATCCGCCCCCGAGCCTCGAGGACCTGGTCGTGGGCACCTTTGAGGAAGTCAACGTGGATGCAGAGAGCCTGGCCTGGACGGGGGAGTACGTTGCGGCGGTGGGTCCTGCCGGCGGCCTCTTGCTCCTGAATATTGATGATCCGACGGACATCTACCGCGTCAATGCCGACTCCGGCAGCGGACTGACCGGAACGTCGCTTGCCGTGGTGCCGGGAGGGGATGAGCTCGTCATCGGTACCGGCGAGTACGGCGGTACAACTGCCGGCCGGTGGATCTCATTCTGAGGATCGATCCCGTTCTGAGCCGATCAGGTATTCCACGGAGATTTCGAAGCGCCCGAGGGCCGTCACATCGCCTCCGGTCCAGATCAGCGTAAGGCGGCCCGCCCCGGGAAGAGCGGTGAAGAAGCCCAGGCTGAACTCCGGGGTGAGCTCTGTGTGACGGTCCGTCGCCGCTTCCACCCGCTCATATCCCCCGTCCAGGTTGCCCGGCTCGGTTTCTACCACGGAGATCTCTTCGCCCCTTCCGTTTGTGACGGTCGTTGTCCGGGTCGTGACCACGTTGTAGGCGGGATAGCGATGGTACGTTACGTCGAAGATCAGACGGCCCGCCATGAGCACACCGACGGGCAGCCGGTCCCAGGTGAGCTCTACCGCTACCGGCTGCTGGATGCGTCCCGCAATCTCGACTCCCTTCGGAGCTCCCTGGACTGTACGGTCATCCGTGGTTGTTTCGATGCGATCGACCTGATCGTCGAAGTCGGCGTCCGCGTTGTTATCGCTTCGAGTAACCTCTTGCTCCCGGGCGGCCCGCTCTCCTCCGGTATTGACCATGGCAATCCCGGCGCGCGCCAGCGGTTCCGTCGTGAGGGTGATGGAAATGCCTGCGGCGGGCGGGAACGCGACCCGGCCTCGGTAGGCGAGTTCCAAACCCGCCGCCCAGGAGGTTGCCCCGGGGAACTCCTCTTTCACCAGTGTTTCGGTTCTCGAGCCGGCGGCAGCCTCCGCGCCGGGGGCGACTGCGTAGTCCTGAACACTGCGAGAGGTTGTCGCCACACGCGCCGGGGTGTGTATGACACCAACACTTGCTCCAACCGAGGCGCCGCCGGCGCCGGTCAGGCGGTAGCCCAGCAGGCCCTGGACCTCCCGGCGCAGATTCACCGCTGCGACGTCCGTTGAGGTAATCACCGACGCCTCACTGACCCTGTCCGCATCATTGAAGGCGACTACCGAGCGGCTCGAGCGCTCTCGCGCATCTACACCGAACCCCACCGAAACACGGTGGCACGCAGACGAGCCCTTCAGCGTCAGAGGCAGTCCGAGGAAGAGCCGGGTGTCGAAGTGCGGACTCCTCCGTGACTCGATCCGTTCGAGCCCCGCGGAGACCTCCGGTGCCTCTTCGCCCTCCATGGAGCCTACGCGGTAGAAGCGCTCTCTCGTGGTGCTGTTCGCGGCGAACCACTCGCCGGCGTCCATGCCACTGCCGAGGGTTCGCGCGAGCTCCGTCCCCAGACCGACTGAGAGGCGGTCGAAGGTGAAGACCGACTCAAGAACGCCGGCGCCTGAAGTCAGCGCAGAGCTTGCGTAGCTCGTTTCGATCGCATTTGTCGGTACCGTGTACTCGGAATCACCACTGACCGAGACGACTTTAGTGGTCTCCCGGGCGGCGCGGAACTGATCTGCGCCAAGCCGGGGGGGCGCCTGGGAGCTCAGGTCGAAGGCGCCGCGGTGCGAGTGGTAGTGGAGTGGGGCATTGGGGCCTCCCGGGAAGGATGCCCCCACGGTGAAGGGGAGGCCCGAGGCGCCTTGGGACGCCTGGAGCGCGGCAATACCGGCCAGGTCGCCGTAGAAAAGCGCTTTCCCGGCCTCCGTGGACTCGGCGGTATGGGCGGCGGTTCCGGCGGTGCCGTGGGTTGCAGCCGGAATGAGTCGTCCTTCGATCGGTGTGACAAGCAGACCGAATGACGCCTGGTTCCATGTCGACGTTGGTAGGTCCGGTACGGTTGCCGGCGAGGCGAGGAGTTGCAGAATGAAGAGGGACAGGGCTACCTGCATAGGCGCGTCGGCATCGACCTAGTTGGAGCCGGACCCGGGCTCAGACGCGGGCTCGGACTCGGACTGCGGCTCCGGCTGCGGCGTGCCGGCGGAGCGGCGCCCAAGGGGCATGTGGAACTGCACGCTCAGCGTGTTGAAGGCGAAGATGCTCTCTCCTTCCAGGGAGATGTCCAGTGACACATCCCCGGGCAGTTGCAACAGGAGCGCCAGGCGGTTCTCGTGGAGGATGTTCCACTCGCTCGATTCATTGGTCACCCGGCCGCTCCAGCCCGGTGGGGCCACCTCCTCGCGTCGAGCCGAGGAGAGCTCTTCGCCGTCCTCGGTGATCACGACGGTCTCGGTCTCCAGCGAGACGGGAAGGGTCTCCCGGGAGTACCGGTACTGGAGATCGACTTGAGAGCCCAGGACGAAGAATACCGGCCAGCCCGGAGGCCGCACGAGGACGGCGCTCGGGAGCGAGAAGGAGGCGTCGATCTGCAGTCCGTCGTAGGCGTCCAGGCCGGTGTAGCTTGTCGTCGTGGTGGTCGTCCGGGAAAGCGTGTCCGGTGTGTCGTATTCGCTGACGACAGCAGTACGGCGGGTCTCGTGATAGTCCGCCGATTGCGCACCGAAGTCGACCCGGCCCCGGATGGCAGGTTCCACCGCCGCGCTCAGCGCTCCGGAGATGTCACGGCGAACGTGGTAGCCCGTCTCCAGCCATGCACCCCAGCGCAGGAGGGCTTCGCGGGTGGCCGTTGTCTCAATGGTTTCGACCGCTCCGGGGGTCGTGATGACCTCGGCCCCGGAGGTGTTGACGTTGAAGGTCTCCTGCCGGGAGAGCTCGGTCCGCGTCGAGTCGAGCGGCGCGTCGACGGCTCCTCCGGCGGCAACATCCAGGAAGTCGCGCCCTCCTGCGGAATCCTGTGAGAAGAGTCGTATGCGATAGTCGATGCTGCCGGCGTGGGCGATCCGGCCTTCGGTGGCACTGTCTAGGGCGTCGACGGTATAGGTCGGTGCAAGCGCCGCCGTTGCGGGGCTCGAATGATCCACCGTCACGGAGCTGCCGTTGTCGGTACGTTCCATGTCCCAGGAGAGCGTGATGAGATGAGCCAGGCGCGGCGTAACGATTGCGACCGGCATCTCGACGGCGACGTCCAATGTGGTAGCCGGCCGCTCCCGCGTCGTGGTGATCTCGTAGTCGAGCTGCGGGTCGGGCTGTGCCCCGGCTTCGGTGTAGAAGTGGCGCTCAATGGTCGTGCGGTTTTCGGTGACCCAGGCTTCGGCATCCGCAAGATCCCCGGCGGCCCGCGTCACTTCCGCGTCGACACCCATGCGAAAGGCGTTGACGCCGAGGAACGTCGTCAGGGCGTAGCGATCGGCGAGGGCCTTCTTTGCGCCGAACTTCGTCTCGGTAGTCTGCGATACCCACTCGTAGTCGACGGGGTCGCCGTTATCATCGACCCCGGCAAGAATCTGGGTCTCGTCTACGACGATGGCGTCTTCGATGTCCGGCACCTCTTCCCGGTCCATGCCGACGAGGGTACCGAGGGTAAGTCCCGAGACGGGGCCGAAGCGGATGTGGCCACCGATCTGGAAGGGCACATCGCGAAAGCTCCCTTCCGCGGCGAGGACCTGGGCGTTCGTCAGGCCGGTGAAGAGGTAGTGATGGTTGAGCGTGGTGATGTCGAAGGCGTCGCTTCCCGGTACCGGAGAAAAGGCCGCATCCAGTGTGCTCGTGAATTGTCCGAAGGATGCGTGCGAGCGGAGAGACCCGAAGTCCTCGGCGACTACCGGCATTCCAACCAGTAACAGGCAGACACCGCACAGCAAACCGAGGCGTAGGTATTTCATTTGTCGCCAGTCTACGCCCGCCGTTAGGCGGGGTCAACTCGAAAACCGGAACCTACTCAGAACCTTGTTGACGGTGAACCGGCAAGTCCAGTTGCGAACGGAACTTAACGTGTCTGACCAGCGAAAAGCGACGTTCGTGCCCCCGAAGCGCGGCAAGTCACGATGCCGTCATGGTTTCCGCCGATTGCTATCAACACGCTTGCGGGTAGGTTACCGATGTTCAGGCTGCGCCAAGGGCTGCGTGGGGGCAGGCCAGCGGGGTAAGGTAGTGGCCGAGTGCACTGCACCCGCCGCAGGGCGTGTCCCCGGCTGGACACGCCGCCAATGCGCTGCCATGATTTCAGGCAGCTTGATTTCCGCAAAGTGAACACTCGTGGCAACGCAATCCGACGTGGCAAAGCTGGCAGGAGTCTCCTTCATGACCGTGTCCCGGGTCATCAACGGGCACAAGAACGTTCGGCCCGACACGCGGGAACGGGTGCTCCGGGCGATCGAGGAAGTCGGCTACTCGCCGAACGCCGCGGCGCGTGCATTGAACCGGAACAAGGCGCACTCAATCGGCATTGTGCTCACCCAGTTCCAGGAGACCCTCTCCGCGCCGTACTTCGTGCAGCTGATCTTTGCCATGGAGAAGCTCCTTACCTGGTACAAGTACGATCTGGTATTGGTCTCTTCGAGCCATCGGCCCGAGCGCGGCTACGTGGAACTCTACCGGGAGCGTAAGGTGGACGGGCTCGTAGTCATGGCGCCGCCGGTGGAGGCGCCCTACCTGGGCGAGCTGGCCGGGGCGGGAGTACCGACAGTGGTCGTTCATGGCAAAACCGATCTCCCGCGCATGAACTTCGTGGATGCGGACAACCACGACGCAGTGGTCCAGTTGCTGCACCACCTCATGGAGCTCGGCCACAAGCGATTCGGCTTTGTGACGGGTGACCTGGACGTGGTAAACGCCACCGACCGGCTTCGCGCCTATCGAGAGGTACTGGTCGGGTCGAGGATCGCAGTGGATGAGACGCTCATCTGTCGGGGCGACTGGACCGCCAGGGCCGGTTACGACGCCCTGGAGTACTTCCTCAATCTGACCGAGCCGCCCTCGGCCGTAATCTGTTCGAACGACCACATGGCGATCGGCATGCTCAAGGCGGCACACGAGCGGGGGGTTCGGATTCCCGGGGAGTTGAGCCTGGCCGGGTTCGACGACATTGACATGGCCACCTTTGTCACACCAATGCTTACAACCGTGCGGCAGCCTCTCGATCAGATCGGGAGGGAGGCCATCGACGCCCTCCTCACGACCATCCACAACCCGGAGGCCCCTCCGTACCGCAACATCATTCCCACGCATCTGGTGGTGCGGGAGTCCTGCGGTCCGCCGGCAAAGTCGTGAAGCCGACGACCACCCCTGACAACTCAGATCGCACGTAACTCTCTTCGACGTCGGGAATAGGGGCTTGCTCCATCTCGGCCAGCGGTAGTCCCGGAGCAGGCGACGAACCGTTGACATCGTCTTACAAGAAAAATGTTGACATAAACCACTAGAGTGGTACACTTCAGGTAATGTTTGCGCAAACAATAGAGAGAATTCTAATGCCGGCCGTTGGGACCCGTGTGGAGGAGTGTGAAAATGGCTGAGAAGACAAGAGTGTTGCTCGTTGGCGAGACCTGGCTGGTTCTGAAACTGCACGTGAAGGGCTTCGACATGGTGCCCCTCGGCGGCTACGAGAACATGGCGGGGTGGTTCCTGGACGCGCTGGGTGCGTTCCCCGACGTCGAGGTGACGCACATGCCCAACCACGTGGCCCTTACGGACTTTCCGAGAACCCTCGACGAGATGCAGCAGTACGACGTGATCGTCTTCAGTGATACCGGCAAGAACACAATCCAGCTGTACCCCAACATGTTCGACGTGCCCATGGGGCCGAATCGCCTGGAAACGCTGCGCGCCTTCGTCGACGCGGGGGGAGGATTCATAATGGCCGGCGGGTGGAACTGCTTCGAGGGTATTCGCGGCATACCCGGCTACCACGATACCGCCGCCGAGGAGATCCTGCCGATCAACATGCTGCCCTATGACGATCGCGTCGAGACGCCTCAGGGCGTCGTGCCCAGGATTACCCTGGCCGATCACGGGCTGTTCGAGGGGTGCCCGAAGGAGTGGCCGATGTTCATGGGCTACAACAAGGTGGAAGCGAAGTCCGACGGGAAGCTCCTGGCGACGATCGACGGTAATCCATTCATCGTGCTCGGATCCTACGGAAAGGGACGGGCAATAGCATTCACATCCGATCTGACGAAGCACTGGGGCACGGGCTTCATTGAGTGGGACGGCTACGGCCGGTTCTGGCACAACGCCGTCCGGTGGGTCGCGGGACTCATGGCGCTCTAGGCGCCGTGGTTGCCCGCGCTGATTGACGTTCAATGCTTCGGCGGGGCGAGCGTGCACCGGTTCCGTGGCAAACGGCCGCGGCGACCGGCGAGGGTGCCGCGACGACGGTGCCGCCGCGACGGCGGGTTGTCGGCAACGGCGCCACCGGTGCCCTGACCGGAAGCAAAAGGAGAGATGCCATGAAAAGGTGGAAGTTTCTACTGGTGAGCCTGGGTCTGGTCATGCTCCTGGCCGCGCCGCTCTTCGGTGCGGGTGAGGCGGAGCAGGAGACCGAGCCCAAGCTCGTCGTCTATCACTGGTGGACGGCAGGAGGAGAGAAGGAAGCGATCGATGCGCTCTTCGAAGCCTTCAACGAGCATTACCCGGAGATCGAGATCATTGAGAACCCGGTGTCCGGTGGCGGCGGCGGCGTGCTTCGAGGTCAGATCAAAACCATGGTCATGGCGGGACAGGCTCCGGACACCTTCCAGCTGACCTACGGGACCGGCATGCTCGGCAGCTTTGCCGAGATTCTGGAGCCCATCGATGAGTTCTTCGTGGACTTCCCGGTGCCCGACATGGTCAAGGAAATGGGCACGGTCAACGGCCACCCGGTGTCGGTGCCGCTCAACATCATGCGCAACAACTGCCTCTGGTACAACATGGACCTGGTAGAGGAGATCGGGATCGACATGCCGATCGAAACGCCTCAGGAGTTTCTGGAGGCGTGCGAGATGGCGAAGGATGCCGGCTACACTCCTCTGGCGGTCGGTGCCGGCGGCGGGCAACAGTTCTGGTGGGGCCAGATAACCGAGCAGATGATCGTCGGTGCACCTCACGGAGGCATTGAGTATCTGAACAAGCTCTACTCCGGCGAAGCGGATCCCTCAAACGACCGGGCAATCCGCGAGATGCTCTCTTTCGTCTCGACTCTGCTCCGCAAGGGCTACATCAATGACGACTACTCGGCACTGACCTGGGACCAGGCGGGGGACCTCCTCATGCGGGACGAGGCGGTCTTCTACTCCATGGGCGACTGGGTGAAGGGACACTTCACCTCTGCCGGATGGGAGCCAAAGGTCGACTTCGACTATCAACCGAATCCCGGAACCGACGGCTCCTTCACGCTGCACTTCGACGGATTCAGCCTGTGCAACGATGCTCCGCATCCCGATGCCGTCATGAAGTGGCTCGAGTTTCTGACTACCGTTGAAGCGGAGAATACCTTCTGTCCGATCAAGGGGGCCACGCCACCGCGACTGGATGCGCTGACGGACATGTATGACGAGATCTCCCAGGATATCCTGGCGGACTTCCGCGATCCGGACACGAAGATCGGTCAGTCGATCTTTGCCCAGCCTCCTGAGCAGTACTTAGGGGTCTACGGCAGCATGTTCAGCGACTTCGCGGAGAACCCGGATGTGGATCGCGGCGTGCGCCTTTACGCGGAGGCGTATGAGCGCGTGTTCGGGCTGTAGATGCTTGTGCCGGCCGCGGCGGGGACATGTGTACCGTCGCGCGGCCGGCCGGCGGTCCGGCGACCGACGCGGTGAGTGGCTCCAACGGGGACGCGCGCGGCCGCCGACCGCGAACCACCGCTGTCCCCTGCCGACGCTCCGAGGTCTGCGCATGCTCGGCACGTAAGTCCGGAGAGACGAGATGATACTGAACCGGAAGAACAAAGCGGCGATCGTTATCTTCCTTGCACCAGCGGTGACTCTCGTTGCGATCTTCGTCTACGCCTTTCTCACCTGGAGCGTCGGCGTTTCTCTTACAGACTGGAACACCATCGGTCGTCTGGGAAGCTTCAACGGACTGAAGAACTATGTGGAGCTTTTCAGCGGCGACTCGGTATTCACCCAGTCGGTGTGGCACACCCTGCTGCTTGCGGTGATCTTCATCGGCATTACCATTCCCCTGGGCGTGCTCTGCGCGGTGCTTCTGGACTTCGGCCTGAAGGGGCGCTACATCTTCCGGGCCATCTATCTGATTCCCCTGTCGTTCTCCTTCGTCGCATCGGCAACCATGTGGAACTGGATGTACATGCCCAACAACGGGGTTATCAACACGGTTCTTAGAACCATCGGCCTGGACGGGCTGACTCAGCCGTGGATCACGTCGACGGACCAGGCGCTCCTTTCCATTGCCTTCGTCTACGTCTGGCAGTTCTCCGGCTTTGCGACGCTTGTGTACTACTCCGGCATCTCGTCAGTGCCGCAGGAAGTGCTGGACGCCGCCGAGGTCGACGGAGCAAGCGTCGTTCAGAAGTACAGCCGGGTGGTGCTCCCACTGCAGAAGCCGGCCACCATGACCGTGCTGCTGCTCCTGCTCATGTACTCCCTCCGGGTCTTCGACTTCGTCTGGCTCATGACCGGGGGCGGGCCGGCCTATGCATCTGAGGTCCTGGCCTCGTATATGTACCGGGTTACCTTCGACTACAACCAGTTCGCCTATGGGGCCTCGATCAGCACCTTCATGTTCCTGCTCTCCGTCGTGATCATTGTCCTGCCGGTGCTCGTCGTAAGCCTTGCCGGACGCAACGGAAGGGGGCGCTGATGCGAGCCCTGCGCCTGAAGCCGAGCACTCGGATCCTGACCTACACGCTTCTTGTTGTCCTTGCGGTCATTTACCTCTTTCCCATCTACGCCCTGGTGAACACATCCCTCAAGTCGGACGAGGAACTGAAGTACGGCCCTGTCAGACTTACAACATCACTTGATATCGATGCGTACGTGAGTGCCTTCAACAGGATCCGCCGGTCTCTGGTCAACAGCGCCGTCATGACGTTGGGGGCGACCATTCTATCTTCGGGCGTAGGCTCGCTCACCGGATACATTCTGAGTCGCTTCAGGTTCCGCTTCTCGGAGGTTGTCTTTCTACTGCTGGTATTGGGCTTCTATATTGCCCCGCAGTCCATTCTCATTCCTCTGGTGCTCTTCATGGGTAAGGTGGGTCTTTACAACTCCACGTGGGCCCTAATCATTACGCACACCGCCTACGGTGTTCCGATCACCACCATGCTCTTCCGTAACTACTACGACAACATCCCCCACGAACTGGTCGACAGCGCCTGGGTCGACGGGTGCGGTGTTGCCGGAACGTACTGGCGCATCTTCCTGCCCCTGTCGCTGCCCGGGTTCGCTGTGGTCGGCATCTTCCAGTTCACCAACATCTGGAACGAGTTTCTCTACGGCCTTACCCTTACCCAGGGCGTTAACGCTCAGCCCGTCACCGTCGCGGTGGCCAATCTGAAGGGCACCACCGTTGCCGCCTGGAACATGGTCTGCGCCGGGGCGGTCATCTCCATCATCCCGGTCGTTCTCATCTACCTCTTGTTGTTGCGTCTCATCATTCGCGGTTTGCTCATGGGTTCGGTGAAGGGGTAGGGCCGCGGTCCGGGAAAGCGACGGCGGGAGAGGCGGCTTAACCGGAGGATGAGGCCACAGCCGGGTACACTTTTCCTTGACAGCCCTGTGAAGCTGTGCGAAACTCCTGCTGTCGATACGTAAACGTTTACGTAGCAGGGTGGGTTCTGGGAAGGTAATGGCGACGATCAAGGATGTGGCAAGACAGGCAAACGTCTCGGTGGCTACGGTTTCGCGGATTCTGAACGATCTGCCGGGGTACTCCGAGGCGACAAAGAAGCGAGTGCTCAAGGCGATCCGAGATCTGGGGTACACGAAGAACGCCCTGGCGAGCGGGTTGGTGAGCAGCAAGACCCACACGATTGCCGTCCTCTTTCCGAGCGTGTCGAGCCGCTTTGCGTCGGAGTTGCTCAGCGGCATTGAGAACGGTGCTCATGAGCGCCGCCATTCGGTCATTGTCTGCAACACGGATTCCAACGGCCGACGGACAAGGGAGTATCTCGAGGTGCTTGCGCAGAAACGGGTGGACGGTGTGGTCTTTGTGAGCGAATGGCTCACCGAGGAGTACGAGACCTTCGTCGAACGCACCGGATTGCCGATGGTCCTGGTATCCACCTTCACCAGCGAGTATCCCGTGCCGTACGTGCGCATTGACGATCAGAAGGCAGCATACGACGCGACAATGTACCTCCTGGAACGCGGCCACCGCCGTATCGGCATGATTTCTGGCACGAAGGAGGACCCGGTGGCGGGATATCCGCGTGTTCAGGGCTACCGGGAGGCTGTGGAGCAGTACGGCGCAGCCTTCGAGGAATCCCTCGTTGCCTACGGCGACTTCCACTACGCCAGCGGTCGCCGCGCGGCGCAGGAACTTCTGGCGCGGCACGGCGATGTAACGGCGGTCTTCGCCGCCAGCGACGAGATGGCGCTCGGCGTCGTGTCCGCCGCCTATGAGTGTGGTCTGCGGATCCCGGATGATCTTTCTCTCATCGGCTACGACGACACCGGAGATGCGGAGATGGCGGTACCCCCTCTCACGACGGTGCGGCAACCGCTCTTCGACATGGGCCGCAAGGCAATCGATCTGCTCTTCGATCCGGTGGCACACAGCATCATCATGCCGCACACCATTACCGAGCGTAGGAGTGTCCGTGTCATCGAGGGCGGGCGCGTGGGACATCGCGGAGGGAGTTGAGAGATGCATTCCTTCGCCCTGTTACGTAAACGTTTACGTTGCCGCGACCAAAGACCGCCGCCCGGAGGCCACCGATCGGCGACTGCCGACCCGAGGCGGCCGACTGCGGACCGGCGACCGGCGCCCCTTGGTCGGGGCCTGACCACGCGGCGGTGACTCGAAAGGAGCTCATAGGTGGACCTTGTACAGCGAAGCGTCAGCATCATCCTGGAGAATCAGACCGAGCGGGGTGCCTATCCCGCATCACCGCGGTATCCGACCTATCGCTACTCCTGGATGCGTGATGGAAGTTTCATTGCCTACGCCATGCTCCGCGCCGGGCGGCGGGAGAGCGCAAGGCGCTTCCTGCTCTGGGCGGCGGACACGATTCAGCGCCACGAGTACATGGTCGCCGACGTTGAGGAGAAGCTGCGTCGCGGCACGCTCATGGCGGCCAATGCGTTCCTGCCGGCGCGGTTCACCCTGAGTGGAGAGAACCCCGGCGACGAGTGGCCCGCCTTTCAGAGCGACGGCTACGGCGCCTGGCTGTGGTGCGTCGGAGAGTACGTGAAGGCAACCGGAGACCACTCGTTGGTCACCGCTACAGGAGCTGCACGGCGGACCGTCGTCCACTACCTGGACCTGGTGAGAGCCCTGCCCACGTACGACTGCTGGGAGGAAACCGGCCACCGCGTACATCCGTCGACCCTCGCCTGCATCTACGGGGGCTTGAAGGCCGAGGCGGAGCTCACCGGCGTCAACGGGCCGGGCGGCCCGGACCCCGCCCTTCTCGCCGGTCTGGTCCGGGCCAGCGTGGTCATGCACAGCAGTGATCACGGATTCCTCCCGAAGTCCTTCGGCAACCCCGTGGTGGACTCGAGCCTGCTGTGGGCATCGGTGCCCTTCGGTCTTTTGGCACCGGAGGAACCCCTCATGGTTCGCACCGTCGAGGAGATCGAGCGAACCCTCCTGGTAGACGGCGGTGTTCATCGGTACCGGGACGACACTTTCTACGGCGGAGGCCGATGGATCCTGCTCACCGCGTGGCTGGGCTGGTACTACGCCCGGGTCGGGCGTAACGAGGAGGCGGCGCGCCTGGCTGCGTGGATCGAGGAGCAGGCAGACGCGGAGGGGTATCTGCCGGAACAGACCACGGATGTGGTGCTGGACCGGAGCAGGGTGGCCGAGTGGGTCGAGCGATGGGGCTCCGTTGCGAAGCCGCTTCTGTGGTCTCACGCCATGTACATCGTTCTGAAGACGGAACCGGCCGGATAGATCCGGAAAAGAAAGCCCTCGTTGAGGACTTGGGAATTACTCTTGGAAAAGGAGAGTGCAGTATGAGACGCATGACGACAATGCTTATGGTGGTCGCTGCGGCTGCAGTGGTGGGCCTTCCGCTCTTTGCGGCGGGCGAGGCGGAGGAGGAGACGGCAACCGTCAACTTCTTCACCGGAAAAACGGAAACCGTCGAGTGGATGGACAATCTGATTGCCGACTTCGAAGAGGAGAACCCGAACATCCAGGTCGAGCAGGAGTTCCAGAAGGATGCGAGCAACGTCATCAAGGTGAAGCTTGCCTCCGGCGATGTTCCCGACGTCACCACGGTGTGGGCGCAGGAGTACGCCGACGAGGGACTCTACGTCGACCTCACGAACGAGGAGCAGTGGTGGTCACGCCTCAATCCCGCAATCCGGGAGGCGGTGACGGACGTGAAGAGCGGCCGGCAGTACCGCATTGCCACGAACATGACCATGGCGGGGCTCTACTACAACAAGGAGATCTTCGACGAGCTCGGCCTGGAGCCGGCGACGACGTGGGAGCAGTTCGTGAGCAACCTGGAGACGATCCGTGACGAGATGCCCGGGGTCACCCCGCTTTTCATGGGCGGCAAGGACTCCTGGATGCTCGGCCACCTGATCGAGTTCATGGCCCACGGCGTGGTCAAGCAGCGCCTCGGACTTCTGGAAGCGAAGCGGGCATTCCTGGCCAACGATCAGGATCGCCTGCAATTCGGTGAGCGCGGCGGACCCATGGAGGCCTTCGGGCGGCGCTTTCTCGAGCTCCGGGACAAAGAGCTCCTGAATGCCGACCTTCTCACTGCAACGTACGACAACCAGCTCGAAGCGTTTGCGTCCGGTGAAGCCGCCATGATCAGCCAGGGGATGTGGGCCCTCGGCGGCATCCTCGAGCGCACTCCCGATATGGCCGACAACATCGGCTTCTCCGTCTACCCGCCAGTCGTTCCCGGCACCGAGCCGGTCATTCTGAGCGCGGAGGATTCCGGGTACTCAATCATGGCGGACGCCGACAACATTGAGGCGGCAAAGACCTTCTTGAACTATCTCTTCAGGCCGGAGAACATGAAGGCCTACAGCGAGTTTCTGAAGACGCCGAGTGCCTTCACCGACGTGGACGCCGACTGGGGGCCCCTGAAGGACGAGGTGGCCGGGGCTCTCGATATGGGTGTGAACATCGGCTTCACCAACGAGATGCCGGCGGGCTTTCCCGGCGACGATGCCGGCCGGATGGTGCAGGAGCTCTACGCCGGCAAGTACGCAAGCGGCATGGAGTTCGCCCAGGCATACACGGAACGGTGGAACGAGGCCTGGGAGTCGGCGCAGTAGGCACGAGTAATGGTGCCGCTCTCAGCCGAATGGCGCACCGCCCGCAGCCGGGCGGTGCCGGCCCGGCGGCACAGGAGCGGTGTGAAAGGTGGCAGGTGAAATGGCCGTCATCAGCAGTACTTCCCGGACAACGGGTCCGGCGCGGGCCTTCCGCCCGCGCGGCCTCCACATCTTCATGGCGGTCCCCGCCCTGGCGCTCTACACGCTGTTCTTCGTCTATCCCCTGGCGCAGGGGATTGGTCTCAGCCTGACCGACTGGAACGGCATTGGCCGTGCGAACTTCGTCGGTCTGGACAACTTCGTGCGCTTCTTCTCGGATGAACGGGCGGTGACGGACGTCTGGAACACGTTGCTCTTCGCCCTGGGGAGCGCACCCCTCCTGAACCTGGTTGGGCTGGGCTACGCCCTCCTCCTGAACCGCGCCTTCCGCGGTCGGGAGGTCGCCCGGATGGTCGTCTACATGCCCGCCATCATCAGTCCCCTGGTCATGGGATACATCTGGTACTTCATCCTGCAGCCCGGCCGGGGCTTTCTGGCGCGACTCTTCGTCAACGCCGAGATCTTCTCCGCGACGGCGGGATGGTTCTCGGACCGCTCCTCGGCGCTGCTGGTGCTGGTTCTGGTGAACGTCTGGCAGTACGCCGGCATGACCATGATCGTCTACCTTGCCGGTCTCCAGAGCATCCCCTCCCAGCTCTATGAAGCGAGCCGCATCGACGGGGCAGGGAAGTTTGCGACCTTCCGGTACGTGACCTTGCCCATGCTCTATCCGTCGGTTCAGGTCAACGTGATAACGAACATCATCGGGTCTCTGGCGGTCTTCGACGTGGTCGTGGCCCTTACCGACGGCGGTCCCGGATACGCCACGGAAACCCTCAGCCTCTACATCATGCGCATGGTATTCGGCGGCTCCACCGGCTACTCGACGGCCGTCGCCATCGTCCTGTTCTTCATTATTCTGGTGCCGGTCCTGTTGTCCCTGAAGCTCATGAGGCGGAAGGAGCTCGTCCTGTGAACGTGCGCTCCCTTCCCACCGGACTTGCCGTGATTGCTGTCTGCGCCCTCGCGCTCATCCCGTTCTATGTGGTGCTGCTCTTCAGCCTGAGCGGCCCGGCCGCATTCACCGGCGACGGGATCAATCTCATCCCGTCGTTCCGGTTCTCCAATTACGTCGAAGCGTGGACCTCCTCCAACATCGGCGGCGCCATCATGAACTCGGTAGTGATCACCGTCATCGCAGTGGTGGTCCTGGTGACCCTCGCCAGCGCCGCGGGGTACGCCATTGCGCGCTTTCCCAACCCCATGAACCGCGGCATCCTCATTCTCTTTCTCACCTGCATGATGATTCCGGGCATCATCAACACGGTGCCCCTCTACCGGGTCATGCGTGCGATCGGCGGCATCAACCAGCGCTGGTCCATGTCGCTCCTCCTGGCGGCGAACGCGCTGCCCTTCTCGGTCTTCCTCTACACCGGCTTCATCAAAGCCATTCCCCGGGATGTAGAGGAGGCGGGAATCATGGATGGGTGCAGCCGCACCTCGGTATTCTTCCGCATAACGTTTCATTTCCTGAAGCCGGTCACGGCGGCGGTAATCATCCTGAACGGCCTCACCATCTGGAACAACTACGCCCAGGCGGTCTTCTTCCTCCAGCGCGCGGATGTCCGCACCATTCCCCTTGCGGTCTCCCTCTTCTTCCAGCAGTACGGCGCCGACTGGAACCTCATGGCGGCGGCGGCAGTCATAGGCGTGCTCCCGGCGGTTGCGGCGTTTCTGGTCTTCCAGAAGTATTTCGTCACGGGCATTGTTGCAGGAGCCCTGAAAGGCTGAGGATCGATGTGAACGGCCCCCTCACCATCTCCGACGTGTTACCGCTCAAGAGTCAGTACCACCCGGGTGAACCTGTGGTGGTTCGCGTCGAGCTTGCCCTCGCCGACGCGCGCGACCCCGACGGCGCGGCCGACAGCGGCACCGCAGATACCTCGCCGGCACAGATGACCGTCGAGGTCCGCCACCTTGCGGAGGTGCTGCGGACCCTGGTGGTACAGCTTCCGGCGGAGGGGCGGACCGTTGACATCGACCTCGGATCATTTCAGCTCCCGCCTGATGGACCGGCCTATGCGGGTTTCGGTGTGGATGTGACGGTGGCGGGTGTCGGGGGCGGGCGCGGCGCAGCGGCCGCCGGCAGCTTCGACATTGCCGCGGATCCCCGGGCGACGGCGCGGTACGGTTTCCTGGCGGAGTTCGACGAGGGATACGATCAGCGCGAGGTCGATTGGCTGCGCCGGCTCCACATCAACCTGGTTCAGTTCTACGACTGGGCGTACCGGCACCACGAGCTCGTTCCGCCGGCGGAGGAGTACCGCGACCTCATGGGAAAGCGGAACCTCCGGTCGGTGGTGAGGTGCGCCGTGGAGCAGTGCCACGAGGCGGGCATGCTCGCCGTGGCGTACGGGGCGGTATACGCGGCGGGGAGCGACTTCGCCGAGGCGCACCCGGAGTGGCGACTGTACGACGCTGCCGGGGAGCCCTACCGCTTCATCGATCGTTTCCAGATCATGAACCTTGCCGAGGGCTGCGGCTGGCGGGATCACATCATTGGGCAGTACCGGCAGGCCATGGAGCGCCTGGGTTTCGACGGCATTCACCTGGACACCTACGGCTTTCCGAAGGTGGGGTGGGGGCGGGCGGCCGGCCCGCCGGACGCGTGGCCCGGGACGGAGGGGCAGGCTGCCGCGTGGCCGGGGCCGGGGACGGAGCTGGAGCAGACGGGTGCTCGACGAGACGACGACGAAGTCGGCGGTCGGAGGGCCGGCGCCAAATGGGCTGCCGCTCAGCGTGTCGACCACGCGGAGGTCTTTCCTGCGTTCATCCGGGATGTCCGGGAGCGGCTGAACGGGCAGGCGGTTCTCATCTTCAACAACGTCGGGAACTGGCCGACCTTCGCCACCGCTCCGGCGCCGCAGGACGCGGTATATGTGGAAGTGTGGGAGCCCTACGTTCGGTACGGCGATCTTCGCGAGATTGTCCGGGATGCCCTGCAGGCCGGCGACGGCAAGCCGGTGATCCTGGCGGCCTACATTGAGCCGTACAAGGGGGTTCTCGAAGGTTCTTGTTCGCGAGAGGGTGCCCTCTGGAGTCTACTGCTGACCATTGCGGCGGTCTCATCTCTGGGGGCGCAGCACCTGGCTCTCGGCGGCGACCACCGTGTGCTCACGCAGGGGTACTACGTGGACAGCACCGAGTTGATGACGGAGGAGCGCCGTGTCGTGGCCATGTACTACGACTTCCTGGTCCGCTACGAAGAGCTTCTGTTTGACCGGCATGCACGGGAGGTGACGCGGACCCACGCCGGCGGGGATAACCGGGAGTACCGGTTCTCAGGTGCTCCGGTCAGCGCCACGGGTGAGCCCGGGCGCCTCTGGACGCTCGTTACGGAGCGCGCCGACCGTACCGTCATCCGCCTGGTCAATCTCTGCGGCAACGACGATCTCTGGAATGAGCCGAAGAAACCGCCCGAGCCTGTTGGGTCGCTTACGGTCGAGGTCCTGGTCTTTGCCGAAGTCCGGGGAGTGTGGGCGACGGCGCCGGACATGGAGCACGGCAGGCCGTTGGCGATTGATTATCGCCTGGAGCGCTCGCCGGAGGGTGTGAAGATGGTCTTCGCGACGCCGCGCGTCTTCGCGTGGATGCTTGTGTGGATCGAGCTCGGGCCCTCCGCTCCCGGGGAGTGATGGTCGCGCCGGGGCTCCCGGGGGGATGGTCGCGCCGGGCGCTCCCGGGGGGATGGTCGCGCCGGGCGCTCCCGAGGCGTGACTGCGGCAGCCCGCGGCCACATCACAGAGTCTCACGCAACGTCCGAAGCCAATCAACCCGCTCCGCTCAGCAGCAGCACAATCACCGCAACCGCAACAACACCGAGGGCCGTCCAGACGATCCGGCGGATCAGTTGCCGGCGTTGTGCCGCCCCGAAGGCGAGCTCCACTTCCCGGCGCTTCTCGGCGACTCGGTCCGGGGCATCGGCAGCTTCCGCCAGCGCGGTCAGGCCGGCCAGGTAATGGGTCAGTTCCCGCGGCGTCATGCGGGTGTGATCGCGATCGGCCGGGTGCTGCGGGGGACCGGGCTGCTCTTCCCGGCCCGAGCGCGCCCGGGCGGTTGCGTTTCGCTCGTTCGCGGCCGCCCCTGTCTCCGCTGCGACACCCGGGTCGGAGGGAGCGCCCGAGTCCGGCGAACCGGCGTCCGCGGCGGCTGAACCAGCCTCCGTCGCACCGCTCAGTGATTCGTGCAGTGCGGCGAGCTCCCGGTCCCCCTCCGGCGTGAAGGGATATCGGCTGGTCATGAGGACGTACTTGGGCTGGTTGGCAATCGTCGTGTGCTTGATGAATGCCTCCGCCCGCAACAGGCGGCGGGCAACGCACTGCGTAATGCCGTCGACAACGTCACCGATGAACTTGGGTCGCCCCTCGCCCCGGTAGGCGCGATCCACTTCCAACAGGGTGCTCTGGACTTCATTCAGCTCAACGCTCACGTGCAACTCCGCTCACTGAGGACTTAGCCGGTAGTGTACATCAGGATCGGGGCTTTGTGGGCGGGGAAGATGGGACCGGCGGGCCATGCGCCATCCTGCGGGCTTCCGAACCCGGTGGCTCCCGCCCGGCCCGCGGTATCACCCGGCCCCGCCACCCCG
>CAZZIE010000009.1:41870-53711 GCA_964654185.1 uncultured Spirochaetaceae bacterium | reverse complement strand
CGAACCGGTTTGCCGGCGGGGCCGACGGGGCACCCGGCACCGGCGGGGTGTCGGGGGCCGGCGGGGAGTCGGGGGCCGGGGGGGCTTCCGAGCCGCGCCCATCCGGGCCGCCAGGGTCCGGGCCGCCAGGGTCCGGGCCGCGCCCATCCGGTCCGCCGCCGTGGGAGAGGATCTTTCCCAGGAAGGACTTCCGGGACAGGCCGACCAGTACCGGATAGCCGAGCGCGCAGAGCTCCGGCAGCCGCCGCAGAATCTCCAGGTTGTCCCTGACCGTCTTGCCGAAACCGATGCCCGGGTCCACCAGAATCTGCGCCGCATCTACGCCGCCATCGAGAGCCGCCGCGACGCGTCGCCGGAGCTCTTCCAGGATGTCACGGACCGGGTCGCTGTAGCTCGGGTTCTTCTGCATGGTCGCGGGGCTGCCCTGCATGTGCATAATGCATACCGGCACGCCTCGCCGGGCAACGAGGGGGATCATCGCCGGATCGTCGGTGAGACCGGAGACATCGTTCACCATGGTCGCACCGGCATCCAGCGCAGCCTCCGCGACGGTGGCCTTCCGGGTATCCACGGAGATCCGGATCCCCGCGATCGTAGGATCCTCCGCGCTGCGAATGGCCCGGATCACCGGGACCACGCGGTCCCGTTCCGCAGCCGCCTCGACGGCGGTGCTCCCGGGCCTGGTGGACTCCCCACCAATGTCGAGAATGTCCGCGCCTGCCCGCACCATCTCCTCCACGCGCCGCAGCGCTGCCGACGTGTCGGCCACGCGGCTCTCGGCATAGAAGGAATCCGGTGTAACGTTCACGATCCCCATGACCAGCGGGCGCCGGTCATGAGGCGTGAACAGTGACTTGATCATGAGTCCGATCTCCGGGTTGCACGGAGTCAGGCAGGAGGGATGGCGGGAACGAGACTACCTCGCGCCCGGCCTACTTGCGCTTCTTGTGTCGATTCTTTCGAAGCTTTTTCTTGCGCTTGTGAGTCGCAATCTTCTTGCGCTTGCGCTTTCGTCCGCTTGGCACTAGACCGACGCTCCTTCCTGCTGGGATTAGCTGACTGAACGAGGAATGCTCGTTGCCGCAGTGTGAAGTCTTAACCTACTTGCTCGCTCCGGCTGTGTCAAGTAACCTTCGGCCGCGGACCGGCACTCAAGTCGCGCCGATGCCGAGAGATAGCGGCACTCACTCATGCGAGGCCCGAAACAGGTCGTGAATCAATCGGTTGCGCCCGTACGGGAGGTTCAGGAGGCGTCGTCCGTGGAGTCGAACACGTACACCCGATTTCGGCCCATGTGTTTGGCGGCGTACATGGCGGTGTCGGCCTGGCGAATTGTATCGTCCAAGGTTGCCCCTGCGGTGTATTCGGATATGCCGACGCTGACAGTCGGTCGTACTTCGTCGTCTCCGGCGGGAATGGAAAGCGCTTCGATCTCTGCCCGGACCTTTTCGGCAACCGACCGGGCCCCGCCCTCCCCGGTATGGGGGAGGCAGAGCAAGAACTCTTCGCCTCCCCAGCGACCACAGACATCTCCTTTGCGAAGCAGCGATAACAATGCATCGGCGACGACCACAAGCACGCGGTCACCCGCCTGGTGTCCGTAGGTGTCGTTGACGCTCTTGAATCTATCGAGGTCACACAGGAGAACCGAGAAGGTCTCATTGTAGCGAGCGGCCCGTTCCACCTGCGTGTCGAGGTGCTCGATCATGCTCCGGCGGTTCGGAAGGCGCGTCAACGGATCCTGGCGCGCAGCCGCATCCAGCGACTCGTTGAGCTCTTTCAGCGTCTGCTGGTAACTGTCACTGATGCGGGTTACCTGATTGAAGTGCCGCAGCAGGCGAGCATAGGCGTCCTTCAAGCGGACGAAATCCTCCAACAGAGGATTGTCCCGGTTCTCTGCGTCGGAGGCAACTTCCTCCGCCCATCTCATGATGTCGTCTTCGTGAGAACGCACGCAGCTATTCCGGTTCCGTAGTGATTGCGAAGGGCATGGAGAAGTCCTCCTTGAGCTCCTCGACGGTGTCGAGGGCGCGGGCATTGTCGGGATCGCAGTACCACTCCACGCGAACATCCGCACCCTGCTCATGGGCCTTCTCTATCCGGTCGAGCATTTCCATCATGTACTTGGTACTGCTGGTGTTCATGTAACTCAAGCCCACCCGGAACACCACGGAACCAGTGACCTCCGGCAGATACTGATCCAACCATGCGATAAGTGGTGCGTAGAACTCCTGCGAGTTCTCAGGATAGGACTCTCCCTGAATCTCCAGCACGCCGCTCTCAGGGTCGAATCGGACCCGCGGAGACGACTTGGTTGAATCGATTCTCAGTGGGGACATGTCAGTGCCCTCGCTTCCGGTTGCGTCTCATATGACGACCCCGATCGTGAAGAAGGCGGTTCCGTTCGTGTGCTCCGTTATGGAGTACCGCAGCGGCTCAGGAGACTTCCGCGCCATGAAGATGAGGCCCAGCCCCGGACCGTCGCCCTCCGCGACGGGCTCCCTCAGACGCTTCTTGTACATCTTCTTCAGTTCGTCGGCATCTGCCGAGGCGATCTCGTCCAGACGTTGCCGAAGCGGCGGGGCGTCTTCCTTCCGAATGAGATTGCCCGAGCTGACAATGTAATGATCTTCCTCGCGGGCAATCGCGAGGGTTCCGTTCCGCTCGGGCGAGTACTCGTCGGCCCCCAGGGATGTTGACGCCGCGTAGTTCTTCAGGTTCTGCGCCTGCTCAATGAAGACGGAGAACACGTCCGCCACGCTGTCCCGGGGCGCGTTCGCACTCTGCAGATAGTTCCGCACAGCGTCTCCGAGCTGCTCGATGACGCTGTGCGAGAACGGCCCGTTGAAACAGATCATGACGCCCTGCTCTTCGAAGAGATTTCGAAGCGACGCAATGTCAAAACTACCCATCGAGATGCTCCTGAGCTCCTGTATCGCCCTTCAGGGTATCCGAGTCGGTCGAATCAGAAAAGGTGAACGCCAGGCAGAGCACGTCGTCGCGCTGTGGCCGATCGGCACGGTATTCGTCGAACTCGGTTTGCCAGGCGCTCGAATCGGGGCGGACGTCGGCGGGCTCCCAGGAAGACAGAAAGCGCTCCAGGCGACGGGTCCCGTAGGCGCGCCCGGTGCTGCCGCCGGCCTGATCGACGAAGCCGTCGGTGAGTAGAAAGAAGGCGCGATCTCCGAGCTCGAGCTCCACGTTCCGGAACCTCTCGGGAATCCGGCGGTGCCTGCTGCGAATGGCCTTGCGGCGGCCGGCTTGGGTACGGACCTCTCCCTGCCCTTCCCGCACGTAGATGGGCATACCGGCTCCGGCGAAGATGAGGCGCCCTTCGCCGGGAAGACAGGTGCACAGTCCAATGTCGAAGCCGCTCGTGAACTCGGCCCGGCCTTCACCTTCCGCGGCCTGACGGCTCAGGGATCGGTGAACCGCTTCTTCTACATCCTTCAGAATGCCTGCCGGGTCCCGATGATCTCGGTACGGGATGATCTGCCGGAGGAAGGAACCGGCCATCATGGTCATGAGAGCCCCGGACACGCCGTGTCCTTCGCAATCAACGACGGCGAGAATCACACCCTCGCCCTCGACCTCCATGGCAAAGAGGGCGTCGCCGCCGACGATATCCCGCTGCCGCTGAAACACCGAGTGCCGGGGGAGACGACTCCGGAGAACCGACGTCGCATCGCTCACCCCTTCCTGGATGAGGCGAGCGTACTCAATACTCTCGGTGAGGGCGCGATTCGTGGCGTCCAGTTGCCGGTTGGACTCTTCGAGCTCGGCCGTCCGCTGCTGCACCATCCCCTCGAGTCGGCCGGTATACGCCTGGATCTGCGA
Organism: uncultured Spirochaetaceae bacterium; assembly: GCA_964654185.1. Lineage (GTDB taxonomy): Bacteria > Spirochaetota > Spirochaetia > DSM-27196 > PWMO01 > CAYFQV01. Next base: position 49,874 of record CAZZIE010000009.1, on the reverse strand, counting down.
AGCCATCTCGCTGAAGCTCTGCGAGAGAGTGCCGATCTCGTCGCCGCGACGGGTGGGCAGCGAGAGATGATACTCCCCGTCTGCGATCTTCCGCGCGGAGGCGGTCAGGGTGGCGAGCGGCGACAGAACCCGACGTTGAATCACCACGGCGAGGACCGTCAGCGCCACCAGGATCAAGACGATCACCAGGATGAAGAGGGCGGTGAAATCCCGGAGAGAGACAAAGGCGGAGGGATCTACCGCGCCGACCATGAAGGCATCCAGCTCGGCGAGATGCGTTACCGCGGCAATGAGGCTCTGTCCGTTGATTGTCAGGCGCTGCGCCCGGGTCTCCCCGGCGAGCGCCGCGTCCATGAGCTCTTCGAGAGCCGCTCGATCCTCAGGGCCTCCGACGAAATCAAACACACGAGTCTTTGCTGCGCTATCCGTCGCGCGGGCATTTGTCTCCATGATCTCGGCATTCGGATGCGCGAGAATGATCCCATCGAGATCCGTAAGCATGGTCGTCGTGTTTCCGCGCCCTTCGGAGACGAGCCGGGCGACGAGCTCGGTGATCTCCATGCCGGTGCCGGCAATCCCGAGTAACTCACCGCCGTCTCGCACCAGGCAGTTGATCCAGACCCGGCTCACATCCAGGTCCGGGTTGTAGTCAAGATTGAACGAGACCGGTTCGGACGACTCCGCGGTGGCGAAGTACCACTCGTCTGCCGGACGTTCGGGATCCAGTGGTGTCCGCACCAGATCGCCCTCAGGCGGCTGATTGTAGTAGGTCAGCGACTCGTCCACGGCAATGAAGTAGTTGTCGTCCTGGAATGAAGCGCGATAGCTCTCGAGCTCGGCAAAAGCCTCTTCGCGAAGTGTCTCGTTCCCGCTGTTCCGCAACCAGCGGTGGATCGTCGGTGAATCTGCAAGCTGCTGCGCGAGGGCGGCCTCCCTCTGCAGCCGGCCGGCAATCCGGGCGTTGGCACCTTCAACGCGTTCCATTGCGAAGCCGCCGCCGAGATCGTCGGTAACCGAACGAACCGCAAGAGCCAGTCCCACGAGTGACACCCCGGCAAAGGCGAGGAAGAGAATCAGGGCGATGATGACAACGTGCACCGTCAAAGAAGACTTTTTCACCAACAGGTCCATTACATCTAAATCTTGGGCAATGATATCATGCGCCGGGGGAACGAGTCACCCCGGGACGTGATGAGTGCCTGCGACGGACGGCCGCGTGCCCGGACGCCCCGGAGGTTCGTCAGCTCGCAGTACTCCGCCGGAAGTCCCGGATCAGGCCGCCGATTCTGTGTGCGTCTTCCGGCTCGAACCACTCGACAGCCGGAAGCTTCCGGAAGAAGGTGAGCTGGCGCTTGGCGTAGCGCCGGGAGTTGCGCTGGATCTCACTGGTGATTGCCGGCCCCTCGGTGTCGAGGCTGCGGAGGGGCCGCCGCTCCTGGGATGAGGCCCCCCCAGGGGGCTCCCGGAAGAACTCCCGGTAGCCGATGGCGCGCATGCCCGGGTCGGGCGGGGCGTAGCCCATGGCGGTGAGGCGGCGGACCTCGTCGGGGAGGCCGGCGGCCATCATCTCCTCCACACGGGCATTGATGCGGGTGTAGAGCTCACTCCGTTCGCGGTAGAGCCCGACGGTGAGTATCCGCATGTCCCGGCGCGGCTCCGCGGGTACGGCGAAGGCGGAGCGGGGTTTGCCCGTTTCATAGAGGACCTCCAGGACCCGGAGGATGCGATAGGTGTCGGTTTCAGCAATGCGGGCGGCGGACTCCGGGTCGCGCTCTTCGAGCTCCCGGCGCAGAGCGGCAAGGCCTTCCTGCTCGAGGCGCTCCTGCAGGGCGCCGCGGGTTTCCGGCCTCGCTTCGGGGGTCCCCGGCAGGCCGTGGAGGAAGACCTTGAAGTAGAAGGCGGTGCCCCCGGCAATCACCGGCAGGGCGCCGCGGTCGGTGATCTCCTGGACCAGACGCTCGGTCCGGGTGACGAACTCGCCGACGTGGTAGCCCTCGTCGGGCTCCTTGAGATCGATGAGGTGGTGCGGTAACGCCGCCCGCTCTTCCGGAGTTGGTTTGGCGGTTCCAATGTCCATGTGCCGATACACCTGCATTGAATCGGCGCTGATGATCTCGGCTGGACCGTTGACATCGTTCCCAAAGAGGTCTTTGAGGAGGGCTGTCTTGCCGGTGGCGGTAGGTCCAAAAAGAAAGACGACCGAAGGCTGCGGCCCCCGATCGTCTTCCGGTTGGTGATGCGCGGTGCGGGCTGCGGTCACGCTACTCTTCGAGCTGGTACTGCACCTTGCGGGTGAGGATCTGCTTGACCGCAGTCGAGACGACCTTGCCCTGATTCTCATCGAGCTCCTCGTCACCGGTGATGGTGATCTGGTAAGCCCGGCGGATGGTGGCGGTCGTCAGCTCGTAAATGTTGCTGGACTCGTCAATGAGCTTGTCCAAGGGGATGATCATGCATGAGGCTCCTGGGCCGAGGTTTGTCACTATAGAATAGCAACTTACGGCGACAGGGTAAAGAGCGGTAGCGGCGCCAATGGACGGCCGCCCCGGGCGCGGCGGGGCGCCCGCGGAGGCGGCGGGTGGGTGAGCCGGGGCGCCCGCGGAGGCGACGGGTGAGTGGGGAGGGACGGTGGGGCCGCGGCGGTCACGCCGTCGAGATGGTCCGCTCGTACTCCGGGAAGTAGCGCTGGATAACCGACAGCTCGAATGAGCTCAGGATCGACTGGTTCGACTCGCGTTCGAGAAGGAACTCGAAGGAGCGCTTTACCAGATCCTCCTTCGATTCCCGGCCGGCTGTAAGCTTCTGATGGTAGTCGTCCGGCACCGTCACCCGGTGCGTTGTGGTGCCACTTTTGTTGATGGTGACCGTGAAGGTGTTGTCATCGTTCCGTTCGACTTTGATCATGATGGCCTCCCCTTTCAAGATACCGGCGGCGACGGCGGCGTGTCACGTCGTAGATCGGACGCCCCGCGCCTGCTCTGACCTACTCACAACCCTGTTGATGGCGCTGGCCGCAAACCGCTACAGAGCCGTAGGTTGCCGGCGCCCGGCCTGCGAAAAACCCCGTGCCGGGGTAGAAGTCGCCCAAACTTCGCCTGCACCGTGACTTGCCGGAATCCCATCAACAGGGTTGCGGGTAGGTTACTTACACCTCCGCCGTCAGCAGCACCGACTCCTCGTTCCACGGCCCCACGTACACGATGAGCCGCCCCTCCTCCTGCACCGAGGCCGCCGCCACGGCGTCGTAGTAGGCCAGGTCGACACGCGGTACGGTGAGCTCGACGGTGCGCGTCTCCCCCGGGTCGAGCCACACCTTCTCGAAGGCGTGGAGGCGACGGACCGGCCGCTCGACCCGGGAGTCCGGCCACCCGATGTAGCACTGCACCACCGTCGCCCCGCGGCGGCTCCCGGTGTTCGTCACGTCCACCGTTACCACGACCGCCGCCTCAGCCCGTCGCGCTTCGTTGTCCGCCTGCGCGCCGGGCCGGGCGCCCTCGGTACCGTCTCCGCCGGCGGCGGCGGACCGGGCACCTTCGCCTCTCCCGGCGCGATCGGCCCCGTCCGGCGCGGCCCCACCGCGCCGCCCCTCGTTGTCCGACGACCCGTCGGCGGCGCCCTCGGGGCCGTCCCCGCCGGCGGCGGCGTCCCCACCGCGCCGCGCCCGCAGGCGCGCAAAGGCGAAGCTGGTGTAGCTCAGGCCGTAGCCGAAGGGGAAGCGCGGGGCAATGCCGGCGCGGTCGAGGTACTCGTAGCCGTGGAAGTAGTCGTAGCGCACCTCTTCCGACTCATGATCGAAGGCCGGCAGATCCGCCTCCCTCGCCGGCACCGCGAAGGGCAGGCGCCCGGCCGGATTCGCCTCACCGAAAAGCACCCGCGCCAGCGCCGCGCCGCCCTCCATGCCCGGGTACCACGCCATCACGATCGCCGCGGCCGCATCCTCCCACTCTCCGACCGTGATCGCGCTCCCGCCTATCAGCACGACCACCGTCCGCGGATTCGCTCTCGCCACTGTCTGAATCAGGTCGATGTCTACAGCATGCAGCCCCAGATTGTCCCGATCACCGCCGATACCGAGAAGCTTCACCCCGCCCTCGCCTTCATCCCGGTGATCCAACCCGACCACCACGATCGCCGCATCCGCCGCCGCGGCGTGCCGCGCCGCCCGCTCCCCGGTTGCCCGGGAGTCCACGGTGAGCTCAATGTCGCGCTCCTCCGCTGCGGCGCGCACGCCGTCTGCGGCGGTAATGACATAGGGCGGATAGACGCTGCTGCTGCCGTGGTCACCGAGGTTCTCCGACTCCGCGAGCCTCCCGAGAAGCGCCAACCGCCCTCCCGAAGGAAGCGACAGGGGGAGCACGGCTTCATCGGCCGAAGGCTCATTCTTCAGGAGCACCATGGCCTCCTCGGCGACCTCCCGGGCAAGGGCGGTGTGCTCGGGCGCGGCGAGGCGCGACCGGTCGTAGCGCTCGGGGTCCTCCCGGTTCGCAAAGGCCAGCGTCGTGCCGATGGTGCGGCGCACTGCATCATTTATCCTGGGCATGTCTACGCGGCCGGCGCGGACCGCGGCGCCGAGGCGGCGCATGTTGAAGTGCTTCCGGCCGCCCATCTCAATGTCCAGGCCGCCGTCGGCGGCGGCTTCGGCGGAGTGGATGCCGAAGTTGAAGTCCGACATGACAAAGCCCTCGAAGCCCCACTCCCCTTTGAGGATGGTGGAGAGAAGGTAGCCGTGCTCGCAGCACCACTCCCCGCGGACGCGGTTGTACGCCGCCATGACCGATGCCGCCCCGGCGTCGATGCACTTCCTGAAGTGCGGCAGGTACACCTCCCGCAAGGTGCGCTCGTCGACATCGACATCTACTTTGAATCTGGTGTCTTCAATGTTGTTGCAGGCGTAGTGCTTCACGCAGGCCATGACGTTGTGATGCTGGACGCCGCGGACCAGGGCGGCGCCCATCTCGCCGATGAGGTGCGGCGCCTCGCCGTAGCTCTCCTGGGCGCGGCCGCCGGCGGGGTGGGTCAGGAGGTTGACGCAGACCCCGCCGTAGTAGGTGGCGCCGTTGGCCCGGCACTCCCGGCCAATGACATCCCCAACGCGCTCCTGGAGGGACACGTTCCACGTCGCCCCCCGCGCCATGGCCGCGGGGAAGCACGTCGAGTTTCCCGCCGAGACGCCGCGCGGCCCATCCGTGAAGCGAAGCGGCGGAATCCCGAAGCGCCGCACTCCGCCGCCCGCGTAGGGCCGGCGGTTGTAGTGGCGCAGGACCAGGACGTCCCACGCCAGCCGGGGCAGCGTCGCCCGGCCGTGCATGGCCCGGATCTTCTCCCGCAAGGTCATGTTCTCGATTGCGTGGTCAATGAAGGCCTCGAGCTCGCACGGCGTCATGCCTTTGCGGAAGGTGGCGGTTGGCGCGGAGGCGGGGGCTGCCGCGGCGGCATTAGGCGCGACGCCGCTGCGCGCCGAGCCGGCGCGGCCAGGGCCACGCGGCGCTGGGGCTTCGTTCCCGGTGTCGGACATGGTGACTCCTCCTGCCGGCCATTGTACGCCCGGATCGGGGGCTTTGGAATGTGACGGGTGTGCAAAGCAGAGTGTTCCTTTCTGCGAAACGTCGATCATGCTATTGTGAGGAAGTGAGTCCTACTGTTCTTCGTCAGGGACCATACCGGTTCTTCTTCTTCTCACGAGAAGAGCCTCGCCTGCACATCCACGTACTCTCGTCGGATGGAGAGGCCAAGTTCGATCAATAATCTCGGACCATAGAGAGGAGTTCATCGATGCCTGGTACCGTCACTTCTCCAGTTGAAGTTGTTCAAGTCACCCCTTTTGGGATCTGGGTTGCATATCATGATCGGGAGTTCTACCTGGACTTCGATCACTTTCCCTGGTTTCGCGACGCCCCGGTCCGACAGATCTTCGATGTCCAGGAAGTCTCCCCGCAACACTTCTATTGGCCGCAACTCGATATCGACCTGGATGTTGATCGGATTGAGCACCCGGAGCGCTACCCGTTGACGGCGCGATCGGAAGAGTAGGCACGAGTTTGCGGCGCTTCCCGTGGAAGAGCGGGCCGCCGTAGCCGATGGAATACTCCAAACCCTCAACACCCCCGACCCGGAAATCGATAGCAAGTGGCTCGCTGAGGCTCAGCGGCGGCTCAAAGAAGTTCAGGACGGTGAGATCGAACCCGTGACAGCCGACGAGGTTCGTCGCCAAATCCAGGATCGATTCGGCGCGTGAACGCGAGCTTCCATCCTGATTGCAGTGAACCCCTCGGCCCTCCTTCGCCCGCCCCGCGAGCCACATCATGGCTCCGGCGCGCCGGCTAAGCAACCGCACATAGCCCGTCCCCCGAACAAACGCCTGAGCCGCGCGGGCTCGGAGGCGATTGTGCGACGCGCCGCGGCAGGCTGGGAGAACGAAGGCGACCTTGCGTCTTCGCACAGGAGCCTTCGGGCTCACAGCCGTCGGCAGGTGCGGGCCCGGAATACCCTCCCCGCCGAACCCGCGCGGCCCCGCCCCCTGTGCACAACCGGTGAGTAATCGGTGCGGAGTCGGTGCACAACCCACCGTCTGTGGTGGATAACTCGTCTCTCGCGAAAAGACACCACCATATCTGGTGCATTCGACGAATTTCCTCTTGATTCACTCAGGAATTCGCCGATAGTATGGACGGCGCCGTCAAGGATAGCGCTCCGGCGGCCGGGTACACGCTATATGTAGGAGGGGTTACAGTGAGTCAGCTGACAGTTGTGAAGCGAGACGGAAGGCGGGTCGACTTCGATCGAAGTCGCATTGCCGCCGCAATCACGAAGGCCTTCGACGCGGCGGGGGTGGATGTCCAGGCCAACGGCGGGGCCGCCGACCTGGACGCGATCGTGGACGGCATTATCGCCGAGATCGAGTCGACCTACGTGGAGTACTCCCCGGACGTGGAGTCCATTCAGGACATTGTCGAGCGCCACCTGGTCAGGCACGACCTCTACGAGGTCTCCAAGCGCTACATGCTCTACCGCCAAAGCCGCCACGAGGCGCGAGAGCGGGAGCGCGAGGAACGGGCGCGCCGCGCCGCCATGGGCAAGCTCTCCGTCACCAAACGAAGCGGCGAGAGCGAGTCCTTCCGGGTCAGCAAGGTGGAGCGCTTCCTGTTGCGCCTCTCCGTCGGCATTCCTGATATCGATGTCAAAGCCATTATGGCGGAGCTTCAGAAGAACATTCACGACGGCATCTCTACTGCGGAGATCGAGCGCGCCCTCATTCTCTCCACGACGGCGTTCATGGAGCGCGACCCCGAGTACAACACCCTGGCCTCACGGCTGCTCTTGAACCGCGTCCTGCGCACGGCAATCGGCAAGTCCGCCACGGATGAGGAGCGCGACGGCAACTACCGCATGGCCTTCACCTCCGCCATCCGCCGCGGTGTCGAGGACGGCCAGTTCGACCCCGCCCTGCTCGAGTTCGACCTGGACCGCCTGGCAGGCGCGCTGGACCTGGAGCGGGACAAGCTGTTTCGCTACATCGGGCTGGAGACGCTGCAGGAGCGCTACTTCGTCCGGATCGACGATCAGCCCATTGAGACGCCCCAGGGCTTCTGGATGCGCGTGGCCATGGGCCTGGCCATCCGGGAGGAGGAGCGCGAGGAGCGGGCGATCGAGTTCTACAACGTCCTCTCCTCGTTGCGCTTCGTGGCGAGCACCCCTACCCTCTTCCACGCCGGCCTCACGCACCCGCAGCTTTCGAGCTGCTACCTCTCCACGGTGAAGGACGACCTCTCCCACATCTTCAAGGTGATCGCCGACAACGCGCAGCTCTCCAAGTGGTCCGGCGGCATCGGCAACGACTGGACGAGCATCCGCGGCACCGGGAGCCTGATCAAGAGCACCCACGTCGAGAGTCAGGGGGTCATTCCCTTCCTGAAGATCGCCAGCGATACGACGGTGGCCATCAACCGCAGCGGCAAGCGCCGCGGCGCCACCTGCGCCTACCTGGAGACCTGGCACCACGACATC
>CAZZIE010000009.1:8904-41860 GCA_964654185.1 uncultured Spirochaetaceae bacterium | reverse complement strand
GAAACACCGGAGACGACCGGCGGCGCACCCACGACATGAACACCGCAAACTGGATCCCCGACCTCTTCATGAAGCGGGTGCGCGAAGAGGGCCCGTGGACCCTCTTCTCCCCGGACGAGGTCCCGGACCTCCACGAGACCTTCGGCGCGGAGTTCGAGAAGCGCTACCTGACCTACGAGAAGAAGGCGCGGAACGGGGAGATGCACAAGTACAAGGTGGTCGAGGCGGTGAAGCTCTGGCGGAAGATGCTCACCCGCCTCTTCGAAACGGGCCACCCCTGGATCACCTTCAAGGACCCCTCCAACATCCGCAGCCCCCAGGACCACGACGGCGTGGTGCACAACTCCAACCTCTGCACGGAGATCACCCTCAACAACTCAGAGGATGAGACTGCGGTCTGCAACCTCGGAAGCATCAACCTGAAGGTCCACACCACCCCCGAGGGCATCGACGCCGAGCTCCTCGGTTCCACCATCCGGACCGCCATGCGGATGCTCGACAACGTGATCGACATCAACTTCTACCCGACCGAGGAGGCGCGGAAGAGCAACATGCGCCACCGCCCCGTCGGCATGGGGCTCATGGGCTTTCAGGACGCCCTGTTCATCCGGCGCATTCCCTTTGACTCAGCCGAAGCCGCCGACTTCGCCGACCGCACCATGGAGCTCATCTCCTACAACGCCATTCTGGCCTCGAGCGAGCTGGCCGAAGAGCGCGGACCCTACGAGAGCTATCCCGGCTCCAAGTGGGAGCGCGGGATCTTCCCAATAGACTCGCTGCAGATGCTCGAGGACGAGCGCGGTGTGGACCTGGATGTCGACAAGAGTGCCGGCCTGGACTGGACGCCGGTGCGGGAGCACGTGGCGAAGCACGGCATGCGCAACTCCAACACCATGGCCATTGCGCCCACCGCGACCATCTCCAACGTGTCGGGCTGCTACCCCTGTATTGAGCCCATCTACAAGAACATCTACGTGAAGTCCAACATGTCCGGCGAGTTCACCGTCATCAACGAGTACCTGGTCCGCGACCTCAAGGAGCGCGGCCTCTGGGGCCGGGAGATGCTCGAACAGATCAAGTACTACGACGGCAACATCTCCGCCATCCCGGAGATCCCGGCCGACCTCAAGCCCCTCTACAAGGAGGCCTTCGAGATCGACCCCGTCGACGCCCTCACCCTCACCGCCCGCCGGGCCAAGTGGATCGACCAGAGCCAGTCGCACAACGTCTTCATTCAAGGCGTGTCCGGAAAGAAGCTCCACGAGACCTACATGGCCGCCTGGGAGAAGGGCCTCAAGACCACCTACTACTTGCGCACCCTCGGCGCCAGCCAGATCGAGAAGTCGACCCTGGACGCCAAGAAGTACGGCTACACCCAGAAGCGGGTCTACAATAGTCAGCCTTCGGCCGATGCCGACGGCCCGACCGCCGCGCCCACCGCCGAGCCCGCGTCTACCGCGCCGGCGACGTCGAACATCGGCGCCGAAACCGCCGCGGCGCCGGCAGCCCCACCCGCACCCGGCGGCACAACCAACCCCCTCATGGGGGGCGGCTCGAAGGCGCAGGCGGCGACCCCCGACGCCGGCGACAGCACGGCCCGCGTGCAAAACGCCGCGACCGCACGCGGCTTCGCACCGGTCGCGCCACCGCCCCCCGGCGGCGCCGGGAGCAATCCGTTGATGGCCGGCAAACGCGGTCCCGCCACGGGCAGTACCGAGACGGCCTCGAAGCCGCCGGCACAAACCACCGGCACCAGCGACAGCACCGGATCCACCCCGAGCTCGGCGATCCCGAACCTGGACATTCAGGGGGTGGTCCCGGCCAGCGAGGTGGGAAGCGCGTGCTCCGTGCTCGACCCCGACTGCGAGGCTTGCCAGTAGGGAGCAACCGCCCGTGGGGCACAGGGAATGCGTGAGCGGGCGCAGCGGAAAGCCCGCAGGCGCGGCCCGCGGCCCAGGTCGACCGGGAGGGAGACCGTCCGGGCCGCGGATCAAGCCGCGCCGAGGACTTGCAGCGGAGCACGCGGTCCGGGCCCGGAGGGCCCGGACACGCCCGGATGCATGAGATCAATGAGTGAAGGAGAAGACTGTGGGTATCATCAACAATTCCAGGACCGATCCGAACAAGATTCTGCCGATGACCTACTCCTGGGCGCGGCAGCACTACAAGGATGCGCTGGCGAATACGTGGACGCCGGAAGAGATCCCCATGCAGGACGACATTGAGCAGTGGAAGTCGCCCACGGCGCTGACGGAGGTGGAGCGGAGGTTGATTCTGTGGAATCTGGGCTTCTTCTCGACGGCGGAGAGTCTGACGGCGAACAACATTGTCCTGGCGGTGTACAACCATGTGACGAATCCGGAGTGTCGGCAGTACATGCTGCGCCAGGCCTTCGAGGAAGCGGTCCACACGGACACCTTCATCTACGTCTGCGACTCGCTGGGGCTCGATCCGGACGAGATCTACGGCATGTACGAGACGATTCCGTCCATCCATGAGAAGGACGAGTTCGTCGTGAACCTGACGACGAGCGTCCTGGACCCCAACTTCACCACCGACGGGGTTGAGAACATTCAGCGCTTCATCCACGACCTGGTCGGCTTCTACGTCATCATGGAGGGCATCTTCTTCTACGCCGGCTTCGCCATGATGCTCGCCCTGAAGCGGCAGAAGAAGATGATCGGCATCGGCGAGCAGTTCGAGTTCATTATGCGCGACGAAAGCCTCCACCTGGCCTACGGGGTGGACCTGATCAACACCATCGTCCAGGAAAACCCGCAGGTCTGGACGGATGAGTTCCGCGCCCAGCTCGTCGACCTGATCAAGCAGTCCGTCGAGCTCGAAAAGATCTACGCCCGGGACGCCTGCCCGGAAGGCATTGTGGGCATCAACTCGGAGCAGTTCATTACCTACGTCGAGTACATTGCCGACCGCCGGCTCGAGAGGATCGGCCTGCCGAAGGTGTATGAGGCGGACAATCCGTTCCCGTGGATGTCTCAGGCGACCGATCTGGTGAAGGAGAAGAACTTCTTTGAGACGCGGGTTACCGAGTATCAGACGGGGTCGCTTAGCTGGGAATAGGGGGGAGTTGGGGGTGGGAGTAGAGTAAGATGGGAATGGACGAGGCAGAAGCGGGGCTGCGGTCGACACCTACTTCGGCAAGTAGTGATCTATCTCCATTGCTCCATGTGAACGTTCTGCAGACTCCGTAACACCTCTTCGGTCCATTTCAGCGTTGCCACGACGCGATCCGCCGCCGCGCCTCTTCATCAGAAAGCGTACGACCGGCCCGGACGCGCACCGTATCGTCGCGGTCCCATTTTCCAGACGCCCCGCGTGGCTTCGTAGAGCTCAAGAGGTCCCATGAAATCGTGGCAAAGTCGGTTTATTCTGATGAGGATCACGGGTACGTCTATTATGCTCTCGGCACTATTCATGGATGTCACTTTCCTCCTCTCTTACCTTATAGCCCATTCTACGGTAGCTTTTCGCCCGGCGTTTGAAGGACGCTGCCAGGACCGGCACCTGTGTATCTACGTAGTCGTAGACCTGAACTTCATCTTTATCTGCGTGGCGGCGATGAATGCGGCCCACGTACTGCTGAACGATGCCCTTCCAACTAATGGGAAAGGTAAGAAAGAGGGTATCGAGTTGGGGGTGATCGAATCCTTCGCCGATGAGCTTCCCCGTAGCAAGCAACACGGATTTGTCCTGAGACTGAAGCAGTTCGAGGGCCGTGGCACTGCGCTTCTTTCCCATCCCACCGACCAGTAGCGCGCAGGCCAATCCACGTTCTTCAATCCGTTCCTTGAGGAGTTGAAGGTGACGTCTCCTCTCGGATAGCACCAGCGGAACCCTCCCGCGCTCCACAGCGCGTACGATATCGTCGGTGATTAGGTTATTGCGCTCATCGTCTTCCACTAGGACAAAGTCGGACTTCTTAAGCTCAGAAAGAAGCTTCGATTGATGCCGATAGACCTCCGACGATTTGAGATTCAACGGAATGTTGGTAATAGGCTGCCGGATCTCACTGTCCAGCGGTGGCGAGTCGTAATAGTAGATTCTGAGAAGCGTGTGTCCGTTTCCATGCTTTTCTGATAGGTGGGCGGCGAGAGAACTGACGTCCCTCGCCTCGATCCGGCGACGAAAGGCCTTCTTGTATTTCGGCTTAAGAAAGCCTCCGTCCATGAGAATGGCATGCTTCATTCAAACAACCAAAAAAAGGGGGCCGTCAGGGACACCGTTCCGGTGTTTATATAAACCCTTCTGACCCCGCCGTTATGGTATGAAGGCGCGGCATCCCTCGCCATTCCTTCAATGCTAGAATGATACACTACGGTTTTTCGACAATCAAGCGAAAGTCTTGAGTGACTCGGTGAACCCCCAGCACCTCCGATAGCTCCTCGTATTTGATGAGCCGCCTCTTACTACTGTGCTTCCGTGCCGGCACAGACTCTCGAACCGTTGGGGGTACCCCTGGTTGTCTTTTCGCCCTTGGATTCGGGGGAGTGGCCTTCTTCTCAACCAGTTGGTACGCAATCCTTCTGATAGCGCCTTGATGCACCGTTAAGGTGAAGCCAACCTCACCGAAGGTTTCCTTTTCCACCTGTGCCCTCACCCAACTCATGGCCCGGGCAAGCTCCTTTTCGTTCATCTGATCCATTGTGTTCCTCCTGGTGAAAAGAGTAGGCGAGCTTTTGCAATGGATTGGTCTCGCTTGGAAACGTTTCCCAGCGGTCTAAGGAGAGTATGTCCGATTACGGGCGCGACCCCGGAGTCATGGAACCCCTCCTCGTTATGAGGTACGGAGCTGCTTCTGGTGACATAACAAAACTACGACGTTTTTCTGTGGCCCGAGTTCACTTCTCTATGGGATAGTCGATCAGGACAACTGGCCGGCCGAAGAAAACAGTTGAGTAATCAAATACAGAAGCGTCAGACCCGATTCCACAACGGTTCTTCTTCCCACCTCTCCGGGACCCCCATTTCATCCAATGGAACTCCGGCGGGATTCCGTAACAGTTGGACAGCTTGATTCTTCCAATCATCGCCGCCGGGAATCGTTTCCAGAATCACCCCGACAATTGTGAGGATCGTGTAGACCTTTCGCGAATCCGGCCATTCTCGATGCCAGGCATTTCCATGTAGCAAGGATGCGTAGCGAGGCGCATGTACGACCTTCCGGTCGATAACTCGTGCATGATGGGCGCAGTGGTTCCTCATCGTAACAAGCGATTTCAACCAACTGCCGAGGTGATCGCCGCCACCTGCGCCAAAACCGAAACGTCGAGTAATCGCCTTCTTTCCTTCCTGCTTCTGCCGTAGGTTCTCAAACAGCTTGGAAATAGTCCCAAACGACAACACCTCCAAGACCATCCAGGACGGTGGACGATTGGGCGCATCGTACTTCTCAAAGAAGTGTGCCAGAAATACCTCTGACGCCCTCTTGACCTCTCGATCGATATGGAGGAGATCTTCACGGTGTTTCGCTTGGTTTCGGAACAAGACCCGATTCTCGTACCAATGGGCACCTTCGGAGGTAGCCATATGAAGGCCGAGTTGCGTACGCAGGAGAACTTCGATGTGATCAATGCCGTCTATCAGAAGGAGGCGCAATCGTCGATCAAACTCGTAACGATTCTTAAGGTCTGTCTGGGATAATGACCGAATGAAACGATGATCACCATTCGGTTCTTGGAACGGGTAGGTGTAACCTCGTAGGCGGTAGTACGAGACGCATTCCAGCCACTCCGCCAAATCCTTCTCGGAGTGTATGATCAATCCACGCTTGGAAAGAAGCGAGATCTGTTCTTCGATCGTGGTTGGCTCTTTGTCGTACTTTTTCACCATTGACAAAAAAACAGCCTCCCCGGGTACGCATGCAAGCAGAGGCGTGGGAGGCCTTATTAACTTCAATAATGCCACGTTGCGGGTTACTCGTCAACGATCAGTTTTGAGACTCCATCAGTGACAACAGCTCTTCGCTCTAACCGGAATCACCGTATTTCCCGCCACGATATTCCGGACACCATATGACACATATGCCGAACGCCGGGCTCTGAGGCCCGAATCCCGGCCGGATCGTGTCCAATATGGCCAATATGAAGTTGAAGTCGGGTTCACCGGCTAGCGCCAAGAGTTTCGTGACAAAGGTGGTGGACGCGGTAACCACACTTGAGACATTCCCAGGTGCCGGGAGAGTTGTACCCGAGTACGACGATGCTTCTCTTCGCGAACTGATCTTCCGCAACTACCGAATTGTGTATCGCGTACGTGAAGAATCAGTTAGCGTCATAACGGTCTTCCACGGGAGTAGGCTGCTCCAGTAGACCGTGCGGTCCTGACGGAGCCTATTCGGCAACTCGGAGGCTGCTGAGACCGAGGTTCATCCCCAATTCGTAGTTGATGACAACGAATATCACAGGACTCCGTAGCGTTGGAGCAAGCGCTTCGGGAGATCGACCGGGATAGCGAGTAGAGATCCGCGACGGGCAACTCGCCATCCTGGTGGTAGCGCCCAATCATCGCCGCGAAGCGTACCGATAGCAGGCTCGAGCGCGTCGGCCTGCCGAAGGTGTATGACGAGGTCCCGCTCTCCGTGCATGGTGAGGAAGTCCAGAAGAGCGGCCGCTTGGTCCGACGCGGAGAAACCGTACATGCGAAGTAGTATGACGCCGCGGTTAGTTAGATTCTGCCGGAATACGAGCTCGCCGAAGTCCTTGTCTTCGGTTACGAGCACCTCGCTATTTCGGTTTGCCCGGTCAAGTACGTCCGCGTCCGGAGCGCCGGGCGCAAGTTCGGCGATATAGCTAACCTGGTGGCCGGCATTTCGGAGGCGGTCTACCACCCCGCGATGGATCCCTTCACCCTCCGGCAACTGCATCAGGCCGTGTGCTCGCGATCGTGTACTTCATCAAGGTCAAGCACCCGGGCAGCGTACTTTAGCGCGGCCCTCACCTTTTCCTCAGTTAGCCCCGGATGCGACTCGGCAATGTTCACAATCGTCTCCCCCGCCGCCAATCGATCAACTACGGACTGCACGGTGACGCGAGTGCCTTCGATTACCGGCTTCCCCAACATGATCTCCGGATCGACTCTAATACCCTGCATTGGTTCCATGAAAAGGCTCCTTGCGCTGCCTTATTCTACTACGTTCCGGGCAGGTGAGGCACGCGTGCAAGCAGTGGAGGGGCCACGACGAGAGCCTCAGCCTTGCCTACGGCGTCGACCTGCTCCAATTGTCAGGCGGCTGGAGCGGGTTGGGTTGCCGAACGCATATGAGGAGGATATTCGTTTCCCCTGGATGAACCAGGCGACCGAATATTAGACGACGAGCTTGAATTGGGAGCAGGGGCAGTGGGAGCCGTGCAAGGTCCTCATTCTTCGCGAATCATTCGCTCGTACTCGTCGTGAGACCCGATCCAGACCCAGGTGAAATCGTCGCCTTTGCGCGTGGGGAGCGCGGCGAGGAGCCTCCGGAACCGAGTGGTCGTTCGATGCATCAGAGATCATCGATTGTCCGCTGCTCCGTCCCATCTTCCGCCTCGTCGAGGAGGAAGTCCAGACGCCCCGATTCAGAGTCATCGGGCGGCACAACGTATGCCTGACGACGGGTCATCTGCAAGAGGGATTCCATTCCGCAGCGCCTCCCTCTCTCGGATACCATAGCGAGTGGATATGGTCGCAGCAAGCGGGGGTTGGCGCACAGATTCCTCATTGTCATGAGAGCATAGAATGGTATGGTGATTGTAGCGGCGTTCAGATCCGACGGAGGGATCTGAAGGCCGTGGTTCTTCTTTTTCTTTTTTTTCTTTTTCTTCTTGCGCAATCCATACTGGGAGGGGCTATGTGGATAGGAAGAAGAAGAGGACCGCCGACCGACTGCTCGCGCGATTCCACCTGCGCGAACGCCTGAGGCGGTTTCGCGATGTGCGAACAAACCCGATAATACCGCTGCCGACGATCCTCTTGAGTGTGCTACTCATGCCACTGTTCGGCGCGGGCTCATTATTGGCGTTTGACCGACTTGCGCGAAGCTCACGGATCAAAGGGTTGTTCGCCTGTGACCATCGAAAGATGGTGGTAAGCGATTCCACGATACGCCGAGCGTTGAGGTGGCTCTCGCCTCGAGGCATCCAGCGGTTCGCCACCGACATCATCGCTGAATTGGATCGGCGACGAATATTACTTACTCGCTTTGCCAGTGGTGCTCCGGCCAGACGTGTGGCAGCTATAGACGGCACGGTAATGAGCGGCCACCACATAAGTGCGGTCGCGCTTACCGGAAGCCTCACTGTCGCACCGTTGGTTCGCCACGCTGCGGGAGACGGCCATGAGCGGCGCGAAAGCAGGCAGCTGATCAAGATGCTGCCCAGCCTCGGTGCAGTACAACCAGAGTTGCTGCTACTCGACCCGCTGTACTTTGACCTCACCACTATCAGGATGATCCGTGAACGCGGAATGCACGCTCTGATCAAAGGGGCGCGAATGCCAGACCGCGTTGTCATTACGGATGCACGCAACGACTTCGCTGCTGATGCCGCCGAGTGGAATGATCTCGGCTACGACGCAACGCGGCTGTGCCGCTGGTGGATGGAGGGCACAACCAAGGACTTCGGTGACATGGCCGTGCAGGTTGTCCGCATCAGCGAGCGCAGCTCCAAGACCGGTGAACAGCGCTCCTGGTGGGTGGTGACAACCGACCACTCACTCTCGCCTGTCGAACTGCGCGAGGCCTCTTACTGCCGCTGGCGTATCGAGAATCGCTACTTCAAGGAACTCAACCAACGAGTCCGCACCAAACGATTCGCTGTGAAAGATCAGCGCTCCTTCACCACCATGCTGACACTGTTGAGCGTCGGCATGGCACTGGCGAAGTGGGCTACCGTCATCCTCGCGCGTTTTGGATCACTACGCAAGGAGTTCGTCGGAACTGAGAAAGCCACGCTGGCCTGTTGGATGTTGCGGCTGCGTGAACAGCTTCCGGAGGGTTGTCTGGCCTTCAGCGCCGCCGGGCATGAGTAGCACCCTACACTGACGTCGGCACATCGTTTCCGCCGGCGGGGTTTTTCGGGTTTGTCTCCCCGCCGCTTCACACCTTCTATTCTCCCACCCATCGCCTCCGCCGGGTGTAGTGTGTCTGTTCACCACCACCTCATTTCTCCTGTCCCAACAAGCCCTGCCTACCCCGACGGTATGCTCTCACCTCAGTGGTTTGAGGAATCTCTGGGGTTGGCGGGCGAGTGCGAGAGCGCATAGTCCCACGCCGACTATTCGCCGTGGGGCGAACGCCTTCCCGCGCATGGTCATTCGCTGTAGTATTGAGGGTATGGAACGGGTGAAAGACCACGCAATCGAGGCAATTCGGCAGCTCCCAGACGACGCCTCCTATGAAGACATCATGGAGCGACTCCTCTTCATGCAGAAGGTCGAACTCGGTCTGCAGGATATCAGAGATGGCCGCACAGCGTCGCACGACGAGGTCCGCGAGCGCCTGTCGAAATGGCCCGCGTGAGGCTGCTGTGACCGAGGTTCACCCCCACTTCGTCGTTGATGACAACGAATATCACAAGACTCCCTACCGTTGGAGCACGCGCTTCGGGAGATCGACCGGGATAGCGAGTAGTGACTCGGCGTGGGCAGCTCGCCGGAACTCACGCCGACTCGAGCGCCCGCGCCGGCTCGCGAAAGACCTCCCGTACATGCCACGTCACAAAGGTTGCGTTCGGACTGTACGAGGCTCGAATCGGCTCACGGATTGGTTGGCCGTGAAAGTCCAGGACCAGATGGGAGAAGATCGCCGACCCGGTGGCGTTCTCCGAGACCAGGACGCGGTGGTCCTCGGAGAAGGTGATCATGCCGCGGTCGAAGAGCTTGTGATGGAGGGCGCAGAGGGCTATACCGTTCGGGCTCGTGTCGGGTCCACCGGCCTGATGCCACTTGATGTGGGCGGCCTCCACGCCGACAAGGGTGTCGGCAAGACGGCTGGTATACCCGCAAATCGCGCAGGCATTCTCGTACGCACGCAGCACAGTCCGGCGGAACTGGGGATCCCGACGGCGGCGAAGTGTGAGCTCACCGAGGTCGATGCCAAGGGCGCTCAGGATATCGTCGTGGTAGGTCTCGGGAAACTCCTTTTCGAGGATCGCCGCAATCGCCCGTGCCGCCTCTCCCCTGTCCTGGAGTGCTTCAAAGAGGTCCGGTGTGAGGCCACCGGCAGCATCGGCATCCAGAAGCTTCCTGCTGGAAACCGACTTTTCGCTTGGCTTCGCATCCGAGAGCGTGCTGCGAACTTCCCAGATCCCGTCCGATTGCAGGTACCAGAAGGGGTATTCCGGGTGGAGCGTCTTCTGCGGCCTGCCGAACTCGCCGAGGAGCTTCGAAAGATCCGACCTCACCTCTTCATACGGGATGAGTCGCTCCGCGCCGCGCAGGTACCGGCTTATGGCGTATAGAATAAGCAGCGGCTTGTGCGGGGCACGCTGCTCACCACGGGTCCAGATATTGAGCCTGGTGAGCTGATCGGCCAAGTCCATATTCTGATTGTAGCCGGTGTCGGCATCGGGACGCCACGGAGAAATCATGGAGTCCCCTGTCCGGCCGCAGGCGACCCCTCCGCAGGAACGTGATGGTAGCATCCATCAGTGATTGCGTGAGCGGGCGAAGCGGAAAACCCGGAGGCGCCTCCCGCGGCCGGCGATCGCTGCCTAGCGCTCGTCGCGCAGGGTCAGTACCGCGCGCACGGGGTGGTGGTCCGAAGGGGGCGACTCCCAGCGGGAGTCGTGGGTCATGACCTCGGCTTCTCGGTACCCGAACTCCTGCGAGGCGAAAATGTAGTCGAGTCGGGCGGCTTCGGCGGGATTCACGAAGCTCCGGTATGTCACCTCATACCGCGAAGCGGCGGGACTCGGAGCTAGCGTCCCGGAGCCGGAACTGCGCCCAGGTCACCCACCTCGGCCACCCTTCGTTGCCCCAGCTGACCGAGAATGGCACCTGCGGCGTCTCGGAGAGCCAGAACACTCCCGATTCCAGCAGGACGAGTCTGCTCTCGTCGAAGAGGATCGCGTTGCGGTTGCTGAAGTCAGCGCCGCAGCCGACGCATGCGAGGCCGAGCCCCTCAAGGTCCCTGCGCTGCTCCGCGGCGGCTTCCTGCAGCCCGATCAGATCGGCCTCGGCTTCGGTGAGGATCTCGAGAGCCGCGGGCCGACGCGATTCCCAGGGGAGATCCCCCCGGTCGAGGCCCGCCTTCCTGACGTTGTACGTTACCACCGTGAGGGTGGCCTCACCCTCGGCGTACCCGGTCGCGAGATTCGTGACAAGAAGAAGACCCACCAGCAGCGCGCGCGTCATCGGCAGAATCTACCCAAATACCCCGCGGAGCGTCGCGGCCGCTACGCCGAGCGAGCGGCGAGGGCGCGATTCTTCTCGTAGGCCATCACCTCATTCCGGGTCAGCCTGCCTTCCTCGGTCACGATGCCGAGTCGCGCCTCCCGCTCTCAGACAACATGGCGAGTTGACATTGCCGTTGCAAGCGGACAGGCATGCGGCTGGAGCAGATCGGGTAGGCGAAGAAGTGCGCAAGAGCATGGTCCCTCGAAGAAATGGAAGCGCATCTGACGAAATGGCTCGCGTGATGGTGCTCGTCGATTCTGCACCACTTTGTGTGGTACTCTCGGCTTGAGAAACCATGGAGCGGCCCCGGAAAACCACCTTGAAGACGCTTTACGCCGCATTGATTCTCGTGGTGACAAGCAGCCTCGCCTACGCTCTCGCTCGCGCGGGCCTGAGCGAGTCCAGTGTCGTCATGACATTCGTTCTCGGCGTTCTCGGCGTCACTCTCATTGCCGGCCGCACGCTGGGCGTACTCTCAGCCGTCCTCGGCGTCCTCATCTTCAATTTCCTGTTCACGGCGCCGCGTTTCACGCTGACCGTGTACGACTCGACCTACCTGTTCACCTTCGCGGTGATGCTGGTGGTCACGCTGACCACCAGCACGCTCACCGGGCGAATCCAGAAACAGGCACGAGAAGCGGCTGAGCGGGAACGGCGGACCCGCGCAATGTACGAGGTGAGCCGATCTCTCCTTCAACACTCAGGAAGGGACGAGGTCGCACGGAATGCACTGGACCATCTGCGGCGCATTCTGGATTGCGAGGTAACGTGCTACTTCTCGGAGGGCGTCTCCGGGACGCTCGAGCCGGTTCTGCCCGATTCCGCCGGTGACAAGGCGTGTGTATTCGCGCAACCGTCGGAGAGCAATGCGGCCCAGAGAACCATCGCGGAACCGGATTCCGTCTACCCGGAGTATTCCGGGTTGTCCAGGTCTCGTGGATACTACGTTCCTCTAAAGGGCGCTCGTGGCATTCACGGGGTACTCGGGCTTCTACCACTCGATCTTGATGGGTCACTGCCCCCGGAGCAATTTGAGGTGTTCAGAACCTTCGCAGCATTGATCTCTCTCGCCCTCGACCGCGAGACTCTCGCTCGTGATCACGAACGAGCACGACTGGATGCGGAAGGGGAACGTCTGAAGAGTACCCTGCTGCGATCGATCTCTCACGACTTGCGAACGCCTCTTTCGGGAATCTCCGGCGCCGCAAGCGCGTTATTGAACGAGCCCTCGAATTACGATTCGGAGTCGCGACACCAATTGGTCCGCAGCATCTACGAAGAATCGACCTGGCTTTCACGAGTCGTCGAAAACCTGTTGAGTCTCACTCGACTCGAAGGCGGTGGAGTGCAGGTGACGAGACAGATGGAAGTTGTGGATGAGGTCGTCGCCTCCGCCATTGAGCACTCGAGGTCACGACTGAACGGTCGCGCACTGCACAGCTCCTTGCCCGGCACCGTATCGGTGGCTCCCATGGATGCGAGATTGATGGAACAGGTTCTCGTGAACCTGATCGACAACGCGGTGAAGCACACGCCGGATGACACCGAGATCCATCTGGACGTCGTGGAACGAGAGGGCCTCCTGTCATTCACCGTTCGGGACAACGGGCCGGGAATCCCCGCAGCGGTTCAACCGCGCCTCTTCGAACTGTTCACCTCCGGATATCGAGGGTCCGACAGCAAGCGAGGGGTGGGGCTGGGACTTGCAATATGCAAGACGATTGTTGAAGCCCATGAAGGCCGGATTGCCGCCTGGAACGCGGATGAGGGTGGGGCCGTTGTTCAGGTCGAGCTTCCCATGAAACAGAACGATGGCTGATACGACCATACTGATAATCGAAGACGAGCAGTCCATCCGAAACTTCCTGCGCGCAACCTTGAAGACCCAGGGCTACCGCATCGTGGAAGCCGCAACCGGGCGGGAAGGGTTGTCCCTCACCGCGTCGCACATTCCCGACATCGTAATTCTGGATCTCGGCCTTCCGGATGTGGACGGAGTTCAAGTTATCGAAGAGACCCGCGCCTGGTCGGCGGTACCGATCCTCGTGCTTTCTGCACGGGATCAGGAACGAGACAAGATAGATGCGCTCGATGCCGGAGCCGATGATTACCTGACGAAGCCCTTCGGCACCGGTGAGCTCCTGGCGCGCTTGCGCGTTGCCATGCGGCATTCAGTGATAGCTGCCGGGGAACACGGTGAACCAACCGGCTCTTTCAGAGTCGGCGAGCTCACCATAGATACGGACAGACGACTGGTACTGGTCGGCGGAGAAACCGTTCACCTGACTCCGACGGAGTACCGGTTACTCCTCACCATGGCACAACACGCCGGGAAAGTGTTGACCCATTCGTTCCTGCTCCGCGAGATATGGGGGCCGAACAGCACCGGCGAGACCCAGTACCTGCGGGTGTTCATGGCCAACCTGCGGCGCAAACTGGAGCACAACCCCGCCGAGCCGGAGTACATCTACACGGAGATGGGAGTTGGTTACCGACTACGGGGCGAATAGCAGGCTCCGCGACAGTCCTACCAGCGACGATGCAGAGACGGGAGAAACAACAAGAGGATCGTATAGATCTCCAATCTTCCGGCAATCATTACCACACTCAGCCACAGCTTCACGTGGTCGGGAAAGAAGGCGAAGTTTTCGGTTGGCCCGACACCTGCGAATCCGGGACCGATGTTACCGATCGCGGCAAGGGTGGCAGTCAAGGATGTTTCCAAGTCGGCATTACTTGAGGCAACGACGATCGTCGACACCAGCACGAGGCCGATGTACAGCACAACGAAGCCATGGGCCGCCGAGATAGTACGATCCTCGAGGGGCCTTCGATTCAACCGCACCGTGAATACCCCCCGCGGATGAAGCATCCGGCGTAGCTCCACGAAGGCTGATTTCAGTATCACTGTGACGTGAAACATCTTGATCCCGCCGCTGGTGGAACCTACGCACCCTCCTACGAACAACATGAGTAGTAGCACTCCCCGCGCAATCCCCGGCCAGGCCACGTAGTCCGCCGTCGCAAAGCCTGTAGAGGTCATGAGCGTTGCCACCTGGAATGCTGCATACCGTATGGCTTCGCCGGCCTTGGGAAAGACGCCCCCCAGGAGAAGCGCAGTGGCTACAATGGCGACGCTGATGACGAAGAGTGTCACGTACGCCTTCACCTCGCTATCTCTCGCGACTCGCCTGACGTCGCGAATGAACAAACGGTAGTAGAGGGAGAAATTCACGCCTGAGAGGATCATGAACAGAGCGACCGTCCACTCCACGCCGGGACTGCCGAAAGCCGCAATGCTGTTGTTGCGAGTAGAGAACCCTCCGGTGGCAACGGTCGCGAAGCTGTGATTCACCGCGTCGAAGAGAGTGAGCCCCTGCCCCCAAAGAAGCAGGATCTCAACCGCGGTGATTCCGGCATAGATCCCCCAGAAGACGCGGGCGGTGTGGGCGACACGAGGTCGCAGGCGCTCCACGTCCGGTCCGGGCGCTTCCGCGCGCATGAGCTGGAGTCCTCCGATTCCGAATACCGGCAGTACGGCAACCGCCAGCACAATGATACCCATGCCTCCAAGCCAGTGTGAGAGACTCCGCCAGAGCAGAAGCCCGCGGGGCAGACTCTCAACGTCGGAGAAAATTGTTGATCCCGTCGTCGTGAATCCGCTTGTGGACTCGAAGAGTGCGTCCACAAAGCTGATTGACTCGGGAACAAGCAGAAATGGAATCGACCCGACAGCGCAGGATAGAACCCACGCACCGAGAACAATGGCGGCGGCGTCCGGAATCCCGAGAGCCCCGGGATCCGCGCGAAAGACCATAAGAGATATTGCCCCAAGGACAATGGCACCGATGGCCGGCCACAGATAGGGGAAGGGGGTCTCGCCGTACAGAAGGGCGGTAGCAGTCGGGGCGAGCAGGGTTACTCCCAGACCACCGAGCAGAACCCCAAGCGTGCGTAAGACCGTGCGGACGTGCATTTCGGCGCAACGCTAGATTCAACCGAAATTACGGTCAACGCAGATTCCGCGAGTTTTATGCGATCTTTATGCCCGACCGGCAATCTATATGTCTTGTTAACGCCACGGCAACCGGAACCTCGCGATTGGTACCGCGAGTCGATGAGCGTGCCGGGCTCGAGCACATGCGTAGCTCCCTGGAGGATTTCCTGGCCCAGATGGTGGATCGATCACGGAAGGATGCCGGTACGACGGCCGGTCGGTGAACACCCGTAGTACACTTCGAGCTTCAGCATTCTCACGGCGAGCACGTTCCCGTCGAGGCGACGACGCACGGCTCGGTCTCGCTTGTCCTGGTCCCGGCGGCAACGCTCCGGCGCCTCGTTGATCACAGCGGAGCGTGGCGCAACTTCATCTTCGGCATGGACTTCGAAGCGATCGCCACTCACGAAGGTGTGCCGATCAAGACGATCGGGGACGCGGTCATGGGCGTCTTTACCAACGAGGAGTCAGCGGTGCGGGCCGCCTTCGCCATGGCGGACGCCATGGAACAGAGTAACGCAGCGCGAGGCGACGGGCGCCCCTTGCGCCTCAAGCTCGGCCTCCACCGCGGCCCGGTAATCGTGGTGACCCTGAACAACAGGATCGACTACTTCGGCAGAACCGTGAACATTGCGTCCCGCGTTCAGTCTCTCTCCGGACCCAGCGAGCTCTCCATCATGAAGAGCGTCCTCGCCGCCCCAGGCGTGAAGCCCGCCCTGCAGGAACGGGTCTCCCGCGTCTCTCGCACCACAACCCGTCTCAAGGGAATCGACGAGGTCGCGGAAGTGTATAAGGTTCGGCTGGGGCGAGCATACTTGACTAAGTCATGGACTTAGTCGAACATCTACCTCATGAAGACAGTAAATGTTCACGAAGCGAAGACACATCTCTCCCGCTTGCTTGCCGAGGCAAGCGCCGGCGAGGAGGTCGTCATTGCAAAGGCCGGTCGGCCCCTGGCGCGCCTGGTTCCTATCCGCGACGGGGAGACCCCCCGAGTCGGCGGGCGGGATCGGGGACTCTTCACCATTCCGGACGATTTTGACGCGCCCCTGCCGGATGATATGCTTCGTGAGTTCGAAACATGAACCTGATTCTCGATACACACGCGTGGCTCTGGTGGATTCTGGAACCTGAACGGCTTCCGGATTCGGCGGGCGAGGTCATTCGAGACCCCGGCAACACGGTATACCTTTCCGCGGTGAGCTCATGGGAGATCGCGATCAAGTACGGCCTTGGCCGCCTTTACCTCCCCGAGCCTCCTGCACAGTTCATTCCGACACGCATTGCCCGAGACCGCCTGGAGCCGCTGGCGATTACCCACGTTCATGCCGCCGCCGTGGCGGAACTTCCACCGCACCATCGCGACCCCTTCGACCGCCTCCTCGTCGCACAGGCTCAGACCGAAGGGGCGACCATCGTCACCATGGACAATCAGATCCGAAGGTACGATGTTGCCGTGCTCTTTGCGGCGGAGCCCGGCAAGATCACCTATCACGCAGACCCGGATGAGCCGACGCGGGACGAGTGGGAGGATGCCTGACCCGGATCCAACCTAAATGCATCTGGTAGGCGTGACGGCACCGGGTGGGCGCCGCACGGGCTGGACGCTGCCTGGGGTGTCACCGAGCCGCCGGCGAGCCCGCGGTTCGCCTCCCCCTCACAACTCCCCGGCGATATGCCGTTGGAAGCGCTCCCGGAGGACGGCGGCCGAGCCCTCTCCGCTTCTCACGTCGACGAGCTCACCGTTTCCATTAATGAACAGAAGCGTTGCCCGGCGGGCGGTAGTGTAGCGGGCGGCGAAGGCGAGCCCCTCGTGGGTGTGCACGTCCGCAATCCGGATGAGGAGCTCACTCTCATCGAACTCATCTTCAATGCCCTTCACGGTTTCCCGGAGCTCAGTGCAGACCGGACAGGTGAAGTCATGGACCTGCACCACTGCGGGCACGCCGGTCCCGACCCGGGAGAGGTCGTACATCTCCTCCTGCCCCCGCTGAAAGGCAAAGACGGCCACGGAGCCAACTGCAACCACCAGCACGACGAGACTTGCCGTCGCCAGAAGGCGGAGTTGCTTCTTCGTTAACAGCCGCTTCTTCCTGGCAGCTCGCTTTCGCGCTTCCCCCGCAGCTGAGCGGGAAGATCCGGGTTTTCCGGAGTTTGATCTGGCCATGACATGTTCATTACAGAGTCTTACTGAAGATGTCAACAATGGCGGCAACGCAACGCAGGGAGCACGCGAGGAGAGCTACTCTGCCTCTATCTCCTGTCGAAGAACGCGCCACTCACCGTCCCGGAGCTCGTAGTGGAAGCGGTTCAGCATGGTGAAGCCCGGCCCGCTGACGGCGTAGAGCCGGACCGGTTGCCCTTCGGGTGTAACAATGGGACGCTGCTCGATTTCCATTTCCGCGTATTGATCCGAGTTTTCGAACCCCTGTCGCTGGAACTCGGCGATCTCACCGGCGCCCTGGAAGACGGCATCACCGTCCGGCATGATCATGGCAAGAGTTGCATCCGCCCAGTAGGCACGCATGAGTCGGTCCACATCTTCAGACGTGAGCGCCTCCTGCCACTCACCCATGATCTTGTCGATGGCCCGGTTGTCGGCGCGGGACAAGCCGACTTTCGCCCCGGGCTCTGCAGTCGCACAAGCGAGGACCAGCAGTACGACTGCCAATGCGGCAATCACAATCGCTCCCCTACCGGTAGCATTCCATGTACGCATCTGTCTCTGCCTCCGATTTGATACCTCATTATCAACCCGGTATCTGCCGCCGACAAGACACACTGGAATCAAACCCTAAACAGTGGGGGCGGTGGGGCGATCGCCCCTGGGCGCCTGCCCCGCACCGCGGCTCACCGACTACGCCCCGGAGAAACCGCCCGCGCAGCCCGCCCGGCACAGGGTCTTGCCGCAGCGTCGCGCCTCCCGTATGGTGGCTCAGTCATGGGAGAACGGATACGGCGGCTTCCGGAACGGCGCACCCCTGGCGACCCGGCGCGCCCGCCCGCACTGCGAACTGCAAGCCTCGCCTTGGTGCTGCTTCTCGCCGTTACCGCGGCGCCGGCGGTGCTGCATGGGCAGCCGGCACCGCGCGGCGACGGCACTGATCCCATCGACTACTCTCGGACCGTCGTCCTCTTCTACGGTGAGCGCTGCCCCCACTGCCACGATGCGATCAACTATCTCGAAACGGTGATCGATGACTATCCCGAACTGACCTTCGTCCGTCTTGAAGTAAGCGACCCGGACAACCAGGCCAACCGCAGGTACTTCCACCGGACCATGGCACGCCTCGACAGCCAGGCAACGGGCTATCCGCGCCTGGTGATCGGTGACCGTGTCTATGCCGGCTTCACCGACAGCAGCGGTCCCCTGCAATGGATGGAGTCGCACCAGGCGTACGCCGGCTTTCAGAACCAGATCGCCCAGGCCCTGGACGACCTGCACGCCCGCGCCGGCGAGGCCGCGGCCGCTGCCCCACCAGTTGCAGCGGACACCGACCTGACCATCGAGCCCATCCGCAGCCGCACCGAGCGCGCCGCGACCGAGCGCGGCGACGGCGCCGGGGCCGATCGCACCGCCGCCGACCCTGCCGCCGAGGAACACGCGCGCAGCGGCAACGGGATCAACGCCGGCGCGGTCGGTCCGGGCCTCCGTGCCGCCATTGGGGCCGCCGTCCTGGCACTTTACGCCGTCGTTGCCCTCGTTCTGTTGCGGCGCCGGGGAGAGCCGTCGGGGCAACGCATCCGGCTCTGGGTGGGCGGCGGAGTGCTCCTGGCAATGGCGGGCATCTTCGCCGTTGTGGCTGGCATGGCGGAAGGAGCGGTCGCCGAGACCGTCAGGGAACTGCCCTTCCCGCTCCTCGTCACGGCCATTGCCCTCCTCGACGGCTTCAACCCCTGCGCCTTCACGGTGCTCTTCATCCTCCTGTCGCTCCTCACGTACGCACAGCGCCGACGCCACATGATCGCCGTCGGGGGCGTTTTCGTCGCCGCCTCCGCGGCGGTGTACGTCGTGTTCATCTTCGCGATTATTGCGGTCGGCTCCTTCGCCCTGGCGAACATCGGCACCTGGATTCTCCGGGTCATCGGCGCCGGGGTGCTGATCATGGGAGTAATCGGCATCTACGAGCTGCTGAGACCCGGAGCCCGACCGCGCGTCGCCTCGCTGTCCGAGGCGGAGAAGACGGGACTCAGCCGCCGCGCCGCCGGCGTGGTGCGCCGCTTCACGGATGCGACCACACCGGGCGCCCGCCTTGCTGCCCTGGGTGCGACCGCCGTCCTTGCCGTCGTGGTCAACAGCGTCGAACTGGGCTGCACCGCCATCCTGCCCGCGGTCTACATGAGCTCCCTGATATCCACCTTCGGCGCGCAGATCGGCATCGCCCACGTCGCCTGGACCCTCTGGTACGGCGTCGTCTACATCGTCCCAATGGCTGCGATCCTTGTGAATTTCGTGATCACCTTCCGCTCGGACCGCCTCTCGGTTACGCAGGGGCGCCGGCTCAAGCTCGTCGGCTCGGCGGTCATGATCGTCCTCGGCGGCGTCCTTGCGATAGCGCCACAAAGTCTTACATTCTGAGATGCTCGCCGCAGCTTGCGGCGAGCGATGGAAACTGCAACCGCAGCGAAAAGGAGCGCAACGAAGTGAGTACCTTCGTATTGATACATGGGGCGTGGCACGGCGCCTGGTGCTGGAATAAGGTCGTACCGCGACTGGCGGAGCGCGGACACAGCGTCCGCACGGTCGATCTTCCCGGTCACGGAGACGACGAGACCACCGTTTCCGAGGTCACCCTTTCCGCCTACGCCGACCGCGTCTGCGACGCCGTGGCCGAACAGGAGGAGCCGGTCGTGCTCGTCGGGCACAGCATGGGCGGCATCGCCATCACCCAGGCGGCGGAGCAGATTCCCGAGAAGCTCCACGGCCTGGTCTACGTGACGGCGTTTCTGCTCCCCGCCGGGTCGAACCTCTTCGAGACGGCGCAGCACGACGCGGACGCAATCGTGCTTCCGAACCTTGTGGTCAACGAGGAACAGGGCACCGCTACGCTCCCGACGGATCGCGTCGGGGAGATCTTCTACGCCGATTGCACCGAAGAGGACGCACGCTTCGCGGCGGAGCGCCTCGTGCCGCAGCCCCTCGCCCCGTTCATGACGCCGCTGGACCACACGGAGCAGAACTTGGGCCGCGTCCCGCGCACCTACATTGAGTGTTCCCGGGACCGGGCGATCTCCCTTGCCGCACAGCGCCGCATGCACGCCGCCCTTCCATGCCGGCGGGTCGTGACCATGGAAAGCGCCCACTCGCCCTTCTTCTCCCGCCCGGACGAGCTCGCGGCACATCTTCACGCGGTGGCGACGGAGTAGCCCGGGCCGACGACACATGAGCAAGGAGTTCATCGACTCGAACGTGATCGTCTACGCCAATGATGCCGCTGCCGGAGACAAGCAGAACCGGTCGATCGACCTGGTGACCCGACTCCTGGAGGACGGCAGCGGCGTGATTCTGGCGGCGGCGGACGCCGCGCGATGCACCGTGCTGTGGAGCGAGGGCTTCGAGCCGGGCACGCGGTACCTCGGAATCACCGTCCGCAGCCCCTTCCGGGAGTGAGCGTTGGCGCAGGCGGAGCCCACGTTTCGCGTATTCCATTCTCGCCGGATGCGGGCCATACTGCAGAAACAGGGAACCCACATATGGCGGTGATCAAGGAGCTGTCGGAGTTGACCGAGGCGGATCGCGGAAGCTTCGGGACCAAGGCGGTCAACCTGGGCCTTTTGACGAGGCTCGGACTACGCGTCCCGGCGGGATTCGCGGTGTCCTCAGAGGTCTACGAAGCAGTCCTGGCGGAGGTCGATCCCGGCGCCACCCCGCAGGCGCCACCCCAACGCTACCTGAGCGCGAGCGATGAGATCGTGGAGGCGCTCCGGGCCGGCTGCCTCCCAAAGCGATTTGCCGATGAAATCATGTCACGTCTCACCGCCCTGGGCGGCGAGCACTTCGCGGTGCGCTCCTCGGCGAGTTGCGAGGACGCAGCCTCCCTCAGCATGGCCGGCGTGTTCGAGTCCTGCATCGACCTGGAATTGGAAGAGGTTCCCGGCGCGGTCATTGAGTGCTACTGCTCCCTCTTCAGCGACCGCGCCCTGGAAGCGTACGACCGTGCGGGAATCGATCCCGCCGCGGTCGGAATGACGGCAGTGGTCCAGCGCTTCGTCCCGGGATCGCCATCCGGCGTCCTCTTCACCGCCGATCCGGTCCGCGGAGACGACACGCGTATCCAGCTGAGCGCGGTGGCCGGCTGGTGCCGCGACGCGGTCTCAGGCGACATACCCAAGGCGCGGATCACCCTGGACAAAGCCACCGGCGATGTCCGCGACGCGCAGGTTCCCGACGGTGCTCCGCGCCCTCCGGCCGGACAACTGGCGGAGCTGGCCGCCGGCGCGCGACGAATCGAAGCTGCCCTCGCTGTGCCGGTAGACGTCGAATGGACCACAGCTGAGGGTTACCCGGTGTTCCTCCAGGCGCGCCCGCTGACGGGCGTGCGCAGTCGCGAGTTCCCGGTGTCCTGGGAGCGACCGGAGGACGAAGCGTTCTGCTGGCAGGAGCCCGCCGGACCCGCACCGCCCCTTGCCGCCGAGCTCCACCGAATGGAGATGCACGCCGGGAACGAGGGAGCTGCTCAGTCGGGGCTTGCCTTCTTCTACACGGATGTCACCGAGCAGAACGGCTATCTCTACTTTCGGCAGCTCGACCTTCCGGATGCCGACGCGCGCCGCACCGCCCACCTCGAGCGGGTCCGCGCCCTCGCCGCGGAGGGGAAGAACATCTTCACCGATGTGTATCTCCCGCGGATCACGGAACTCCAGGAGCGGGCGGCGCCGATGCTCGAGCTCACGGCGGATTCCAGCGCAGAGGATCTCCGGCACGGCCTGGAAGTCGGCGCAGATTACCTCAGGCGTGTCATGTCCTTTCACTGGCTGGTCGTCCACGGCGCCCTCTACGAAGACACCCTGGAGGAGCTGCGGAACCGTTTCGGACTGTCCACGAGCGAGGTGAATGACCTCCTCTTCACGCCGAGCATGCTGACCCGGAAGCGCGGCACCCTCATGGAGATGGCCGGACTGGTGCGGTCCGATCCTGAGCTCTCCGCGCTCTTCGCCCGCCACTCGAGCGACCTGGTCGTCTACCATCGGCTTTCCCGACTCGAAGGCGGCCGCAGGGTCCTCAAGCTGTTCGAGCGGTTCCTTGCCACGTACGGCCTCACCCGGCGGGAGGTCCACCTGGACTACCGCATCTACGCCGAGGCACCGCACCTCATCGTGGGCGAAGTCCGGACCCTCCTGGGACTCGACTCCTCGGAGCATGCGGAAAACCTCCGCCGCATTACCGAGCGACAAAGCGCCCTCACCGAAGGCCTCACCAGCCACCGTTCCGAAGACGCGGCCGCCGACCTTCACGCCGAGTTGGACTTCCTGCGGAAGTCGTTCACCGTGCGGGACGACCACGGCCACTACATCGACCTGGGCGCGGTCGGATACCTGCGCTATGTCTTGATGCGTGTGGCCGAACGTATTGTGCGTACCGGCGCGCTCCGGCACCCCGGCGGCATCGAGTTCCTGCGCCTGGATGAGATCCGGGCCGCCATTGCCGACCCCGCCGACCCCGCCAACCCCGCCGATCCCGGTCTGGCCGCACTGGTCGCCGAGCGACGACGGCTCTTGGAAGAGCAACGCCACCTTGCCGCCCCGCCCTGGATCGGCGCACCCCCGGAAGACCCGCCGGCGGCCGGAGACGAAACGCCCGCCGCGCCCGCCGGCGCCGACGCCACAGCGGCGGACAGCGCAGCCAGATCCGCCGCCGCCGGGGACACCCCCGCGCCCGCGGAACCCCACCCCGCCGAGGTCCGCGGCTACTCCGGCCTGGCCGCCCGGGTGGTCGCGCCGGTCGTCACGGTAGCCGGGCTCGATCGCGATCCCCCGGCGCGGTTCATTCTGGTGCTCCACCACACCCGGGAGATCAATCCCGCCGCCTACGCCGGGCGCGTCGCCGGCATTGTCGTGGAGGACGGCTCTCCCTTCGATCATATCGGCATCTGGGCAAGAGAGAACGCCATCCCCACCCTCTTCAGCGCGGAGGGAATCACGAGCCTCGTGACAGACGGAGATGTGCTGGAGCTCGACGGCGTCGAGGAGGTGGCCCGACCCGGGTAGCGACGCTGCGGGACGTCCGCTGCCGGGGACCGGCCCGCGGCCACCCCGCCTCCCCGCGCCACGCCTACAACACCGCCACCGCAACCAGGAAGGGCGCAAGCGCGAGAAGCGCCATGAAGCGGCGGGCACCCCTCGCCCGGGCATTCCACTCGAAGAGGACCCGGCACAGGATCAGATTGAGGACGATGCTCACGGCCAGCACAAGCAGCGGCGCCGCACCGCTCAATCCCGCTGCGCCCCCTTCCATGGCGAGCGCCGTGAAGCCCCGCATGGCCCCGGTTGCCGGAAGCAGCAATGCACCGCGGGCAATCCCCGCCGGGAGGAGCTCCGCCGGCACCATGAGCCCGCCGAGAATCACCGACGGGACGAAGACCAGCTGCGCCAGGAGGGTCCCGGCCCGGGAGGAAGGCGCCACGACGCCAATGAGGGCGCTCAGGGATGCCAGCGATAGCGTGGTCAACACGATCACAAGGGCAAACCAGCCCCAGTTCACCGGGAGAGTCGCCCCGAACAGCAGGCTCCCCGCCGCCGTCAGCAACGCGGACACCAGGAGCATGTGGACCAGGGCGCTCACCACGGGGATCGCAATGACCGCCGCGGCGGGGACGCCGTTGACCCGGTAGCTCCGCAGAATCCCGGCGGTGCGCTGATCGATCAGGCTGCCCGGAATGGTCATGAGGGTCCCCGACATGATCGCAAAGACGATCAGCCCGGGGATCATGATCTCCAGGAACGCCGGGTTGATGCTCGGCATGAAGAGCCCGATCATCACGAAGAAGCCGATCGGGAAGAGATAGTTCATCAGCATGTTCGTGGTGTCCCGAACGCCGGATTTGAAATCAAACGCAAAGTGGTGGGCGTAACCGCTCATCTTGTCTCCCCCCTCGTATTTTCCGCGGTGATCTCCATGAAGCGTTCCTCCAGGGACGGCCGCTCGACACGGAGGTCGACGAGCTCATCGTCCTGTTCCTTCAGAAACGCCAGAATGGCCGCAACGGACTCCGCCGGCTGCTCAGACCAGAACGCGGCGTAGCCGTCTTCGCTTTCCGCCGGAACGGTCCCGGCAATCGCCGGCTCCTCCCGCCGCACCGACGACAGCGCGGATGCAACCCTGATCTTCGTGCGGCGATCACCCGCCGCGGTAATCCTGCTCGGCGTGCCTTCAATGGCAAGACGCCCCTGGATCAGGATGCCGATGCGATCGCAGAGCTTCTCGGCCTCCGCCATGTCGTGCGTGGAGAGCACAATGGAGATGCCCTCATCGCGCAGCTGCCGCATGAGCGCGTGAAGCTCCAGGCGGGACTGCACATCCAGGCCGGCGGTCGGCTCATCGAGGAAGAGCACCTCCGGCTCGTGCGCCACCGACAGCGCAAGGGCCAGCCGGCGCCGCTGTCCGGTGGACAGGTTCGCGTACTGCTTGTCCATGTGCGCGGCCAGTCCGAAGCGCTCGAGCATCTCGTGCTGCGGCTTCCGCTTGTGGTACCGGCAGAAGAACTCCATTGCCTCCCGAGAGGTCATGGTGCCGGGCAGTCCCGACTCCTGGAGTTGCACGCCGATCGCATCCCACAACTGCTGCGGGTGCGCCGTCGGATCAATGCCCATGACGGAAATCGTGCCGCTGTCCGGAGCGCGGAGCCCCTCAATGCACTCGAGGGTCGTCGTCTTCCCGGCGCCGTTCGGCCCGAGAAGCCCGTAGAGCGATCCTCTCGAGACTGAGAAGGAAAGGCCGTCGACCGCCACGGTCTCGCCGTACCGCTTGCGCAACTCCCGTACATCCACTGCCTGTTCAGGCTTGTTCGTCATCATCATCTCTCCGTTCACTGTTGTCTTTCTTATCAGTGTCTTTCTCATCAGATTCCCGCGACTCACCGGATTCCGGCCCGGACGCCTGCGGAACCGCCGGGTTCGTTCCCGCCGCCCAGAGGTAGAAGGCCTCACCGGCGTTGCTCAGCAGGCGCAGAATCGTCTCGTCCGAACAGTCCCGGAGCGAGCCGGCATTCACCAGGACCGCGAGCCCGTGGGTGAAAATCCAGGTGTGCTGCATCAGCGCCGCCTGGCCGTCCGGGCCGAGCGACGCGAGCGCATCGGCCTGTGCCGTGTCGTCGCCGAACTGATCGACGAAGGATCTCCGCATGTTGCCCATTCCCTCCTCGCCAATGACATCCGCCCGGTCAATGAAGAGGAAGCGAAAGAGCTTCGCCTCGTCCCGGGCAAAGGCAATGTAGCCGAAAGCCAGATTCAGGAGCGCTTCCGGCGTCCACGCCCGCCCCTGGAACTCCACGAGCAACGCCCGTGCCCGGATCCGGACCGCCCCTTCCACCTCCTCGATCGACCGGAAGTGCGAGTAGATCGGCATGGTGGATGACCCGAGCCGTTTGGCGATTGACCTGACCGTCACGGCCTCCCACCCCTCCTCCCGGGTCAGCTCAAAGGCCGCCTCCACGATCCGCTCCCGCGTGAATGTCGTCGGTTGCGCCACAGTCGCACCTCTTCTTGCAATCGATGTCAGGCTTAAATAACAGATGGTATATTAAATAACGTTTGTTATTAGGTCAAGCGAATTCGTACTC
Organism: uncultured Spirochaetaceae bacterium; assembly: GCA_964654185.1. Lineage (GTDB taxonomy): Bacteria > Spirochaetota > Spirochaetia > DSM-27196 > PWMO01 > CAYFQV01. Next base: position 15,694 of record CAZZIE010000009.1, on the reverse strand, counting down.
AATCGCTCGATTCACCGGGAACGGGAGAGGTTGACAGGTTGAGAGGTTGAGACCGTAGGTTCCTACGACGACATGCCCGCGAAGAGACAGGTCTCCGCGCGCCTGGACGTTGGTATGTCGTCGATTCCGTTCTCAGCCGAAGGAGAGGGGCATGGCGCTCGGGTGGGGCGCCTGCAACGGGACAAGGGCGCGCCGGAGCCGGCGCGCCGTCAAACGGCTACACCGCGCCGGTTGCGCGCCGCTCTTCAACGCGCTGCTGAATGTGGTCGAGCACGACCGCAGCAACAATGACCGCACCAATGAAGACGCGCTGCCACATGCTGGATACACCGGTCATCACCAGCCCGTCGGTCAGGATTACGATCACACACGCGCCGATTATCGAACCCAGGATACTCCCGCGCCCTCCCATGAGAGAGGTGCCGCCAAGGACTACGCACGCGATGGTAGTAAGCTCGTAGGTCTCACCGGTTGAGGGGTGGGAGGCCACCAGCTTGGATGCCAGCATGACCCCGACCAGGGCGGCACAGGCGGAGGAAATCATGTACACCGCCATCTTGATGCGCTTCACCCGAACGCCGGATAGTCTCGCGGCGTCTTCGTTACCGCCGACGGCGTACACATGACGCCCAAAGCGTGTCTTCTTGGATACCCATGCAAACAGGATGGCGAGAACGATCATGATCCACACCATGATCGGCACGCCGAGGAAGTACTCGGTTCCGATTACCTCGAACGACGTCGACGCAAGCCGCTCTGCACCTGACCGCAGCCCCGGTATGACGGTCACCGCCTCGCGAATTTGCTCTTCACTCGGGTTGCCCTGCATGAGCTGATGGAGCAAGGGGTAGCGGTTCAGGTTCGGGAAGGTCTGCCCCTCGGACGTGAGGAGCGCAAACCCGCGACCCACGTGGAGCATGCCGAGGGTGGCAATGAATGGGGGAACGGCAAACCGGGTAATGAAGAACCCGTTCACGGCGCCGAGGAGCGCTCCTACAATGAGAACGACGATGATGATCACGGGGAACGTCAGGTAGATCGTGACATTCCCAAACTGGATCCCCTGATTCACGAACCACCCTGCCAGCATGCCGGCAAGCCCGGCGACGGAACCCACCGACAGATCGATCCCGGCCGTCAGCATGACCAGGGTCATGCCGAGAGAGAGCACGCCGAACACGGTGATGTGCGTAGCGGTAACAAGCATGTTCCGCACGGTGAAGAAGTTGGGGGCAATGAAGCTGAAGACGATGATAACGAGAATCAGCGCAATGAAGGTGCGCAGCTTCAGCAGGAGATCGACTGGACTCCACCCGAAGATGGTAAGGCCTTGCCTTGAAGCGGATGCAGCCGTGGTGTCGCCGGTATCGCCGTTGGACATGTGTTCTGTTCCTCCTCAGCCAGTCGCCGTTGAAGCGGTTTCTTGAGATGCGGAGGCGTGCGCCTGGGTTCTGTGCCCAACCTCCGAAGCGCGAACGAGCTTCTCCTCACTCATAGTGGAGCGGTCGAACTCGCCGGTAATACGTCCCTTCGACAGAACAATGATGCGATCACAGATGGCCATGATCTCCTTGAGCTCGGATGCGACAAGGATAATGCCGATTCCTTGCCTGGCGAGTTCCCTGACAATGCGAAACGCCTCTCCCTTTGCCCGCACGTCAATGCCACGGGTTGGCTCGTCGAGCAGCAGGACCTGGGGATGCGTGAGCAGCCACCTGCCAATGAACGTCTTCTGCTGATTCCCGCCGCTCAAGCTTCCAATGTTCGCATCCGGCGATGAGACCTTTATCGACAGCCGGTCGATCAGCTCCTGGACGCTTTCCTTCTCCGCCTTCTCGTCGAGCTGGAATAGCCGACCGACGAAGCGCTTGAGACTGGCCACACTGATGTTTTCCGTTACGCTCAAGTTCGGAAGGATGCTGAGGGTCTTTCGGTCCTCGGCCAACAGGGCGAAGCCCTGGTCGATTCGTTCCGGGATGGAAGCGGCCCCAACGTGCTCGCTGCGCAGGTAGTACTCCCCGGAGGCCTCATCGTGTACACCCATGATGCACTCAAAGGTCTCCGTTCTCCCCGCGCCTTTGAGACCGTAGAGGCCCAGGATCTCTCCCTCACGAACCGCGAAGGAGACATCGTTCACCCAATAGCCGCCGCCGTACTTGGGAAGCGTCACATGCTCGGCACGAAAGAGCTCTTCGCCAAGCTCACGCGGCTCGTAGTAGAAGCGCTCGTCGGTTTCCCTGCCGACCATCTTTTCGACAATCCAGGGTATGTCGATCTCGCTCGTATTCCCTTCGTCGATCAAGTAGCCGTTGCGAAGGACGGTAACGGTGTCTCCAATCTCCATGATCTCTTCCAGACGGTGCGAGATGTAGATGATGGAGACCCCGTTGCCTTTCAGATCGTGAATGACATTGAAGAGGACCTCGACTTCCTCCGCGCTCAATGCAGAGCTCGGCTCATCCATTATCAGAATGCGAGCTTCCTGCGAGAGCGCCTTGGCAATCTCAACGATCTGTTGCTGCCCCACACGCAGGCTGGAGACCAGTGTCGTCGGATCAATGTCGTGACCGAGTTTTTCGGTGAGGATCGCGCTGGCGGCTTCCTGCTGCGCCTTGTGGTCGACCTGCACTCCACGCATGCGCTCGCGCGTGATGAAGATGTTCTCGGCCACGCTCATGTTGGGAAAGAGGTTCAGCTCCTGGTAGATAATGCTGATTCCGTGTGCTTCCGCCTCGTTGGGGGTGCGCAGGGTAATCTCAGACCCGTCGAGCAGCAGGCGTCCCTGGGTCGGCTGCTCGACGCCGGCAAGGATCTTCATGAGGGTCGACTTCCCGGCGCCGTTTTCTCCTACCAGGCAATTGACCTTGCCCTCGTGGACCGCATAGTCCACGTCGCGGAGCGCCAGCGTTCCGGGAAAGCGTTTGGTGAGCTGTTCGGTCTGGTAGATAATGTCATCCGTCGCGACGCTCATTTCTACTCCTGCTGCACGTCGAGAAGCACAGGCATGACCACGGGGGTCTCATCCTCCAGCGTGTCGCCCTGGTAGAAAGAGAATGCGCCGGCAAAGCTGATCGTCTTTCCGGCAAGTCCCGATCGTTCGAGTTCGTCGAAGATCAAGGAGCCCGCTCGTTCGTTGATAGCCTGCCCAACCGATGCCCACTCCATCTGATTGGTGAAGTCCCCGTATGTGAGAAAGGTGATCGCGTCACGCACGGCGCTGCCGCGGTAGACCGGACCGATCTGTATGATCAGCTCAGCCTCACCGTCCGTCGGCAGGAGATCGATTTCGGCCGTTCCGGCACGCGACTCCGTGTTCACGGACGTCACAACCCCTTCACCCTGAACCATGAGCGCGTAGGGGTTCTTGGGGTCTTCGACTTCTCGAAAGCCGTACTCTTCCATGGCTTCCCGGGGATTCTCCCGCATCGCAGAAAGAACCTCGCCGATTGGCGCGGCGTTCTCTTCCACGAAGGGCACGATCCGAGAGTCCCACTGTTCCTCAACGAACGCGTCTTCGTCGAAGTCACCGCCCTGGCCTTCGAAGTACTGTTCGAGTTCGCTCTTCTTCTCCGTTGCTACCTTGTCATTCCGGACAATGTAGCACCCCGAGAAGACGACCGCTCCGGCGAGAAGCAGGACCATTGCTCGAACAGATGTACGTCCATGTGCGCTTACCAGGTTCACATCTCCTCCGATCAGACGAGCGCTCCCGCCGGCACTCGCGCCGACGAGAGCGCAGTTACTCTCTCAATGCTGCACACCCACCCCGTCCGGGAGTGAGTGTGCCAACCGGCGGGCCGGAGCCCTATTGCACGACCGGCTCATCGTGCAGCTGAAAGTTGTCCAGGCGAGCAGCGTTCTCCGCGGTGATCAGAATGCAGTCGATCAACTGCTTCTCCGGCTTGCCGGTCTCACCGGTTCGGATGAACTGATCCGCCTGAATCACGGCCTGCTCGGCCATCTGCACGGTCGGCTGAAGTCCGGTCGCCTTGATACCGCCCTGCATGCCTTCACGGTTCAGGATCACGTCACGGACGTCGTTGCTGCCGTCGAAGCCTACCACGACGACGTCGGTCATGCCCGCGGATCTCAGCGCCGCCCACGCTCCCATGGCCATGGTATCATTGCCGCAGATAACGCCCTTGATGTCGGGATGCGACTGGATGATGGACTCCATGTCCTGGTTCGCCTCGGTCTGGCTCCAGTTCGCCGTCTCGCGGGCGACCATTTCCATGTCTGGATACTGATCGATGATCTCGTGGAACCCGTTGGAGCGGATCCGGGCGTTGTTGTCCGACGGCTTACCGGTCAGCTCAACGTACTTGCCCTCTTCATCCATGAAGTCGACGAACGCCTCGGCGCTGAGCTTGGCGCCCTGGAAGTTGTTCGAGATGATCTGCGCTTCCGCAATGCCCTGGGCGTTGATCTCGCGGTCGATCAGGAACGAGGGAACGCCGTTCTCCTTGGCCTTGCGAACCGCCTCGATGGTTGCATCCGCTCCGGCGTTGTCGAGGATGATCGCGTCGGCATTTTGCGCAATTGCCTGGTCGATCAGCTCGGCCTGCTTCTTGGGATCGTTGTCGTGCGTCTGGGCAACGGTCTCGTAACCCAACTCCTGCGCCTTTGCCTCGGCGGCATCGCTTTCCGACTTGAAGAACGGATTGGCGAAGGTCGGCGTGATGATGTACATCAGCTTCTCATCGTCCGCCTCGCCACCTTCCTGCTGGCCGGCAGCAAAGCCGGTCGAAACGACGACCACGGCAAGGATCAACGTCAATACGAGGACGAGAGTCCTGCTTCCAAGTTTCATGTTCTACCCCCTTGTGTTTCGTTCACTTCCAAGTGAACTTGTCAATGGTTTGTTTATTCATTCAAACATGTGTCTTTTGGTGCCGTCAACTTTTTTTTCATTTTCTTTCTTTCTTTTTCGTTTCGGACGGCACCGGATTTCCTATTCGTGCCTGTGAGTCGACCATCCGAGATACGTGGCCGAAGCTTCCTCCAAGATGTCCGCTACCGATCCCCGAACCATGGCGACGTGGTGCTCGAATCCCTGCTGGGTTATGAATCGCATGAGCTCACGCTCCCGCGGGATCCGGCACACGGCGATCCCGCCGTGCATGGGAAAGGGATCATCCGTGAACTCCCCTTCCCCAACGTACGCCTTTATCAGGCCGTGCCGATCGTCCGTGCTCATGCGGAAGTAGGTCATGCCTCCCGGCGCAACCTTGCCCTTGATCGCACCGAAGGAGTTGTCGCGGCCAAGAGACTCTCCGAGCACATCCAGCTGAGAGATCTCGATGTCACCTCCCACGAAGCGCTTGGGGTAATTGCTGCAGTGCGTGGCCACGACCGTGTCGAGCTTGTCGTCGTAGTTGTTGTTCCAATCGAGAAGTGCCGACGGTTGCTCGGCGGCCACGGCGAGCGCGAGCATGGAAATGGCGCCGGTAATGTCGACTTCGCACGCGCTCGGCCGCAGTTGTTCACCCATCATGCTCATGGTGACGCAGGTGGCGCAGCCGTAGTTCGTCTGGACCGAGGGCCAGCACTGGATTGCACTTGCATCGATCTCGTTCTCGGAAATCCAGTCTTCGATTGCCAGGGAGAGACACGCCTGCCGCTGAACCTGCTCGTTCGGAATCTGTGCCGGCACGTTGCCGTAGCCCCGGATGGCATCGACCTTCTGTGCCACTCGATCGTCGGTACCCGAGAATCCGTTGGCCACCGAAAGGATCTCGGACATGTCTACCGGGACAACGGTAATGTCGTTGTTCTGCAGAAGCTTCTCGCTGAAGCGGACCGTGCGAAAGGGTGCGGGTCGGGCACCGATCATGCCGATCCGCGCACCGCGAACCGTCCGTACAACGCGACACACCCCGGCGAAACGGCGAAGGTCGTCGCGGAACGTGTCGCTGTTCACGTCGCAGGTGTGGTAGGTCGTATCCGTCCAGGGTATTCCGTACTGATAGAGGTTGTTGGCCACGGAGATCTTCCCGCAGTAGGCGTCCTTGCGGCCGCCAATGTCCACGCGGTCGGACCGGTCGTTACCCGCTTGCAGCAATACCGGAACGTTGAGACCGGAGTAGCGAATGGTGTCGGCGACCGCAATCTCGTCACCGAAGTTGGCCAGCACGACAAGGAGACCGTGGATTCGATCGCGCCGCTCGCGAAAGAACTCGGCGTACTTCCTGGTATCCTCCCTCGTTTCAACGGCGCCGTTCGGGGTTGCATCCGCGGGAAGAATTTCATAGCCGATGCCCAGGGCCTCGAGCTCGGCGGTCACCTGCTCCCGCGCCGTCCGGGCGTGGGCCGGATTGAAGAATCCCCGGGAGGCGACTATCACCCCCAGGGTAACGGCGGTCTTGGTCGCCTCGACGGATGTCTTCGCTGCACTGCTCATTCGGAACCTCCAGTATTGGGTGTGTCGCGCTGCGGGACCAGAAGCGCCTGCCTGACCGCGTGCTTCCATCCGGCAAGCAGCGCCGCTCGATCGGGCGAGCTCATTCTCGGGGTATACCGGTTGCGTTCCTTCCACAGGCGGGCAACCTCGCCGGTATCCTTCCAGAGACCCCGGGATATCCCACCCATGTAGACCGCACCGAGTGCGGAAAGCTCCTCGATTCCCGCGACTCGCACGGGCATCTGCAGGAGATCGCTCTGTAGCTGCATGAGAAAGTCGTTTGCCGTGACCCCTCCGTCAGCCCGCAATTCTGCGAGCTCAGTCGGCGCCTTCGGCGCAATAACCGAGAGAAGGTCGTAAACCTGCAGGGGAATCGACTCCAATGCGGCA
>CAZZIE010000009.1:0-8894 GCA_964654185.1 uncultured Spirochaetaceae bacterium | reverse complement strand
GGATGAGGTGTTCGCGCCGGGCGGAGTGCGTAAGACCGGTCACGATTGCCGTCGCGTGGTTCTCCCAATAAGGAGCACCCAACCCGGAAAAGGCAGGCACCAGGTAGACGCCGCCGTTGTCGGGCACCTCCCGGGCAAGGCGTGTCGCCTCCCCAATGTCGGAGAAGAGCTCGATATTGTTTCGTACCCACTGCAGGGTGTCCCCGGCGCAGTGGATGTTTCCCTCCCACACGTACTCGGGCTTGCCGTTCAGTCCCCAGGCGATTGAGGTCACCACGCCCTCCGGTGGCTCAATGCGGAAAGGGCCCACGTTGAGCGCAACGGAGGAACCGGTCCCGTAGGTCGCCTTGACGACGCTCGGGTCGAATCCTCCTTGCGCAAAGAGAGCCGACTGGGAGTCACCCATGATTCCGGCAATCGGCAGCCCGTCATGAAGGTCCGGAATCGTGGCTCTCCCGAAGCCTGCGTCCGAGGAACGCGGCTCGGGACAGCTCTCATGCGGTACGCCGAAGAGATCGAGTAATTCCTTATCCCACTGTAAAGTATTGATGTTGAACAGCAGCGTACGGGAGGCGTTGGAGTACTCCGTTGCGTGAACCTTTCGGTTCGTGAAGTTCCACACCAGCCACGAATCGACCGTGCCCCAGAGGATGCGCGACAGATCCCGGCCCTCCGCTCGGGCACGGGCGAATACATCCTCGGCCTTCGAGGCGGAGAAGTAGGCGTCCGGAATGAGGCCGGTGCGCTCCCGAAAGAACGGCGCCCCGTGCGTCTTTCGCAGCTCGGCACAGCGGTCGGCGCCCCGGGAGTCCTGCCAGCTCAGGACCGGGCTCACCGGCTCACCGCTCTCTTTGTCCCAGGCGACCACCGTCTCGCGTTGGTTGGTAATGGCCAGATACTGGATCGATGTTGCCGGAATCCCCGCCTGCGCGACAACCTCGCGCAGGGCGCGGTAGCTGTTGTCCCGGATCTCCCGAGCGTCCTGCTCGACCCGCCCCGGTGCCGGTGTCGCCGTTTGGTGAGGAAGCGTCACCCGCTCGACCAGCTCACCCTCGCTTGTGAACACCAACCCTTTGGTCGCCGCCGTGCTTTGGTCGATTGCCAGAACGTACTCGGCGCCACCCATGGTCATTTCTCCATCTTCGGTCCGACGTGAAGCAGATCACGCGCAGCTGCGGCAATGCCGTCCGCCGAGATGCCGTAGTGCTCGAAGAGCTCGGCCCCGCTGCCCGCCACGAGAAACTCATCCGGGAATCCGAGCACCCGCATTGGCCTCGGCAGCTCCTGGGAGAGGACCTCCGCCACGGCCGCACCAAGACCGCCGTGAACGCTGTGTTCCTCCACGGTCACGACTGCGCCGGTTCGAGAGACGGACGAAAGGACCGCGTCCCGGTCGAAGGGCTTGATGGTGTGAAGATCCAGAAGGTCTGCCTGAATGCCCTCTGCGGCAAGGCGCTCCGTCGCAGTCACGGCGTGGTGCACCGTCTCGCCCGTCGCAACAATGGTAATGTCGGAGCCGCTTCGTAGCCGGTGCGCCTGCCCCAGGCGAAAGTCCGGAGTCTCTTCCGTGTAGATGTCGGGCACGGGATTGCGGCCCAGGCGCATGTACGCGGGACCGCCGCGCTCGGCGAGGGCGCGCGTCGCCCACTCGGTCTGCCGGGCGTCGGACGGAAGCACGATCTGCACCTCCGGTATTGCACGGTATACGGCAATGTCATGGACGGAGTGATGGGTGCTTCCAAGCGCGCCGTAGGCTACCCCGCCGCTCACCGCGACGATTATGACGTTTGAGCCGGCGTAGGCTACATCGTTCTTCACCTGCTCAATGGCGCGAGCGGAGTAGAAGCACGCCGGGCCGCAGACGAAAACGGTTCGGCCGCTGTTCGCCAGACCGGCTCCGACCCCCACCGCATTCTGCTCCGCGATTCCGACTTCGACGAACTGGTTCGGCAGGTGCTTCTCGAACTCTTTCAGTGTGACGGAACCCTTTGCGTCGGAGGTAACCACGCAAATCCGGTCATCGTCATGTGCCAAACGCTCGATCTCGCCGCTAAAGGCTTTGCGGGTGGCCGTTTGGGTTTTCACACTATCTGTCGCCATGTTCAATCTCCACCGCCTTGGACTCCAGCTCCTTGATCGCTGCCTCCAGCTCGTCCTGCTTGGGGACGCGATGGTGCCAGCTCAGCTCGTTCTCCATGAACGAGATCCCGGATCCCTTCTTGGTATGAGCAACAATGAGTGTAGGCTTCGACTCCTCGGCCCTACTCTCCTCGAAGGCGTTGCGCAGGGCGCTGAAGTCGTGGCCGTCGACTTCCGCGACCCGCCACCCGAAGCTTGCCCACCGGTCCACGAGTGACGAGATCCGCATTACCCGATCGACTTCATCACTGATCTGCAGCTTGTTGTGATCAATGATGCCCACCAGGTTGTTCAGCTCGTAATGGGAGGCGGACATTGCCGCTTCCCATATGCTTCCTTCCGCCTGCTCGCCGTCGCCCATGAGGACGTACGTTCGATAGCTCGCACCGTCGCGTTTCGCGCCGAGGGCCATTCCGACGCCGACGGAGAGACCGTGGCCCAGCGCACCCGTCGGAAGCTCTACTCCCGGCACCTTTGTGGTGGGGTGTCCGAACAGGCGGGTCCCGAACTTTCCGTAGGTCTTCAATTCCTCGCGAGGAAAGAATCCCCAGTCGGCAAGAACGCAGTAGTACGCCTGGACGCTGTGGCCCTTGCTCATGACGAAGCGGTCGCGAAGTGGATCCATTGGGTTTGACGGGTCAACATTCAGCTCGTCGAAGTAGAGCGCCACGAGGAGATCGAGAGCCGAGAGCGAGCCCCCTGTGTGCCCCTCTCCTGCATCGAAGATCATATTGAGCATTTCAATCCGGAGGCGCGTGGCTCGCGCTCTGAGCTCCGTGTGGGAATACAATGGACTCCTCCCGAAAAGAATTGGGTTCGGAAGCATGGTATCCCGGGTGTGGCTATTTGTCAAACAATCGAAAAAAATACAAACGTAATCGAAAGTGTTTTACTTGGTATTTTCTGCGCCCCGTGCTCGGCGTCGACTACTCCGCAATGATTACCGCCACCCCGCGTTCTTCGATCGCGGCGCGCTGATCAGACGAAAGCGCGGAGTCGGTAATGACGCTGTTCACCAAGGAGATGGGACCCAGCGAGGCGAGAGCGGCGTTCCCGAACTTCGAGGAGTCCACAACCAGGAAGGTGCGCTTTGCCGCCGCGATCATGGCTTTCTTCACGCTGAGATCCTGAAAGCCCGGGTAGGTCAAGAGGTAGTTGCTGTCAATGCCGCCGCTTGCAAGGAAAAGCGTGTCGACGTTTACGTTCTCGAAAAACGCGGCGGCCCGATCCCCTGCAAGGGAAAGCGTTGGTGCCTTGAACTCGCCGCCCGTCACGTGAACCGTGATTCCGTGTGAGGAACCGAGAGTGAGCGCGATATTCAGCGCGTTCGTGATCACCGTAAGATAATCGACGCTCACCAGAAGCTTCGCGATTTCGGTCGTCGTCGATCCGGAGTCCAGAATGACCGTCGATCCCGGATCCACGTACTGCGCCGCCGTCTTCGCGATTCGGCGTTTCTCTTCGAGATGCTCGGAGTGCTGCAGGGACATGGTCCGGACCTGTTGACTCAGGGAACGCAGGTACGCACCCCCGTGCTCACGAATAACGAAGCCCTCCCGCTCCAAAGCTTCGAGGTCCTGCCGGATTGTCGGATCAGAGACGCTGAAGAGCTTGCTGAGATAGCTCACCTTTGCCGAACCCTCTTCCCGAAGCAGTTCGAGTATTTTCATTCTCCTGTCATTAGCCAACATGGGTTAGAAGGATAGCAAGAAAAGTTCGAAAGGAAAAGAAAATCGGCAGACGTACACGCAGCAACAGGCCGCACGCGCCCGGAAACCGACGTCCTCGCACCGCAGCCCGCCGCGCCTCGGGCCGGGCACCGCTTTCCTGGGACCGGCGGCCTACCCGGCGTCCCGGCCGCCCGCGCCAACCGACCCGACAACGCCCCCCCACTAGGGCAAGAACGTCACCGCCATGCGAGATTTTCCATGTACAGGAGCACCGGCCCGGCCTACAATCAAAGGCGTCCTCTATCTATCGCTACCGGCAACCCGGCGATCGGGACGCCACGGAAACCACCAGGAGGTCGAAATGGACAAAGTAAGCGTAGGACTTATCGGATTGGGCTTCGGCGCGGAGTTCGTGCCCATCTACCAGGCGCATCCCCGGGCGGAGATTGCAGCCATCTGCCGGCGGGACAAGGCAAAGCTGGATGACCTCGGCGATCGAATGGGCATCGGCACCCGGTACACCGACTACCAGGACATGCTGAAGGATCCCAATGTCGACTTCGTACACATCAACAGTCCAATTCCTGATCACGCGCCCATGTCCATTGCCGCGCTCAAGGCGGGCAAGCACGTCATGTGCACGGTGCCCATGGCGACGACCCTCGAGGAGTGCAAGGAGATCGTGGCCCTGGTGAAGGAGACCGGCCTGAAATACATGATGGCGGAAACCGTCGTGTACAGCCGGGAGTACCTCTTTGTGAAGGAGCTCTACGAGAAGGGCGAGCTCGGCCGCATCCAGTACATGCAGGCCTCCCACCCCCAGGACATGGAGGGCTGGCCCGACTACTGGAAGGACATGATCCCCATGCACTACGCCACCCACGTGGTGAGCCCGGTCCTGGCCATGGTCGACGGCCTGGCGGACTACGTGAGCTGCTTCGGCTCCGGCGCCGTCAACGAAGAGGTCGCCACGCGCTCGGGCAACCGCTTTGCCGTGGAGTCCTGCCACATCAGCATCAAGGACTCGGATGTCGCTGCACATGTCTGGCGGTTCCTCTGGGACACGGCCCGACAGTACAGAGAGAGTATCGATGTCTACGGCTCAAAGAAATCCTACGAATGGCCGCTCATCGAGGACGAGAATCCGGTGCTGCACACGGCCAAGAAGCCGGAGCCGGAAATCCCGTCCCGCGTCGAGGTGCCCGACTTCGCCCAGCGCCTCCCCGAGCCCATTCGGAAGTTCACCCAGGCCGTAACCGACGAGGAGCACCTCTCCTTCGTCCAGGGCGGCGGCCACGGCGGCTCCCACCCCCACCTGGTCCACGAGATGGTTTCCGCCCTCGTCGAAGACCGCGACCCCTACCCCAACGCCGCCCAGGCTGCCAACTGGACCTCCGTAGGCATCTGTGCCCACCAGTCCGCCCTCAAGGGCGGCGAGCGCGTCGACATTCCAGACTACGAGAAGATCTGACCCACGCAAGGACGGGCCCGCGGGCCCGTCCGGCTTATCCCGCCGGCCTGCGCGGCGGCCGGCGACGGTCCGTCCGGGTTGCACCGGTCGCCGGGGCACCCCGGGCACACTCTGCGTGGTCGCGCACGCGCCGCTCCGTCCCCGCCCAGCGCCGTCCATCGCCAAGCTCCGTCCCCGCCCCGCCGTCGCCGAGGTTGTCCGTGTTTCTTGACTATTCGCGTAAGATTATCGAATATCCCTGTGTGAGTGACGGGCACGGCTCGAAACCACTGACACCGCGACAGCTTGAGATCCTGCAGTTATGCGCCGAGGGATTCTCCGACCGCGAAATCGCGAAGGCACTCGGCATCAGCGTCTTCACCGTCGGCAATCACATCCGGCAGGTACTCCGCAAGACCGGAAGCGCCAACCGCACCGAGGCGGTAGGGAACGCCTTCCGGGACGGACTCCTCTCTTCGGATGCCGTCCGCGCCTCGGTCCGTGAGGAAATTGAGGCGGCCGCGACGCCGGAGCCGAAGGACCCGGCGGATACGATTCCCGCCCTGATCGCCCTGCCAAGGAAGAAGGAGTCGCAGGTACCTGGGCTCGACCGGCACGCTCTTCGCCTCATTGGGGCGCTGCAGCAAGTCCTTGCTCATCCGGAAAGTCTGCCGGATCTCCTGGGGCTCTTCGGCCGGACCTTCTCATCGCACATTCCCATGATCACCTGGGCGACCCCGCCGGGCGAAGACTTCATCTCCGTAACCACGGCTCCGGCCATGGGGGAGGACTGGCAACGGCGGTACGACGAGTACTACGCGGGCGAGAATCCTCTCCTTCCGCTGGTCTTCAGCTGGCCCGGAGACTTCTTTGCCGTCACGGAGGACTACCCCATGCCGCCCTCCTTTTATCGGCATCCATTCTACACCGAGTACTGCCGGACCCTCGACATAGTGAAGGCGCTCACCTGGACGGTCTTCCCGCACGATCGATGGGGCGTTCAGCTCTTCCTGGCGCAGTCACCGTCACCCGGGCCGGTGAGCCCGGCGGATCGTGAGCTCGGCATCCTCCTCTTTCCTCATGTCCGCTATACCCTCACGCGCCTCTGGGAGCGGTCGGCGGAGTCCGCCGCGGCGAGTGAGCTCGGCGCCTCCCGCGTGCAGCCGTTCCGGACGGATCACGGGCTCAATGGCCACCGCCCCCTGGGAATGGCGGAGACGGAGGCATGGTTCCTTCTCGATAGCCGCGGACGCCTGCTTCTGGCGAGCTCTCCCGGTGAGACGATGCTGCAATCGGGAGAGTGCCTGTCCCTTCGTCACGGCATGTTGCGCCCCCTCGACCCGGGTCAGCGGGAGCAACTCAGCGCAGCAGTCTCGGCGGCGATCGCCGCCGCCGAAGGCAACCGCTACGCCGGGCCGGTCTCGTTCCCGTTGAGATGCAATGACCCCAATACGGCCGTTCTGACGGTTTCCGTAATCCCGCTTATGCCGGCCGGCAATCCCGCCCCGGGCCCGGTGGAACGGGCGCGGGTCATTGTCACGGTGCAGAGTAGCGTCGCCGGGGAGCGACACCACCTTCCGGGAACGTAAACAACCCCCACCGGTCTGGCAAAGGTTCGTCCGGCAGGGTACCCTGTGCCCACACATGAATGCAGCAGAGTATGCGAACTACGACGGCCTGGGGCTCGCCGAGCTCATTCGGACCGGACAGGTCTCCAGGAGTGAGGTGGCGGAAGCGGCACGGCGCGTGATCGACGAACTCAATCCCCGGCTCAACGCGGTCATTCGACGCACCGATGACCCGGCTCCGGACGCGGCCCCCGGAGCTGGCGCGGGCGCGGCAGCGGCCCCGGACGCGAACTCCAGAACGCCCGCAGGCGCGGCCCGGGAAGCGGCGGCGGGAGCGGGCCCTGACGCGGACGCAGACGCGGCCCCGCCCGACGCGCCATTCGCGGAGGTCCCGTTTCTGCTTAAGGACAGCCTTCAGGTAAAGGGCACCACAATGACCTTCGGCTCGGCCCTGCTGAAAGATCACGTCCCTGAGTGGACCCACGAAGTGGCACAGCGGATGTTCGCCGCGGGTGTACGGGATCTCGGCCGCACCAACCTCTGCGAGTTCGGGCTGCTGCCGTACACGGAGTCGGCGCTCCACGGAGCCGCCCGGAATCCCTGGAACCCCGATTTCTCGCCCGGCGGGTCGAGCGGCGGCTCGGCGGCCGCAGTGGCTTCCGGCATGGTGCCGCTTGCCCACGCCGCCGACGGCGGCGGTTCAATACGCATCCCGGCGTCGTGCTGCGGATTGTTTGGTTTGAAGCCGAGCCGGGGTAGGAATCCTTCCGCACTCTGGGGCTACGATGGGAGCCTGGCGGTGAACCACGTTCTCTCCCGGACGGTCCGGGACAGCGCGGCCATGCTGGACGCGATCTGTGGACCCCGCCCCGGGGAGCCCTGGATCCTGCCGCGGCCGGAACGCACATACCGCGACGTCATCAGCGAGCCGCCGCCGCGCTGCCGCATTGCCTTCACCACGACGGACTTCTCCGGCAACCCCGCCCATCCGGAATGCATCCGCGCCGTCGAGGGCATGGCGCGACAGTGCGAGGAGTTGGGCCACGCAGTCGAAGAGGCAAGGCCGGCGATAGATGGTGACGCTTTCGCGGACGCCTTCACCCAACTCTGGGCGCAGGGTGCGGGCCTGGTGTACCGACAGGTTCGCGAGGCGCTCCAACAGCGTGAGGAAATCCCGGCGCCGCTTCGGGGGCTCCTGAACAATCCAACGCTCTTTCGTTGTCTCATGGCGGTTGCCCGCCGTGACGGCAAGCCCGTCCTCGAGCGCTTCACCCGCGGCCTTGCCGGGATCGACCGCCGGAGCACCCCGGCGGATCTCGAGGTCGCCCACATAACGCTGAAGCGGATCGAACGGCAGGTGAGCGATTTCCTCGGTACCTACGACCTTCTGCTCACCCCGGTACTGAGCGAGCCGCCCCACCCCATCGGGACCTTCGACCAGTCCTGGAGCTTCCAGCGCATGCGAGGTTTCCTGAACCGTTTGGTTGCCTACACCCCGATCGCCAACACCACCGGCCTCCCCGCCATGTCGGTGCCGACCCTCCGGACGGCGGAGCATCTTCCCATCGGCACGCATTTCCTGGCCCCCCTCGGTCGGGAGGATCTCCTTTTCCAGGTCGCGGCCCAACTCGAGGAAGCTCATCCCTGGCGGCACGAGCACCCCGTTCTCTCTGCATGGCATCTTCCGTGAAGGGACTCCCGGCGTTCACGAATTGACCGGCACGAACCGGCACACGGGCGAACGATGGCGAGCGCACTGGCGCCGAGCCCTGCAACCGACGAAACTTGTGAACAAGCCATGTCGCCACTCGCCCTTCGCCTCGCGCCACCATTCCTTCTGTCTCTGCTCCTTTTTCTGGCGGCCTCGGCTGCCGTCGCCGGTGCAGACGGTGCACACGGAGCATGCAACACAAGCAGCCCGCCAACAGCGAAGACCGCCTTCGTCCGCGTCGCCGCCGGCTCCTTTCTCATGGGCACCAGGAACAGCACGGGGACGGGCAGCACGGGGACGGAGCTCGGCCAGGATCCGGGCCAGGATCCGGGGGCCGCGAACCGGAGCGACGAGAC
>CAZZIE010000008.1:55726-60614 GCA_964654185.1 uncultured Spirochaetaceae bacterium | reverse complement strand
CGGCCCCTCGGACTCCGAGAATAGTAATACTAGAAGGTCTCTTCCTGCCACTCGGGGATATTCGCGTCATCCTGCGGTACGGATATCTCGCCGTCAATGACCATCTGCTTCAGTTCCTCGATTTCGGCCATGTAGGGCTCGACAAGGTCCTCGTTGTACTCGTTCACTGCCACGCCGACGCCGTCGTCGGCAAGGCCGTAGGTGACATAGCCGCCGTCGACCTCACCCCCGTTGTCGATGTACTGCTGGGAGAGCAGGAAGACCGAGCTGTCGACGCGCTTCAGCATGGAAGTGAGGATATGCTCGGCGATCGCCTGCTGCTGGGAGTTGTCGGACTCGGCGTATATGAGACCCTGGTCGGAGTCGACGCCGATAGCCCACTGATCCATGTCATAGGCGGCCTGGAATACCCCCGCGCCGGAGGCTCCCGCAGCGTGGTAGATGATCCCGGCATCGTTGTTGTACATGTTCCGGGCGATCTGTTCGGCGGTCTGGGGATCCTGGAAAGCGTTCGGATCCTGGCCGATGTACTGCCCCATGATCATGTCCTCTTCCCGCAGGTCGGGATCGACGTACATTGCGCCGGCCATGTAGCCCGCGTGGAACTTGTGGATCAGCGGAATGTCCATGCCGCCGACGTAGCCGGCCCGCATGTCCTCCATGCCCTGGTCCTCCATGAACATGGCTGCCAGGGCACCGACGAGGAAGGAACCCTCGTGCTCGGCGAAGGAGATCGAGGTAATGTTGCTGTCCTCCGTGAGATCGGGGAGGAACCCGTCGATCAGGCCGAAGTGCACATCCGGGAAGTCCTCAGCCACCTTGCCGAGAGTGTCGGTGTACGCAAAGCCCACGCCGAAGATCAGACCGTAGCCGTCCTCGGCGAGAATTCGAAGGAGCTGCTCCCGGTCCTGTCCACCCTCCTGGGGCTCCAGGAATTTGAGCTGGATCCGTCGGCCATGGTCCACATCCACTGCATCGGAATCGACGAAGCCGTTGTACTCCTCTGCGACCTGTACGAGTCCTCGGTATGCGGAGTCGTTGAATGACTGATCGCCGAGACCGCCCACGTCGAAGGCAATGGCGATCCTGTACTCGGTTTCCTGGCCCTCTTCGGCCTGTTGGCCGCCCGCCATGACCATCATGGGCGCCACGAGAGCCAGCACAATGAGTACTGTCAGTAGCTTACGCATCTTGTCCCCCTTTGAAGTTCAGACCCTCCGCGGCTCCGGCGTATCCCCGGTACCTCGGGTAAGTCCGTTGGAAGTTTGGCTCACGTTAAACCGGCCCCTACGGCTTGTCAACAGAACGTTTCGGCTAGACCGCGCCCACTACATGGGTTAGACAGGGCCGGGGGCGGGCCTGCCGGCATCGCCCGTGGGAGTCTGAAACTCCAGGGGTCTGCCGTTGTCCGACAGGCGTCGCGAAAGGTACTCACGGTCCAGACCGAGATCCGCCGACAGGGTGCGGACCTGGTCCGCGCTGATGAGGTTCTCCTCTGCAAAGAGAAAGACCAGGGCGCGCTCGGCAATACAGGGAACTTTCAGGGCGCGCATGTACATCTCCGCGTCGGCTCCGTAGGTCTCCACGAAATTGGCGTACAGCTCCGACGTTTCAATGCGATTGCCGATCGCGTGGAGCTCGTCGTGGAGGGGCTTCAGATTCCCGTAGGATGCCTGCACTCCCAGGGGCTTGAGGACCAGGTAGGTGTACTCCTTGCCCGGGAGATAGTGGTGTTCATCGCAGCGGGTGCAGTAGTTCGGCTCCCGGGCGTCCTCCCGGCGCGCGTCGCCTCCCACAATGATCAGGGGGTCAAAGTAGAGCGCCGGGCATTCCTTTCCCTCCACCAGGTAGTACCGGTAGGTGTAGAAGGAGTCGCGAATGCACTCGTGGTGCTCGCAGTACGCTGTGAGGGGAAAGACGTCCGTGGCAAGCTCGAGCAGCAGCGACGCCGTCGCGTTGAAGAGGGACTTCCGGAAGTTGAGAATCAGCGTGGGGAAGATGAATATCAGCCCGCGCTCCTGCGATTCCCGGTGAACCACGTAGGCAATGCGCTCGTCGTAAAAGGAGGCCTCATCAACGATCCAGGTGCCGACCTCCGGATGGTCCCGGATTACCTCCTCAAGGCCGAAGGAGTCGGAGATCTCCGCGATCGCGTCTCCGCACCGCTCGTAGCC
This sequence comes from uncultured Spirochaetaceae bacterium, assembly GCA_964654185.1. Lineage (GTDB taxonomy): Bacteria > Spirochaetota > Spirochaetia > DSM-27196 > PWMO01 > CAYFQV01. The sequence continues at coordinate 58,440 of CAZZIE010000008.1, read as the reverse complement.
GCCCCGGTACGGAAGCGCATCATGCGGGTAGTCCGGGAAGCGCTCCCGGTCGAGGATGGAACGGATAAAGAAGACCCGCCGCCGATCCGCGCCGTCGATGCTGGTCCGCTCCGCGAGGTCGGCAGACTTCTGGAGGACCACCTGGGAGTCCCGCCACACCCGCGAGGAGTACTCGGTCTTTCCCGAGCCCATTGGCCCGATCACCAGTATGCGCCGGGATGCCCGGGAGAAGTCGAAGTGGTTGAAGGCGTGATGAATTCTCAATGCCGGAAAGCCGAGACTCTTGAGAAAACTCGCCGTGTCGGCAGTACCGTTCGTATGCACGAGAACCTCCTTGTGACGAATCTTCAGCAGCAGTGACGGAGACGCTCCGCCGGTCGGAGAACCGGAGGCCGTCGGGGAAACGGAGGGTATCACACTCTTCTGAGGCTGTGTAGTTGCTCTCTCACCGCTTCCTTTACGGGGTTCGAGGCGGGCCGGTATACTGAAGATATGAGCAAAATCATCCTCGTCTCGAACCGCCTCTCGACGTCCGTGACCATTGATGATGACGGAAACACCCGGTTTTCCCAGAGCATGGGCGGGCTTGCGACCGGGCTGGCGTCCATGCATGAGAAGGAGAACAGCGTCTGGGTCGGGTGGAGCGGAGTTCCCGAGGAGGATCTCACCGAAGAACAGACCTCCTACATTGACCAGCGCCTGCGGGAGGACTACAAGAGCCGCCCGGTGCCGCTTTCACATGAAGAGCTCGAGTCCTTCTACTATGGCTTCTGCAACGACACGATCTGGCCGCTCTTCCATTACTTTCCGACCTTCGCGCAGTACACCAACGAAACCTGGCAGGCGTATCGCGCCGCAAACGAGAAGTACTTCCGGAAGGTCATGGAGGTTGCCGAGGACGGGGACATCATCTGGGTGCACGACTATCAGCTCATGCTGCTGCCGCATCTGTTGAAGGAGGAGTTGCCCGATTCCAGAATCGGTTTTTTCCTCCACATCCCATTTCCCTCGTACGAGGTGTTCCGCCTGATGCCCTGGCGTGAAGAGATCCTCCGGGGTCTCCTTGGGGCGGATCTCGTGGGGTTTCACACCTACGACTACGCGCGCCACTTCCTCTCGAGCATTCGCCGCATCCTCGGGGCGGAGCACAGCATGGGGAACGTCAAGTTCAACAACCGGATGATCAAGGTCGACGCATTCCCCATGGGCATCGACTATGAAAAGTATTCCAGTGCGAGCAGCCTGCCGGAGATCCAGGACGAGATCGAGAAGGTGCGCTACGAGATCGGCAATCGCCGCCTCATCCTTTCGGTGGACCGCCTGGACTACTCGAAGGGCATTCCCCTGCGCATCAAGGCCTTTCACAACTTCCTGGAGAACCACCCGGAGTACCACGAGCGGGTGCAGCTGATTCTGATTGCGGCGCCCTCGCGGATGCACGTGCCACATTACATAGAGCTCAAGCGAGAGATCGACGAGCTCGTGAGCACGACCAACGGCGCCTTCGGCACCATTGGCTGGAACCCCATACAGTACTTCTTTCGCGCCGTTCCCTTCCCCAAGCTGACTGCGATCTACACGCAATCCGACGTGCTCCTGGTGACGCCGCTTCGGGACGGGATGAATCTGATTTCAAAGGAGTACCTCGCAGCGCGGGGGGATCGGAAAGGAGTGCTCATCCTCAGCGAGACCGCCGGCTCCGCCCGCGAGTTGGGCGAGGCAATCTCGGTGAACCCCAACAACATCGACGAGATTGCCGAGGCCATCAAGACCGCCCTGGAGATGCCGGTCGCCGAGCAACAGGAGAAGAGTGACCGGATGCACCGGCGTCTCAAGCGCTACGACATCCACTACTGGGCACAGGACTTCATGGAGAAGCTGGATGCGGCGAGCGCTCTCCAGAGCTCCCTCTCGGTGAAGAAGCTCTCCTCGGATGTGAAGAGGCGTCTCATCGAAAGCTACAAGAAGGCGAAGCACCGCCTCATCATGGTGGACTACGATGGAACGCTGATCTCTTACGGGGAGATGCCCGGCGTCCCCGACGCCGACACCATGGAGAGCCTGCAGCACCTCGCGGAGAACGAGAAGAACGAGGTCGTCATCATCAGCGGTCGCCAGCGGGACTTCCTGGAGAACAGACTCCAGGATCTGCCCGTTGGCATCATTGCAGGACATGGGATCTGGATCCGTGAGACCGACGGCACATGGCAGAAGATGGAAGAGGTCACCGCGGAGTGGAAGGAGATCATTCAGCCGGTCCTCGAGCTCTACCGCGACCGCACGCCGGGTTCCGCAATTACCGTCAACGAGTACTCCCTGGTGTGGCACTACGAGCGGGCGCAACCGGAGCTTGCCGCTCTGCGACTGTCCGAGCTCAAAGATGCACTGCTGAGCCTGACTTCGAACCTCAACCTCTCGGTTCTAGAAGGCAACAAGCTGCTGGAGATCAAGAACTCGAACGTGAGCAAGGGCCGCGCCGCCACGCAGTGGTATCAGCGGCAGAAATGGGACTTCGTCACGGCAATCGGGGACGACTGGACCGACGAGGACATCTTCCGGATGCTCGGCCCGGAGGACTACACCATCAAGGTGGGTCTGGACGTCTCCAGCGCGAACTACTTCCTGGAGTCGGTCGAGCAGGTGCGCGCCTTCATCCGCGAGCTCGCCCCGGTAGATTGAGCCGCACGCGGCCGTGAGGGGCCGATCGCTACGCC
>CAZZIE010000008.1:53291-55626 GCA_964654185.1 uncultured Spirochaetaceae bacterium | reverse complement strand
AGCTCGCCCCGGTAGATTGAGCCGCACGCGGCCGTGAGGGGCCGATCGCTACGCCTCTTCCGCCACCACCGGATTCGACAGTGTCCCGATGCCCTCGATCTCGACCTCCACGATGTCCCCCGGCGCCAGGGGGCCGATCCCGCTCGGCGTTCCCGTGACGACAACGTCCCCCTCCTCCAGGGTGAAGTTGCGGGAGATGAAGCTCACGATCGTCGGAATGTCGAAGATCATCTTCGCGGTGTTGGACTGTTGCACCACCTTCCCATTCAATCTGGTCTCAATGCCGAGCCGTTGCGGATCCCCGAGGTCTTCGCGCAGCACCAGATGCGGCCCGATCGGCCCGAAGGTATCGAAGGATTTCCCCCGAAACCATCCCGAGCGGTCGCCGTTCTGGATGTTGCGCTGACTTACGTCGTTGAAGCAGGTAAATCCGAGGACGTAGCGCATGGCACCCTCCGGTGCGACATTCTTGCACGTCGCCCCGATGATGAGCGCCATTTCACCCTCGTAGTCGGTGCGGGGCTCCTCGAACCGGTAGGTTTCCAGGATCGCCGGCAGATGAATCGTCTCACCGCTCCCAATGAGCGCATTCGGAGTCTTGGGGAAGAGCACCGGCTCGGACGGTTCATCAGGCGCCCTGCCCGATGCCTTCACGGACAGGCTCTCGGCAATGTGCTCACGGTAGTTCAGACCCAGGCAGACGATCTTGGACGGTTGAAGGACATACTCCTGATCGGTGTTTGCAATGGGAAGACGCACCTGCGCCATGGGACCTCCTTCCGGAACTTCACTTCAAGATGCCTCATAGATGTCGATGCCGAAGGGTACCACAAAGCGCCCCGCCCCGGCGACCTTACGCATCCGTGAAGGGGTGAACCAGCCGGTAGTAACTCGCCGGTACCAGGAAGCGCAGCGCCTGCGGAAGAAGCGTCAGGGAGACGACCCGCCGCGAGGGATCGCGCGGGAGCGGGAGTAACTCCCCGTCTACGTGGTAGTACTCCTCGTCGGGTGCGTAGAGGTCGGCGGTGCGAACCTCGTAGCGCTCGATTACGCCGCGACTCCGTTTGCCCATGAGGCGGTCGTTGATGACGCCGTGGCGGCCGGTCCAGAGGGTCCGGACGTTCCCCACGACCTGGAGACGCCGGGTGAAACAGTAGGCGTAGACGTCCATCATGCCGTCGTTGCACACCACATCGGGGCACACCTTGAACAGCGCGCCGTAGTAGGGCCGCGTCCCGATCTCCAGGAGGCTCACCGAGACGTCCCGGCGGATGCGGTCGAAGGCGAACTCAGCGTTGATGCGCACGCCCCGAAACGCGTACTTCCCGTCGCTCAGATCCAGGGACATCGACCGGTGCGCCCAGTCCCGGGAGAAGAAGACCCGCGCCGCGGCGTAGATGTACCGCAGCACCCCCGGCGGGATCACCCCCTCTTCCCCGTGGAGGCGGCGACGGAGCACCCGGGTATCGAACCCCATGCCCACGAGCTGACCGTAGCGCGCCTCTTCTCCCGCCTGAACCTTGAGGAGGTCGACATCAACGGTCATGTTCTCTTCCATGGCGGTCCGGTACGCCGTGATCTGGTTGCGCAGGCGCCGCGGCACGTCGTAGGAGTCCTGAGTGCCGTTGCCGCTTCCGCCACGGAGGAAGCCGACCCCCTTCTGCTCGAGGTCCATCCCCTCGTCGCGGCAGCGCATCAGCACGTTCACCGCATCGTGCACGGTTCCGTCGCCGCCCCAGATCAGCGCGTACCGCCGGTTCCCCCGGGCGAACTCCTCGACCGCAACGAGGAAGTCATCCCTGCTCTCGGTAATGCGAACCGGCGCCAGCCCCATCCGCGTGGCAAGCTTCGTGAGGCGGGGCACTCGCTGCGGGTACCGTGTGGGATTGATGATGAGAATCGAGTCGCTGCGCCCCATAGTGCCTGCCGGGGTCCTCCCTACCTGATCTCGTTGGTCGCCCCGGCCTCGACCAGCGCGGAGACCACCTCCAGGTTGCGCCGGGTGTTGCCCTTCCGAACGGCGATCTCCAGAGGCGTATCTCCCAGATAGTTCCGCGCGTTTGCCGACGCGCCGAGCTCCAGCAGCAGGGAGACCTCTCCCTCGTATCGCACCGCAAGGTGCAAGGGGGTGTTGCCAAGGGCGTCCGTAGCGTTCACGTCCGCGCCGTTCTCGACGAGAAAGCGAATCATCTGCGGATGTGTCACCGCAAGATGAAGCGGCGTGCGCTGCAGCGTGTTCGAGATCTCAATGGAGGCGCCGTTCGCCAGGAGCCCTTCGGCGACCTCCACGTGGCCGTGCCGCGCCGCCCAGTGGAGCGGGGTATCCTGCGCCGGG
>CAZZIE010000008.1:49150-53281 GCA_964654185.1 uncultured Spirochaetaceae bacterium | reverse complement strand
ACAGCCAGAAGCACCGCGAGGGCAACCAAAGGCAGCACGTCTCGAGATACGCCTCCGTTTCGTAGACTCTTCGTTGTCATGCCGTCTCGTCTCACCTGCGTGACGCCTTGCCCGCGCACGCCGTTGCCGGCCGCGCTGTTCGTCCCTGGAACGCCGAAAAGCAGTCCCGCATCGTTTTCAGTATCGGCGTTGAGCGGGTAGTATCAAGCGCTGTCTGCTGCAGGGCGCCCTTGACCCTGCACCGCGCCCTGGACCGTGCACCGCGCCCTTGACCCTGCGGCGCCGCAGCCGGAGATTCCAAGCAGGAGTACCACGTGAAGAAGTTACGACTGGGAATCGTTGGACCGGGATTGATCTGGGAGCGCGTCCACCGCCCGGAGGTTGAGCGCCTCCACGACTCCTTCGAGGTGACCGCCTTCTCGGCGCGGTCGCAGGCCACCGCCGACAAGGTACGCGCCGCCTACCCGCAGGCGCGGTTCCACTACGACTACCATGATCTCGTGAACGATGCCTACGTGGACGCCGTCGTCATCCTCACGCCGATCCCCCTCAATGCTCCCGTTGCCTCGGCGACCCTGGAAGCGGGTAAAGCCGCCTTCCTCGAGAAGCCCATCGGCGTATCGGTAGAGGAGGCGCGCGCCCTCTGTGAGGTGGAGGATCGCTCGGAGGGACGGATCTACGTTTTGGAGCAGGCGCCCTACGGACCGGTCTGGGACACCATGGAGCGGACGCTTCAGCAGGGCGGCGTCGGACGTGCCGTTGCATACGAGACCGCCCGGCACGCCCGACTCCAGGCGCACGCCTCGGGTGAGCGCGACTTCGGCGACACCGAGTGGCGCATCCGTCCGGAGTATCCTCTTGGGGTACTCTTCGACGGCGGCGTTCATGAGCTCGCGACGCAGGCGCGGCTCTTCGGGGCACCGACCCACGTTCACGCCGTCGGGCGGAGCTATCGCGAAGGCTACGGAGAGGTCGACCACGTCTCGGTGATCCTGGAGTACCCGGACGGCGTGTTCGGCGTCTTCTCCCACTCCGGCGTCCTCGGCGGCAAGAGCGATTACTTCATCCTCCGCGGTACCGACGGGCTCATCCGTTACACCCGGGATGAGTTTCTCCTGGAGGATGCAACGGGTAGGCACCGGGAGCTTCCGCGGAGCGATATTTCGCCCCACCGCGCCATGTGGGACCACTTCGTGGAGTGTCTCCAGGAGGATCGGACTCCGCGCTACACCAGCCGCGACGCCCTCCGGGAGATCGAGACCCTGTCCGCCATTGAAGAGGCCATCCGCACGGGCATGCGCACAGCCGTTCGCAGAGCCGCGACGCAGTCACCGGGGGAGCGGTCCACCTGATGATCCGGGAAATCCGACGGCAGAAACGCTTCTTCTTTGCACAGACCGTGATCGTCTTCGTCGCCATGGTTGCGCTTCTGATTGTGAGTGGACTGCAGGTACTCGGGGCGACGGGCCTCGCTCTGGCGGTTGGGGTGATCATCTTCGTGGCGGTGTGGACGCAGCAGCAGGCGAGCGCCGCCAGGCCGGCGAATGCAACACGGTTGCACTACCCGGACGCGCCGGAGCTGGTACGACTCGTACAGGATCTGGCCCGAAGGGCATCCCTCGCGGACCCGCCGGCGCTCTACGTGCTCAACGCGCCCCTCCTGAACGCCGCAACGCTGGGCACCGTGAAGAAACCGCTCCTCGTGGTGACGCCAATGCTCGTCCGGGCGCTGACCTACCGGGAGCTCGCCGGCGTGATCGCCCACGAGGTGACCCACATTCGCCACCGGGATCTCACCTTCTTCCGGATCGTAGAGGTCGTTGCCATGATTACGGTGGTGATTGCCCGGGTGGGATGGATTCTGCTGCTCTTCTACCTGCCGGTCGCGTTCATGACGCAGGCACACGTTCCCATTACCGTCATCGCGGTGCTGCTCGCGGCGCCGGCGGCGAGCGTTCTCCTGCAGTTCGGCCTGTCACGCTCGCGGGAATACGCCGCCGATCTGGGCGCGGTCGAACTCACCGGCGACCCCGAAGGGCTCGCATCGGCGCTGCAGAAGATCGACAACATCGGGCGGTCCTACCTGCACCAGATGCTCCCGGTGCCGCGAAAGCGCGACTCCTCGGTCTTCCGTACCCACCCCCCGACTGATCGCCGCGTCGGGAGACTCCGGGCGCTACCGAAACCCGCCTGATCCGGCACCGGGTCGCGTCCGAGCCGGCACCGGGTCGTGTCCGGGGCTTTCGAGAGGAAATGCCCTGCACGGCGAGACCCCTAGAACTCGAAGACCAGACCGTCATCCGGGCCCCCGTCCTCGTCGGGGGAGCCACCGGTCTGTGCGCCCTCCTCCGGCGAGACATCTCCCGTCTCCTCCCGGTGCTTCCGCCGACGGTAGATCGACTCCACCTCTTCCCGTGTGAAGTCGTAGGTGCTGTTGCAGTACCAGCAGGTGGTGCGCAAGGGAAAGGGCCCGGAGTCGATCATGTCGCGGATCTGCGCGGAGGACATGCCCTCAATGAAGCGTGCGAAGCGTCCCTTGCTGCAGGAGCAGCTGAACTCAACCGTGCGGGATCCGACAATGTCCGCTCCCAGCTCTCCGAAGTGGGCGCGAATGAGGGATGCCGGCGTCTCTCCCGCGGCAAACTCCGCACCGAGGGAGGGAACGCCGGATATCGCCTCCTCGAGATCGGTCACATCCGTTTCCGCGCTGTCGGGAAGACGCTGCAACAGCAGCCCGCCGGCACCGACGACGCGCCCCTCCCGGTCGAACTGGATGCTCAGATCGAAGGCGGTCGGCGTCTGCTCGGACACCAGAAAGTAGTGCGCCAGATCCTTGGCAATGCTGCGATAGACCAGCTGCACCTGTCCGGTGTAGGGGTGCCGGGCCCCCTGGGGAAAACGCGTTACCGCGAGAATTCCCGATCCGAGGTACGGGGAGAGATCGAAGCTCTCCACGGGCCCCTCGACCGGGATGGCGGGGGTCTTCAGATACCCGCGCACCTCGCCGTGAACGTTGGACTCCACCGAGAGCCCGTCGGCGGGGCCGTCCGTATCAATGGTGATCGCCAGGCGGTCCTGGCTCTTCATGTGTGCGGTCAAGAGGCCCGCCGCAATGTAACTGTGACCGAGAAGCAGGGACTCCAGGATGCCCAGTTCGTGGTTGCGGCGCATCTGATTCACCAGCGTCGTACCGTGCAGGAGGGCGCCCCTCACGGTTCCCCCCTTGAGGAGGAAGACGTCCAGTCCGTCGGCCGCAATGTTGTTCAGGTGCTCGGTGAGCACGGGATCTTCGAGTTCTCGTATTTCCATGGGTTCTGTGAAGATCGCGATGGAGGGCGGACACGGTCAAATGCACCCGCCCGCCGAAATGAGAGCCACCGGTCCCCATCCGCCGCCGGGTGCCATCCGCCGCCGGGTGCCATCCGCCCCCGCTAGAAGAATCGTTGTCGAAACTCGTCGTGCCGGCGGAGCAGATCCTCGGGGACGCGGCTTCGCACGTGGTCGCTCACCTCCGGGGATACGGGTCCGAAGAACGCGTGGGCAACGGCGCCGGCAATGCACGCCTGGGTGTCGGCGTCCCCTCCCAGGGAGATCGCCAGGCGGATCGCCTCCTCCGTTCCGTCCGCCTCCAGAAAGCAGCGAAGGGCCTCCGGCACAGAGCCCTGACAGGTAACATCGAAATGATAATCAGGTCTGATCTCCGCAATGGTGCGGTCGAGGTCGTAGCCGAAGCGTTCGGCGATTTCTCGGCGGATGGTGTCCTTCGATTCGCCGCGCCTGGCCATCCAGACTGACAGCGCGACGGACTGGGCGCCCTTTACGCCTTCCGGATGGCTGTGGGTGCATGCGGCGGATGCGGCCGCCTGATCGAGGACGTCCCGCTCGTCGTCGAAGGCCCATCCCACCGGACTCACCCTCATGGCCGAGCCGTTGCCGAAGCTGTTGTAGGGTTCGAGTGACGGCGAGCGAAGCCACCCGATGAAGGAGCCGCCGTACCCGGCGTGGGGATAAGCGCGGCCGAACTCCTTGTACGCTTCTCCGTAGCTGCGTCCATCGAGAATGGCCGCGGCGGTGGCAATGGTCAGGACCGTGTCGTCGGTGAAGCGCGCCCGGGAGTCCACCAGTGGTATC